>NZ_JPQO01000171.1 GCF_000773685.1 Acinetobacter sp. HR7 | reverse complement strand
AACGGATTTAAAATGAGGTTATGTCCTTTTTATTTCAATGACTTAAAAAGTTGAGATTGGCGTTAATCAAAATAATTGCTTAAATATAGTTCAATCATTCAAGTAGGTGATTATTTGAATAGGCATTTACGCACTATAAAAAAATAAATATAAATCATAAATAATTGAAAAATAATAATAAATATAAATTTTTAATTTAATAAGGAAATAATAAATTAGTACCACGGAAAAGGAAAATTGCCTTATCAAGGCGTTGATTCATACTGAGAATGTACCAAACAGAGGAACTTCTCATATGAAACATACACGCATTAGAACATTCAATACGAAAGTAACTTACCCAGAACAAAACTTAGATAACGATTTATGTCAGGCGGTTGTAGCACGTGGCCGTACAGTGTTCCTGCGTGGACAGATTGGTCAAAACCTGGATACTTCAGAAAGTGTTTGTATTGGCGATGCAGCGGGTCAGGCAGAACAGGCGATGTATAACATCAAGATGCTGCTAGAAGAAGCTGGCGGCGAACTCGAAGATATCTGCAAAATCACGATTTATATCATTGACCCTCGTTACCGCGAAGAAGTTTACCGTGTAGTGGGTAAATGGTTAAAAGGCGTATTCCCTGTATCGACTGGTATTGTTGTTTCAGCATTGGCTCGCCCTGAATGGCTGGTCGAAATTGATGCAACCGCAGTAATTCCTGACTAATTGATTTGAGGAAAATTGCCTATGACATTTTCGATTATTGCACGATGCCATAAAACAGGGCAGTTTGGAGGAGCAATCTGCTCCTCATCTCCTGCCGTAGCCGCGCGATGCTTACAGGCGAAAGCCGGTGTGGGGGTTGCTACATCTCAGAACATCACTGATCCAAAGTTGGCAAACATCTTGCTAGATATGACCAAATATGATCTGTCTCCAGAAGAATCCATCGCAGAATTGGTGAAAAATACCGAATTTATCGAGTATCGACAGCTTACTTTGATCAATTCTGACGAGAAGCCTGCTGCATTTAGTGGCAAACATTCACTCGGTGTGTTTTCTCAGTGCATAGGTGAGCATGCTGTTGGTGCG
Organism: Acinetobacter sp. HR7; assembly: GCF_000773685.1. GTDB lineage: Bacteria > Pseudomonadota > Gammaproteobacteria > Pseudomonadales > Moraxellaceae > Acinetobacter > Acinetobacter thermotolerans. Next base: position 9,315 of record NZ_JPQO01000171.1, on the reverse strand, counting down.
GGAAATCTTTTGGCAAAACAAGAGGTTTCTCAAGTCATGGTAGATGCTTTTCATGCAGCATCAGGTAGCCTGGCTGAGCGGTTAATGACGGCACTCAAAGCAGGGCTTGCTGCCGGTGGAGAAGCTGGACCAGTTCATTCTGCAGGTCTGTTGGTGGTGGATAAGGTGGAATGGCCCGTGATCAATTTACGTGTCGACTGGTCTGATACCCCGATTGAAGATCTGCACCAACTCTGGAAAGTATATGAACCGCAGGTTGAAGATTACGTCGTACGTGCGATTAATCCCGCAAGTTCTCCAAGCTATGGGGTCCCCGGCGATGAGTAATGCTTCACTGCGCTTTTAAAGGATGCAGTTGTGCTCAATCGAATCTCTCTACGTCAAATGCAATACTTCGTTGCTACTGCTGAAAGCGGTAGCATTATCATTGCATCTGAAAAAATTCACGTTTCTTCACCTTCAATTTCAGCCGCGATTGCACATATTGAGTCAGAATTAAAAGTCCAACTATTTATTCGTCAGCATGCCAAGGGCCTGATTCTGACCAATATTGGCGAGAAGGTGATGCAGGAATGCAAATTCATTCTAAGTCAGGCCAACAGCTTGTATTCTCTGGCGGCAGATTTCTCTGGATCAATTAGTGGTCCATTACGCTTAGGATGTTTTACCGCTTTTTCTCCGATGATTTATGCCGAAATTATTCACGGCTTCACCAATTTATATAAGCACGTTACTTTGGATTTATGTGAGGATGATCAGCAGGTATTGCTGAATAGTCTGGCACGTAATGAGCTGGATGTCGTCTTAACCTATGACTTGAATATTGATCATGACCTGATTAATTTTGAACCGTTGGCGGTATTACCACCTCATGTGTTAGTCAGTGAAGCACATCCCTTAGCCAAGAATGTCGCAGTAACACTGGAAGAGCTGGCTGAACTGCCGATGGTATTGCTGGATATGCCATTCAGTAATGACTACTTCATCTCGCTGTTCCGTAACCATAAATTAAGCCCGCAAGTCGCACATTCATCACGGCATGTAGATGTAGTGCGTTCCATGGTCGCCAATAATCTGGGCTATACCATTTTAAATGTGCGTCCTAAAAACAATTACTCACTGGATGGAAAACGTCTGGTTCGCCTACGTATTGCCGGTGAACATCGTCCGATGCAGATTGGACTGGCGACCGCGAAAAATGCCACATTGAATACGGTTTCTCAGGCATTCATCAGTCGCTGCCGTGCATTTTTATCCAATCAATATATTCCTGGTATGGCGGACGCGCATTTCTTCGATCCGCATATCAAGATGAAAGCTACAGCATGAGGTCTCAGCATTGAGCGATTTAAACAGTATTCAGCTTCTTTCCAAACTGATTGCCTTTCAGACCATTTCCTATCAAAGCAATCTAGAGCTGATTCGTTTTGTGCAAGAACTATTTGAAAGCCATGGCATTCAGGTCAACCTGAATTTTAATGCAGAGAAAACCAAAGCCAACCTGTTTGCTACCACTGGTCCTCAAGATCAACCTGGTGTGATGTTATCAGGTCATTCAGATGTGGTGCCGGTAGAAGGGCAACAATGGGACAGCCCAGCTTTTGAAGCCGTAACCAAAGATCAGCGTATTTATGGTCGTGGCACAGCGGATATGAAAGGCTTTTTGGCCTGTGCCATTGTCACCATGCTAAAAGCCTCACAGTTGCAACTTAAGCGGCCATTACATTTATGCATTTCTTATGATGAAGAAATTGGCTGCATTGGTGTGCGAGGTATTCTGGATCATCTCGCCTCCAGTATTGTCCAACCGATTTTGTGTGTGATTGGTGAGCCCACCATGATGCAATTAGCATTGGCGCATAAGGGTAAAACAGTTTATCGAGCACATTGTCATGGGGAAGAAGGACATTCAGCTTTAGCACCGAAATATGTGAATGCGATTCATGTCGCTAGCCGCCTGGTCGATTCATTACAACAGGTGCAAAGTTATTTAAAAGAACAGGGGCATCAGGATTCTGGCTATGACATTCCCTATACCACGGTACATGTGGGGAAAATTGTAGGTGGTACGGCTTTAAATATTGTGCCGAACCTGTGTGTGGTAGATTATGAAATCCGGCATCTGGCTGAAGATAGCAGTCAGGCTATTCAGGAACAAATTCTCGAAAAAGTCACTGAAGATTTCCGTTCGCAGATTGAAGTGGAAGAAATGAATCAGTATCCAGGCCTAAAAACCTCAAAAACTATTGAAGCAGTAAAATTTATCCAGCAGTTACTGCCATCAGATACGCAGATTGGAAACATTTCCTTTGGTACAGAAGGCGGCTTATTCAAGGATGCCTTGGACTGTCCGGTGATTGTCTGTGGCCCGGGAGATATTGCAGTCGCACATAAACCGAATGAATATGTCGATATAGAACAATTAAACCAGTGTGATATTTTTCTGGAGAAATTATTAATGAGTTTAAAAGGGCTTTGTTGCATAAAGATTTCATAACTATATGATTTTAAAAGTTTTGATTATTTTTTAATCCAAAATTAAATTTATTTAAATCAGATGCTTACATATTTATGCAACAAAGCCGTTTAAAAGCATAATCTTATTTTAATTTTATGAAAAATAAATATTGCATATTATGGTTGGCTATTATATAAAATAGCGAACATATATTTTATATATCGATTTATTTTAAATGAAAGGCCAATTTTATATTGGCCTTTTTTATTGCTTTTAAAAAGCTGTGGTATTGAATCACTTTTTAAAAATTACTTATTTCCCTATTTTTAGCTATAAAAACATTAATAGAGAAAAATCGTCCGAATGGGGGACTTTTATGGATTTTAACTGGACCTATACCTTAGATTTATTTACCAACAAAAATTTCTGGCTGGCGACCTGGACCGTGATCGAACTCAGTGTGCTGGTCTGGGTGATTGGTATTGTACTGGGCTTTTTACTGGCGCTTGGCAAACAGTCAAAATTTAAACCACTATCCTGGTCCAGCGATATATATATCTGGTTTTTCCGGAGCCTGCCATTGCTGGTATTACTGGTGTTTGTCTACAACCTGCCACAAATTTTTCCAGCTTCCAGTGTGGTGCTTGCATCGCCATTTATTGCTGGCCTGCTTGCCATGACCTTGAGTGAAGCTGCTTATATTGCAGAGATTCACCGTGGTGGCCTGACTTCTGTACATAAGGGCCAGATTGAAGCAGGTAAGGCGTTGGGGATTAAATATTCTGGCATTCAACGCCTGATTGTGATTCCACAAGCTTTCCGTATTGCGTTACCCGCTTTGGGCAATGAATACGTGTCAATCGTGAAACTGACTTCACTGGTTTCCGTGATTTCATTGACTGAAATTCTGTTGGTAGGTCAACGCTTGTACACGCAAAACTTCCTGGTAATGGAAACCATGCTGGCGGTTGCTTTCTACTATGTCCTGATCGTGACCGTATTTGGTTGGTTGCTGGGCTGGCTAGAGCGCAAAATTGACATCACTAATCGTAAACCAGGCCTGATTGATGAAAAAGATCCATTATATCAATTGCCTAAAGCTTCAATTAATGCGCGTAAGGATGTGAAGCCAGAACGTGCTGGTGAATATGCACTGGAAGCGATCAATATCCATAAATCTTATGGCAATCAGGAAGTGTTAAAAGGCATTGACCTGAAAGTGAAATGGGGTGAAGTGATTTCAATCATTGGTCCATCCGGTTCTGGTAAAACCACCTTCATCCGTACCTTGAATGGTCTGGAAAGCCTGAATCAAGGAACTGTCAATCTGCTGGGTCAGCCATTCCTAAAAGATCAGGAAATTACTGAAAACTCACCTGAGTACAAAAAACAGATCATTCATGTGGGTATGGTATTTCAGAGCTTTAACCTGTTCCCACACAAAACCATTCTGGAAAATGTGATGTTAGCACCGCTCTATCACAATATGGGAACGGTACTGGACAGCAAAATCACGGCACTGGCAATGCTGGAAAAAGTCGGCATGAAACAGCACGCTAACAAGTACCCGCACCAACTGTCTGGTGGTCAGCAACAACGTGTCGCGATTGCCCGTGCACTGGCAATGCAACCTTCCATTATCCTGTTTGATGAGCCAACATCGGCATTGGATCCTGAACTGGTGAACGAAGTATTAAAAGTGATCGAGGAGTTGGCACAAGAAGGACTGACCATGATTATTGTGACCCACGAAATGCACTTTGCCTTTAAAGTTTCAGATCGTGTAGTATTTATGGAAAATGGTCATGTAGTTTTAAATGACACGCCAGAAGCTTTAAAAAATGCCAATAATGAACGTTTAGAAAAATTCATTTATAAAGCAGCTTAAATCACTATATATTTAAAGCAGCCTTGATAGCTGCTTTTTTTATGCATATTTAAAATTCGGAAGTATTTTATTTTTATAAAGTGTTGAATAAAAAAATACTAATCGGATTATTACAGCTTTATATATATATTCGAAGCATAAAGATAATTTAAGGGTAGGGTGGTATTAATGAAAACAAAATCTTTTTTATTCACTGCATTGATGGGAAGTTTATTACTCACTGGATGTGCGAAAAAAGCAGAAACTGAATCAACACAGGCAGCTGTAACAGAAACCAAATCTGTCACTGTAGGTTCGGATTTAACCTTCCCGCCATACGAATTTCTGGATGATGGCAAGCCAAGTGGTGTCAGTGTGGAAATAATGGAAAAAATTGGGGAAGTACAGGGTTATAAGCCTGACTGGAAGGATACGCGTTGGGCGAACCTGATTCCGGGTCTAAAAGGCAATAAGTTCGATATTTTGTTCTCGTCCATGTATATCACCAAAGAACGTCTCGAGCAGATCGACATGATCCCGTATTACAAAACTGATATTTCTTTGCTGGTACGTAAAGACTCGAACCTGATGCCAAAAGGTCCTAACGATTTGTGCGGTCAAACGGTAGGTGTCATGAAAGGTACCGCATTTGCGACTCAGGTGCAGGAAATTTCCCAGGAGCGTTGTGCGACTCAAGGCAAAAAATCCATCACCATTCGTGAATTTGAAACTTCACCACAAACGACCCAGGCTTTATTGGCCCATGCCGTGGACATTCAGTATGACGATGCAGCGGTGATGACGGCTGCAGCGAAAAATTTACCAGACAAAGTCAAAGTCACTTCAACTGAACAGTTCTTCCCGACAGTAGGCGGAATTGGTATCCGTAAAGGGGATACCGCAACGTATCAGCTAGTGAAAGAAGGCCTGGACAAGCTGAAAGCTTCGGGCGAATACGAAAAAATTTTAGCTGATTATGGTTTAAAAGCACCGACTGATGCCGATGTTGCAGCAGTGATGGCGAAATAAGATTCAATTGAAATAAGAGGAACAGAAGATGTTAACACAAGCGCAAATTGACCAATTTCATCGTGATGGTTATCTCGTTGTTGAAAATGTACTGACTGCTGAACAGCTGGCAGGTTTACGTCAGCAATTGGAAAGCTGGGTGGATGAAAGCCGTGAATATTCTGAAGCTTATGGTGAAACCTTAGATGGCCGTCCACGCTTTGATGTTGATCCGGCAGACCACAGTGCTGCGCATCCATCACTACGCCGTGTGAGCTCGCCAACGGAAATTTCAGACGCTTATTATGACACTGCGATGAAATCAGCAATGGCGACCATGGCCGGCCAACTGATTGGTGGTAGTGGTACCCGTTTCCATCACAGTAAAGTCAATGCCAAGCTCCCGCATACAGTCACCACAGTAAAATGGCATCAGGACTTTCCATTTACTCCACATACCAATGATGACATGATTACTGCATTATTGATGGTCGGTGAAGTGACGGCTGAAAATGGTCCACTGCAAGTGATTCCAGGTAGCCACAAAGGTGAACTTTATAATCACTGGCAAGATGGTCGTTTCACCGGAAAAGTTGAGGAGGCTGTTGAAGCTGAACAATGTCAGAACTATGTATCTTGTACAGGTCCTGCCGGTTCCGTATGTTTCATGCATACGCGTTTACTGCATGCTTCAGGGGCGAACCAGACTGAATTACCACGTTACCTGTTCATCACGGTATATGCAGCGGAAGACGCGATGCCAATTTCCGATAACCCGCTACCAAGCAAACATCAGGGTCAACTGGTGTATGGTGAAGAAAGTGGTCAGATCCGTATGTCAGCGAACCAGCTAAAACTGCCACAAAAACCTAAAGGTGCATCTTTCTTTGTGCAGCAAGCTGGACTGGAAGAAGTGGCATAAAACCAGATCCCATAAAAAAAGAGCTTCATTTGAAGCTCTTTTTTTATTGTGCAAAATAAATTGAAAACTTAATCCATAAAACTTGGATCTTCAGCCGCCAAAATTGATTTCATTTCTTCAAAATGGGCAATGCTAAAGTCTTCAATTTTTTCCCAGTCCTGCGCGGTCTTTTCCGCAACCTCATCATTCAGGATATTGAGTGCCTGACCAGTAGAATAAGCATTGATGAGGATCTGCGCTGCACGTTCAAAGGTATACATATCATCAAAAGCAATGCCAATATCATGTGAGCCAATCAGGACACCATGATTACCCATGAGCAGACGTTTATTTTGTTGTAAGAGGCTGGCCAGTCGTTGTCCTTCAGCCAGCTGATCTGCCATACCGCCGTAATGGCTGTCATAAGAGACACGGTTGAAATAACGCGCGCTGTTCTGTTCAACGGGCAACATGGTCGGATTTTTCAGGCAGGACAGTGCTGTTGAATAAATGGGATGCAAATGCATGATAACTTTAATGTCAGGACGCAGTTGATGGATCTGGCCGTGAATTGCCCATGCCGTTGCATCAATTTTTCCTTTTTCAAAACTGTTTGGATCATTGGAATGAACCAGGATCAAGTCACTGGCTTTGACCTTGGAAAAATGTACCCATTTCGGGTTTAACAGGAAAGATTTGCCATCTTCAGAGACTGCTGCACTAAAGTGATTCGCTACTGCTTCATGCATGCCTAATTTTGCGCTTAAACGGAGTGCAGCTGCCAAATCTATGCGTAATTCTAGTTCAGTTTTCATCGCGTTGACCTAAATAAAGTGTATGAAAATTCTAATATTTTTAGACCAAACGCTGGATCGTAATTTTCAGCCTAGTGACTAGGAAATTCAAAATTACTTTATGCAAAAAACTCACGTATAACAGTTGTATAGCAATTATATCCGTTGAATTGGAGTTTGTGTATGAGATCAATTTTGAAAGTAAAACCGCTGATTGCAGCTTTATCTCTGGCAGTTGGATTAACTGCATGTAGCAAACCGGCAGAGCAGGCAGAAGGTGATACGAAAGCTGCGACTGGCAAAGTGTATCAAGTTGGTAGTGATATTACTTTCCCTCCATTTGAATATTTTGAAAATGACAAAGCTGTCGGCTTCGATATCGAAATTGCTGAAAAAATATTTGAACAATCAGGTGATAAAGCAAACTTTATCGACAGCCGTTTCTCTAACCTGCTGACTGGTCTGGATGCGAAAAAATTTGACCTGCTGTTGTCTGGTTTATACATCACTAAAGAACGCGTAGAAAAAGTGGATATGGTGCCATATTTCATCACCACTGAATCTGTGGTGGCTTTGGCTGACTCCGATTATCAACCAAAAACACGCGATGACCTTTGTGGCAAAACCATTGCGGCACAAAAAGGCGCTTTATTCCCAGAACAGTTACGTCAGATTTCAGATGAAAGCTGTGTAGCTAAAGGCAAACCTGCGATCACTATCCGTGAATTCGTAACTTCACCAGAAGCGGTACAAGCATTGTTGGCCAAAGCAGTGGATGCACAGTATGACGATACCAGCGTTGCTCAAAGTACTGTAGAGAAATTAAAAGGCCGTGTCGTCATCAGCTCAACTGAACCATTCTTCCCAATCCTTGGTGGTATTGCAGTACGTAAAGGCGACACTGAACTTTACAACAAAATTCAGCAAGGTCTGGATGCGCTGAAGAAATCCGGAGAGTACGACCAGCTGATTGCCAAATACAAGTTACAGGCACCAACGGATGAAGACATCCAGAACTACATGCCGAAGTAATCCAAAAATCGCATTGAAAGAATGAAAGTTAAATACGAAATAGGATCGTTATAATGAAAATGAAAGTACTAAGCGCGTGCTGCTCAATCCTGATGCTTGGGGGAATCGTAACTTCAGCTTATGCTGCAGATCTCACGATTGGTGATGAAAAAAGTGATCTGGGTGCATTAACACTATCTGGTTTTGTTAGAGCTAAATATCAGGACAAGAGCTGGACGGAGAATGACCATAAACTGACCTTTGATGCAGCACGTGTCAATCTGGACTATAAATCACCTAAGCTGTTTGGTCATGTAGAATACCGCTGCTACCAGTTTGACAAACTCTGTGACTTTTCAACGTTAGTAGATGGCTATTTAGGCTATAACATCAATGACAAGCACCTGATTCAGGCCGGTATCCAGGCTGTACCATTTGGTCCCGGGCGTTACTGGGAAAGTAACTATTATGGTGGTGTGATCACCCAGGTGGGTCTGGAAGATGTGCATAACCTCGGGATCAAATATCAGGGTAAATTCGATACGGGTACCAAACTTGAACTCGGTTATTTCCCGGGTGATGGTGGTAGCTATAGCGGCCCATATTCAGAAGATGCCAGTCGTTATACAACTAATTTCGTCAAACCTGAAAATAGTGCAATCAGCCATCTAGACGAAACAGATATGTTTATTGCTCGCGTTCAGCAGGACATTTCCGGTTTACCTGAAGGCGTTTCAAGCAGTGTAGGCGCTTCTTACTGGTCATCTGATATTGACAATAAAACCTTTAACACTGAAGGAGACCGTCAGGCTTGGGCATTATTTGGTAACTTACGTTATAACAACCTCGGCGTTACCGTGACATTAGGTAAGAATGATGTAGACAATGCTGATCCAATAACACCTAAAGCATCCTTGATGGGTTCATTCGATGACAACTTTATGGTGGCGAATGAAGGCATGTTCTATACCGTCGATCTGGCTTATTCATTTAAAGATGTAGGTAAATTTAGTGAAATTGAACCGCACTTTATGTATAGCCAATATGATAAATCAGAGGATGGTTTTAAAGATTCAACCCGTCATATTCTAGGTGTAACAGCGTACTATAAGGACCTGATGTTTGTTGCTGACTATATCATGGGTAAAAATGACTTCCTGATTGGTGGCCCAGCAGATTCTTATGCGATAGGAAGTGGAGACAAAACAGAACATATGCTGAATCTGCAGGTGTCTTATCTGTTCTAAGTTTTCAGCTAAAAAATAAAAAAGACCGC
>NZ_JPQO01000170.1 GCF_000773685.1 Acinetobacter sp. HR7 | reverse complement strand
TTGTCACATTCGGTCTGGGTTGTTATGAATAAAAAATGTGGTTATTCGCCGATTCAATTTGAAAAGCTTATTTAAAGTTGAGATTGGCGTTAATTAAAATAAAAATTTATATCTTTAAAATAAGGGGAAGCATTATGAAAAAAATCGTATTGATTTCCGCCCTCATGCTAAGTCTTGTAGGGTGCGGCGGTGGGGGGAAGGATAGTGATTTTAAGTTTGATATAACTAGCCCTATAGACTCAACTGTAGATTTTGTTGTTGAAGGCATCTTTACTGGCGCTGATAATATTGAACTCGAATTTTCTGATAATAAAGCCATTATCACTAGCTTTGGGGATTCTGTATTTAAATCTAATCCTAGCATTTTACCTATTGGTAGTGCTTATATAGACTCCATTTCGTGCGATCGAGTTTGTAGCGGCTCAATAGCTATACCAATAACGTCCAATGGTGGCGTAACAGGTATTTATCGTGAAACAGTGACATTAAGTAAAAATGGTGAAGACAAAATAAAAGTAAGCGGTTCTTCATTAGGCGATTTAGAATTTATCCGAAAAAATCAAGAACCAATTCAAAGTACATTAACTCTTGATCATACCGCTTCATGTGATGAATGGTGGAAGGCGCTCACTTCAGTAGAAACATGGCGTGCAACATCGGTTAAAACAACCTCCCTTTGGGGATATTTTGGTTTTACCAGTGATGATCCAGGTGATATGACTTTTAAATTTTCAGGAGATAGTAGTTACGAATTTAGATGGACTAGACCTTATGAGGGTGCTACTCCTGAGGTTACAAAAGGTGATGATCTTATTAAATCAGGGAATTTTACATCAATGGGGCATTGTCGTTTTATTGCTGGGTATCCGGTATTATTCCCACATTCATTGTCAAATGGTGAATTAGTTCTGATTCAAGAAGGTGGCACTCCTGAAAATGGTTATCAAGGAGAGGCTATAGAAATTTTAAGATTAAAAGCCGAATAAATTAAAACCACCTTCGGGTGGTTTTTTATTGCCAGGATAAAATCCATGTTGAAACTCATAAAATGCTTGCTAGGCATCCATACATACGAATACACGTATGAAATTGAATTCCGTGATTGTGAGAAGAAAAGATAAAGGCCGCGCTCCATAGTGGGCGCTTTGCTGTTTTACAGCGGGACCGCATAATGCAGATTGTGCTGCTAAAGTAGACGCCTATATTAAAATTCATAAGCCCTCTAAGTGAGGGCTTTAATCTAGCAGTCTACAAATATTTTGAAATCTACAAAAAATAAATTTTGTAGACTGATTTGTAGATTGGTGAACTGTATGGACGGTAAAATGAATACAATAGGATACAGCTTTCACAATTTTAAGTTTCTGATTTTTAGGCCGGTTTATTTCCATGCTCAATCTTCCCATTCAGTCCAGACTCGGCGGTTTCTACTTCTGTTACTATGCCATCGTGGGAGCATTCATGCCGTTCTGGAGTTTGTATCTTGAAGATCAGGGTTTCAGTTATTCAGAAATCGGGATTTTATCTTCAATTGCCATTGTGACCCGTTTCTTCGCCCCGATGATCTGGGGCTGGATTGCCGATAAATCCGGGAAACGCATGTTGCTGGTACGCATTGCCACCTGGATGGAAGCGTGTATCTGGTTCTTGATCTTTATCATTCCTAATAGTTTCCAGTCCATTGCTTTGCTGATGCTGATTTTTAGTTTTTTTCAGAATGCGATTCTGGCCCAGTTTGAAGGTGTGACTTTGTTCTGGCTCGGCGAAAAACGTGCTGAATTATATGGCAAGGTGCGTAAATGGGGATCTGTTGGCTTTATTGCCGGGGTGTTTGGTATAGGGGCTATTTTTGAAATTATTCCGGTGAGCATGTTACCGGTGATGTTGCTGTGTATTTCATTTCTGGCTTTTATCTGGTCTTTTAGCATTAAAGAGCCTTCCGCAGCACCCACGGCGCAGAAACAGTTGGAACCACTGTGGCCAATCTTGAAACGACCTGTAGTCTATAGTTTTTTTCTGATTGAATTGATCATGCTGTTCTCGCATGCGCCGTTTTACAGTTTCTATAGCAACTTTCTCAGTCAGCATGGTTTCAGTACCAGTCAGATTGGCTTGCTCTGGTCAGTTGGTGTGATTGCAGAAATTATCATGTTTGCCTACGCGACTTTGTTCTTTAAATGCTGGTCATGGCGAACCCTAGTCCTGATCTGTTTATTGCTTACAGGATTACGCTGGCTGATTGTTGGCATGCTGCCATCCATGTTTATTGCCCAGTTTATGGCACAAAGTATTCATGCCTTTAGTTTTGGCCTGTTTCATATGATCGCCATGCGAGTGATCTTCCAGAACTTCTCTGCAGGTCAGCAGGGACGTGGGCAGGCGCTATATAGCACCATGTGGGGCTTGGGTGTGGCAAGCGGCAGTATTCTGGCAGGACAGTATTGGGATGTGTTTGGGGGCGCTACGATTTTTATATTTGCCGCAGCTTCTACACTTTTGGGATTGTTACTGTTAGCAGGTTTGCCCAATCAGGTGGAAACACATCCCACCTGATCTGGGAGTTACTGATTAGATTTGAATATCCTGATAGCGATCGAACCACGGTTGTGCCTGTTCAAGCTGTGCGGCCAATTGTAGTAACAAGTCTTCGTGTGCAAATGGCGCAATAAACTGCGAACCTAACGGCAGATTTTGCTCATTCCAGTACAAAGGTACGGACATCGCGGGTAAGCCGGTGATATTGGCCAGTTGGGTAAAAGGTACCCACTTCAGGTTGTCTTTCACCATCTGATCGACCAGTTTGCCTTGGGCAAGCAGGTGAGTTTTTCTTATGCCCAGTAAGGCTTTCAGAATGGGTTTTTGCCATTCAGGTGTTTTGATCTCACCATTTTGCGGTGCAACGGATGCCGTGGCCGGGGTCAGATACAGATCATAATGGTCAAAGAACTGGTTCATTTGTGATACATACACGCCCCAGTTATTCAGGTTGTGGATGTATTCAATCGCCGTGGTTTTTGCACCAAAAGCCGCTAGGACTTGGGAGTCGAGTTCAAAATCAGTGAATTTAGCATCGTAATGTTTACGGATTTCATTCAGCATATAAGAGAACTGGCTAAACCAGGTGGTAATAAAATCCTTAGCCAGCTGCATGCCATCAATCTCTGGACGATCTTCTACAACTTCATGGCCTAATGATTCAAGTAGCTTGGCGGTTTGTTCAACGGCTTGAATAGCATCTTGAGAAACTTGAGTTCCAATTGGAGATTGAGTATTAAAAGCAATTTTTAGTTTTTTCGGTGGCTGCTGAATGATTTCCAAGTAATGCGTATGTGGACGCATAATCTTGAACATGGAATGGTGATCTTCGCCATGTGTGGCATCGAGCATCGCTGCACTATCACGCACGGTTTTAGTGAGCACATGTTGCATCGCAGCACCATGCATGGCTTCGCTCATTTGTGGGCCCCAGGGGGTACGACCACGACTAGGTTTCAGGCCAAACAGCCCGCAATAAGAAGCCGGAATGCGGATTGAACCACCGCCATCACTTGCACCAGCAATCGGGACAATCCCAGCAGCAACCGCAGAAGCCGAGCCACCCGATGAGCCCCCACTGTTATGTTTGAGATTCCACGGGTTTTTACAGCTGCCCCAAGCATCTGGCTCCGTAATCCCTTTGATGCCAAACTCTGGGGTATTGGTGCGGCCAAAGGTCACAATCCCGGATTTCTCCCAGCGATTAACGATTTCTGCATTACGATCCGCGATATAGCCAATCCGTTTAAATCCATTACAGCCATAAGAGGTCGGATAACCTGCATATTCCTGAAACAGGTCTTTCACCAGAAAGGGCACTCCGGCAAAAGGACCGGTCAAATCAGTTTGGGTACGTTTCTGGGCATAATCATGCATCGGAATAATAATGGCATTCAGTTCTGGATTGGCTTGGTTACTACGCTCCAGTGCAATATTCAGCAGTTCTGATGGATGAATTTCTTTTTTAGCGACCAGCTCAGCCAGTCCCAGACCATCGTATTTGAGGTATTCTTGATAATTCATAACAATCCTTGTTCTAATGGCTTCAATTTCTAAATTCTTTTAAGATGCTAATACCACCTGATTACGACCCAAATGTTTAGCTCGGTATAGTGCTTGATCCGCAATATTAATCAGATGCTGCAAATCGACTTTTTGCGGTGCGATCTGATGGGTAATGCCGAGACTCACCGTAATATTCACGGTTCTGCCATAGTCCAGATAGATTGGGGTATTTTCCACTACATAGCGAATACGTTCAGCAATTGCATTGGCTTCGTCATGATCAATGTCCCACATCAGAATTATAAATTCCTCTCCGCCGATCCGGGCAAACAGGTCATAACTGCGCAGATTACTTTTGACTGATTCGGCAAACTGTTGCAGTACAGTGTCACCGACATGATGCCCATAGTCATCATTGAGTCGTTTAAAATGATCAATATCTAGCATGATCAATGAAAACGGCAATTTTTTCGTCTGTTCCAGTAAACTTTCACCTTCCTGAAAGAAAAAGTGCCGGTTCATGGTGCGAGTTAAAGTATCGTAATTCGCCAGATACAGCACATGCTTATAAAGTTCATTCCGGTTTTGGCTAATAATGCACAGAATCAATGGTGCTAAGGCCAGCATAAATAAGCCAATGCGTAAGGAAATGAAGGTAGTTGAATTGATCAGCGCATCATGTTCCAGATAGACCTGGGTCAGGCTGTTGTAAGTAAACAGTAACACCAACATATTAATAATCGAAATGGTAAAAATACGATAAGTCAAAGCTGCCCAGATCAAGGCCGCCATTGGATAAATCAACGCACCTGGACCCGAAAAAATGTGGGTCAGAGACACGCAGATGGCAATGGCGATCAGTGGAAAGAAATAGCTAAGTTCGTAAGTTTTTTTGCGACGATTATTTAAGAAATAGTGAATGTCCTTGATGCGTGGAAAAGCCAGCACCAATGGCAGAATAATGATGTAATTCACCATCTCACCAGTCCACCACAGGAAAAAATCAATCTGCATATTTTCCGGAGTAATGAATGAATCTGGAACATTGACCAGGGTCAGTACAGCAAAAGCTGCACTGGCGAGACAGCCGGCAAAAGCGAAAATGCCGAATAGATGAATAAAAGTATAGCCGGTATTGTAATATTTATAGTTGATCTTGAAATAGCGGATACAGAACAGAGAAACGATGGTGCTGAGTAAATTGGAAAGAGTCAGGAATAGGCTTTGCAGGAATGGACCACCGGTGACCAGATCGGCAAACATAAAGGCACTGAATGCACCAAGCCAGCCACCTTTGTTATTCAGCTTGGGAAAACGCAGGAAAAAGGCGAGCAGGGCGGCATTGGCTGGCCACAAGAATGCCAGATAGCCCATAGGACGGGTCGCAATACCAATAAAGCTGCAAACAAGGATAAGCAGTGCAATAATGATATACGCAGCACTTTCTGGATCCAGTTGTTTTTCTTTTAAGTCAGCAAGTCGCAAATCAAGTTACCCTATAAATTTACAATGAAAAATCACATGCTGTTTTTTATTTACTTGAGCTGTGTAATTTTTCTTTTTGTTATTGCTAGTCTTTAATTTAATTCATTATTAAAGTTCTGTTGGGTACAAAATATAAACAAAATTCTCTTGAATTGAAATGGCTATTATGTAGACGAATGATATTTTTAAGCCAACAGATGAAAAGCTTTTTTCGCTATACGCTGACTTCAAAAAAATATGTTAAGTTAGACTGCCTTGTAGGAATGATTTTTTAAATATGAAAAAAACGTGTCTAAGCCTGATGCTGCTTACTTTGTCCACCTGGGCAATGGCTGCAGATGCAAATAAAAAAACACCACAAGTAACTCAGGTTCAAGCGCAGGCTTCTCAAACGGCAAATACCTATCGTGTGGTGACTCGTCCGGAAATTCTGGGGCTTTGGGGAATGGAAATTCCAAATAATAAGAAATGCATCGAATACTATAATTTTAAAGCGAATAATAATGTCGTTATCAAAAGTGGTGAGGAATGGTCTTCAGGCATTTATGATTATCAGGTTCCTCAGGATACTACTGAACAGGCACCCGCTTTAATCATGCAAGTCAAATATGACAATAATCAGGTCGATTGTTCAGGCAATCAGGAAGATCAGGCTGGTGAAGTCACGCAATATTTTGTGAAATGGCAAAATCCACATACCATTAATTTCTGTGCCGGTGAAAAAGCCGATCAATGCTTTGCGACGTTAAGGCGTATATTACCTTGATGAATTATTTCCCAATAAAAAACCGCTAATGATTTAGCGGTTTTTTATTTTGAAGGTTAGGGCATTAAGCCTTTTCTTCAGCAGCACCTTCTAATTGCTTAAGAAGATGTTTTTCTAAATAGTGAATGTCCATCGCCTGTTCACAGAAGTTTTCATCCTGCAAGATTAGATCTTTGTGCAATGGAATATTGGTTTTGATGCCAGTCAGGATCATTTCATCCAGTGCCTGCTTCATACGGGCAATCGCCGTTTCACGATCTTTACCATGCGCGATCAACTTGGCGATCATTGAATCATAATATGGCGGAATGCTGTAGCCTGGATAGATATGTGAATCTAAACGGATACCGGCACCACCTGGCGCATAGAAAGTTTCGATCTTGCCTGGAGATGGCATAAAGGTAGATGGATCTTCTGCATTGATACGGCATTCGATCGCGTGACCTTTAACTACTACATCTTCTTGCTGAATATTCAGCCCTAAACCGGCAGCGATACGTAATTGCTGTTCAATAATATCAACACCAGTCACCATTTCAGTGACAGGGTGTTCGACCTGAACACGGGTATTCATTTCAATAAAGAAGAATTCACCGTCTTCAAACAAAAACTCGAAAGTACCTGCACCACGGTATTGCATCAATTTACAGGCATTGACACAGGCTTCAAGAATGTCAGCACGTGCCTGTTCTGGCAGATTTGGCGCTGGCGCTTCTTCAAGCACTTTCTGGTGACGACGCTGTAAAGAACAGTCACGGTCATACAGGTGAATCGCATGACCATTACCATCACCTAGAACCTGCACTTCGACGTGACGCGGTTTTTGCAGGAAGCGTTCCATGTAAACCGTATCATCACCGAACCACATTTCCGCATCACGTTGCGCCGCTTGTACAGATTCTAGCAGGGTATCCACGCGTTCAACGATACGCATACCACGACCACCACCACCGGCAGCAGCTTTTACGATCAACGGAAAGCCGATTTCTTTGGCTTCAGCTAGCGCATTATGAATGGTTACTGCATGATCACAGCCAGGTACGGTTGGTACACCCGCTTTTTTCATGGCAATAATTGCAGAAACCTTGTTACCCATCAGGCGAATATGTTCTGGACGTGGACCGATAAAGATAAAGCCAGAACTTTCCACGATTTCAGCAAATTCAGCATTTTCAGACAGGAAACCATAACCCGGGTGGATGGCATCTGCACCGGTAATTTCAGCTGCTGTAATAATGGCTGGAATATTCAGGTAACTGTCGCTGCTCGCGCCAGGACCGATACATACAGCTTCATCACAGAAGCGGAGGTGCATCAGATCCTTGTCAGCATCTGAATAGACACCGACAGTTTTAATTCCTAAAGTTTTGCAAGCTCGGGCAATGCGCAGAGCAATCTCCCCTCGGTTTGCAATTAAAACTTTTTGCAACATTATGAATCCCCGAAGTGATTAGGCGCGGTAACGGAAAAGTGGTTGACCAAACTGAATCACTTCACCATTTTTTACCAGAATTTCTTCAATTACACCGCTTTGAGTTGCTTCAATCGGGTTCATAATTTTCATGGCTTCGATGATACCCAGTGTTTCACCCGCAGAAACGGTTTGGCCGACTTTTACAAATGGTGCTTCGCCTGGGCTTGGTGCTGCATAGAACACACCGACCATAGGAGATTTTTCAACTGCACCGCGTGGTGATTTCGCTGCTGGAACATCAGCAGCAGGTGCAGGCATTGCAGGAACAGCTGCTGCAACCACTGGATTGCGACGAGTTAGCGCGATAGATTGATCGCCTTCCTTAACTTCGATCGCCTGTAAGTCAGACTCAATCATCAAATCGATGAGTTTCTTGATTTTACGGATATCCATGAGACAGTATTCCTAATTAAGATTGCTGAGAAGATTGAATTTTTTCAATGATGTAATCGAGCGCGGCATCATAGCCTTTAGCACCTAAACCACAGATCACACCGATGGCTTTATCGGATAAATATGAATGATGTCGGAATGCCTCGCGTGCATGCACGTTGGACAAATGGACTTCAATAAATGGGATGGCAACACCAAGTAGGGCATCACGTACTGCAACAGAGGTATGTGTCAATGCTGCAGGATTGATAATGATGTATTTCACGTCGTCTTGTTGTGCTTGATGAATTCGGTCGACAACGGCACCTTCCCAGTTACTCTGGAAAGTCTCTAATTCTAGGGAGGCATTTTTCGCCTGGGCGATTAGCTGTTGATTAATATCATCAAGAGTTAAATAACCATAGACTTCTGGTTCACGCTTTCCTAGCAAATTCAAATTCGGTCCATGAATGACCAAAATGGTCGAACTCATTCAGCTTGCTCCAATTCAAAAGTTTCAAAAAAGTTTGCAAGTTCTCAGCAAACTTCATCCATTATGGCATGAAATTCTACATTTTTTAAAAATTTTGTTTGAATTGGTGTAGAAAGCGCGTGCCTAATAGCGGCATATATAATGCGAACTTTGCAAGGAATTGGCAATGTTAAAAAATGACAAATATGGAAAATATGTCGAAGTTTTACATTGTAAGCCGAATTGGCGAAATGAGTTAATAATGTTTCTGTAACATTGCTACGTGACTATCGATAAGTCAACTGGTTTTCATCAGAAATCAATAAACTCAGATAATCAACGTCATTGTTATTTCTCTTATAAGAAATCATTCGTTTCCTCTCTTTTTATTGATATAGGGTATAAGCAATGGTTTGATTTATAGTACTTTAGGATGGTTGCTTTAATTAATATAAGTTAATGAAATGATTTAAAAAATAGAAAATGATTTCAAGATGGGAATTTTAAAAGTTTCTGATAAAAGGCACTTTGTTTTATAAAAATTTATATTTCGATGTATCTGATCAAGAACAGACAATAAGGAATATAGCTCCTGATCTTGATGGCTTCTAACAATGAGTAAGCCCTAAAAATCCTAATGACTGAAATGTTCATTACTGCAGACGAAAAAATGTACATAGGTCAATTTTGAAAATCATCAGGATTGGCAAAAGCTGGTATGAATTCATATTGCTTTAATCAGGTAAAGTGTGCCGCTTTATGCGTTGGCTCTAATAAATCGACTATTCGCAGAAAGTTTAAACGATGAATATCTTGTAGCTACACGTTCCAGCTTTGAATTTCATATAATAAAGGCCTCAATAACAAAATAGCCAAGACCATGACCCCAGCTTGCAAACTTTTAAAAGCCAATAAAATCGAATACAGCATTCATGAATATGAACATGACCCAAATGCGAAAAGCTTCGGTCTGGAAGCGGCAGAAAAGCTCGGACTATCTGTTGAAGAAGTATTTAAAACTTTACTAGTCACTGATGAAAAGCAGTATTTCGTTGCTGTTTTACCCGTGAACCATCAGCTTAACCTGAAAAAAGTAGCACATGCATTTGGCTGCAAAAAGCTTCAAATGGCGGATCCGAAACAGGCTGAACGGTTAACGGGTTATCTGGTTGGCGGGATCAGTCCGGTGGGACAAAAGAAACGCCTGAAAACCGTCATTGATGCATCTGCGGAAAAACTGGAAAAAATGTATGTCAGCGGTGGCAAGCGTGGGCTGGATATTGGCTTAATACCAACAGATTTAGCCAAAGTCTTGAGTGCCAATTTTGTTGATATTGTAGATGAGTAATTTCAGCTCTTAAAAAATATTAAGATTTTTATTAAACTCGGAAATATGTCGATGAATAGCATACTCCGGGTTTATTTTTGGTCGGATAGTACTTCACAAAATTTTTCATTTTGTATATTTTTAATACAAAGGCACACTTGAGGTGTCTATAGAAAAACAAAAATAAAACAAGAAAAACAAAAAATAAATTGGAGCACTGCTCATGAACGTCGTTATGTTACATAACGTAAATTTTGTATTTCAGAAATTTACAGTGTTTCAATTCCTAAACCTAAACAGAGTTAATCTGGAGGTGGCTTATGAATGAACGAGGTGTTTATCTATTTAGTATCATCGCTTTATTTTTAGTGTTGTGGCTGATCGGCTTTCAGATTCATGAAGAAATCTATCGTGAAGATCTGGGCCTGAATTATGTCTATGTGCCGACAGGGGTATTGCTGCATGGCAAAACACTCGCAATCTCGCGATCTTCAGAGTCAGTTGAAAGTGTCAGCGAGGCTAGGCAACATCAAGGTAATTCTCCTTACTTGCTTCCACCGCAAACTCAGGAACGTAATCGTTTTTTGACTGACTATTATAATATGCTAGATGCACTGCGCAGCGGGAAAAAACCGGAATATCTGCAGCTCAGAACCTTTTTAAACAAGCAGCAGAAAATGCTCGAAAATAACACGCTCAAGCATGAGGAAGCTCAGGAGAACATCCGGTTGTTGTTGGCTTATCTGCCTGAATATCAGCATGAGTTATATCGCGCGATTGCCAGGCTGAGAACACGCTATGCTTAAAGTTTGCTAATTATCCTTTGGTAAATAAAAAAGCCCGCAATTTGTTGGACTTTTTATTTATTGCACTTAAAGTAAGTTGATGAGAACAGCCTAAATGATTTAGGTATTGTTATTGAACAGTGTGCTTATAGACAGTTGGGTGGTTTTGGAATCCCTGCCAGACGGCTTAAGTGACGTGCCACCAATCCAGTATTAAATCTTTCCTGCAGTACCGCATTGTTAATATCTGGACTGACGGTTTTCATCAGGAATTTAATTAGAGGACGTGTTGCAGGTGAATGTCCAAACTGCTGGTAAAACTGACGTACGGCTTGCAGGATCTCAAAATGCCAAGGGGTAAGTTGCAGATCCAGACTATCTGCCAGTACTTGGGCGACTTCTTCATTCCAGATGGTGTAATCGACTAAGTGACCATCTTGGTCTAGCTCTAAATTCATGTTTAATCCGTATTACTTCAGCGAAATGCAGCGGTTAAAGCCAAGGCATAGTTCTGCAAATTCGGCATAGTTAATGATTTTTAAGTTGGCAATGTCTGGTTGAGGTAAAAGTTGAGCCTCATTTTCCAGAATATAAATTTCTTTAAGTTGCTTCAAAAAAGGATGTTCTATTGCCAGTATGGCATCACCCATCAGGATGACCTGATCATTTTCACTATAAAGCTGGGATAGCTGTTCTAACACCTGCGCCGTTGCTGCATAGCTGGCTTGGATCATATAAAGAGTTGAATTAGACATGGGAGATCACCTTACCAGTACAGCACATGGTCAAAGCCTTGAATGAAGGCAGGATTCAGTTCAACGAATTCGATTTCCTGTTCAGTATGTTGAACAAAAGGCGAGTTCTGATTTTTGCTCTCTACTAGAATTGGGGTCAGGTCATAGAATTCAAAGCTATCCACCATGTTGGATGCGATTTTAAATGCATGTTTCAGCTGATCAAATTCCAGCTCAGAACGCAGCAAGCTTAAGGCCGCACCTTGCAATAATACTTTTACTTCTGAGCCGAAGGTTGCCAGTACCATGGTAGCTGAGAGGCTTTCATGAATCTGCAAGGAATTCAGGTTGGACTGGGTTAATATAACGAGTACAGATTTCACACAATATACCTTTTAAAAGCAACATATCCCGAAAATAGAGCGATTAGAATTGAAGCAGACGATGTGCAGATTGGACAGCATCAGCGAGTTCGCCCAATCCGACCAGTTCAAACTGATCTGCAAGATTATGTTGTTGAATATTGTGACGTTGAGCATTTTCCTGATCTGTGATGCCACGTGCTAACGCCGCACTCACACACACCGGCAGACGAATCTGTAAGGACTGCCATTCCCGAGTGAGATGACGCTGATCGTCTGGAACCCACTGCAAGGCATTGGCGACTGACACACCGTCCTGATAGAAGAAAACCCGAAAGTCTTCCTGTTTTTGCTGTAATGCCTTGGCAAGACCCAAGGCATGCCAGGCATGTATCGATGTCGGGGCGGAGGTAATAAGAATTAAGGTGCTCATGAAATTCACTACAGGCTTGATCAACCTCAGGAAGTTGATCTGGGCTACATAATAAAAAGGTAGTATACAATGATTTTAGTGACCGGTGGTTTAGGCTTTATAGGCTCTCATCTTGCTTTAAGTCTGCTCGCACAAGGGCAACAGGTCATTGTGGTTGATAATCTGGCTAATGCCAGCTTACAAACCTTGGAGCGTCTGGAATTTATTTCCGGCATGTATGTGCCATTTGTCAAAATCGATATCCGTAATACACCAGCTTTAAACAAGGTATTTGAACAGCATTCCATTGACGCCGTTGTCCATACCGCCAGCTTCAAATCGCTAGAAGAATCTGTCCTAAAACCGCTTGAATATTATAATGATAATGTCAGTTGTATTATGAGTCTGCTACGCGCCATGCAGCGCACGGGTGTGCGTCATCTGGTGCATTTATCCAGTCTGGCTGTGTATGGACAGTCGAGTGCTGATCTGACTGAAGATATGCCTTTTAACTATAGTTATCCCAATCCCTATATCAAATCGCAGCAGATGGTTGAAGAAATCATCCGGGATACGGCAAAAACTGATAATGAATGGAAAATTGCTATTTTAAGGCTGTGTAATATTGCCGGGGCATTTGAGCATGGTGTGCTTGGTGAACTGGTGCCGCCATTGCCCAAAAATATTATTCCGTTGGCTATGCAGGTTGCTGCCTTACAACGGGAAAGTATTGAACTGCGTAGACATGCCAATACCGAAGATAAAACCGTAGAACGCAGTTTCCTGCATGTGCTGGACTGCTGTGACGCCATTATTAAGACTCTGCAGTGGTTAAGTAAACAAATTTTTGCCTGTGAAGCCTTTAATATTGCCGGAGAGATGATTTCGATACAAAAACTGCTGGATGAGATTGGCGAAGTAGCACAAATTGCCATCAAGACGGAAGAAGCGTTGTATGACACTAGTCCAGAATTAGATCAGGTCGGTTCCCAGGCAGAAAAAGCCAAAGAGATATTGGGCTGGCAACCGCAACGTTCGATCCGGCAGATGATAGAAGATGAATGGCGCTTTTATCAGAGCACCTTAAGGGGACAATAAGCCGATCAGCATGATCTTTATTATTGATAATAATTATCATTTACTGCTTGTTTTATTTTGCTTAAGATGGAGCAAGAACAAAGGAAATATCAAGACTTAACAAAGAGGTGAGCTATGCAAACACGTATTGAACATGACACCATGGGTGAAGTTGCTGTTCCAAGCGAAGCATTATGGGGTGCACAAACTCAACGTAGTTTGCAGAATTTCAAAATTGGTAATGAACGTCTGCCTCGTCCGATGATCCGCGCCATGGGTTTAGTTAAAAAGGCAGCAGCACTAACCAATGCTGAACTTAATCAGATACCGAATGAACTGGCGAATTACATCGTTGCAGCAGCAGAAGAAGTTATTGAAGGAAAATGGGATAGCCAGTTCCCACTGGTGGTATGGCAAACAGGTTCAGGTACGCAAAGTAACATGAACTGTAATGAAGTAATTGCCAATATTGCCAACCAGAAACTGGGCAATCCTTTGGGTTCGCAAAAGCCAGTGCATCCGAATGATCATGTCAATCGTGCACAATCCACCAATGATTCGTTTCCAACCGCAATCCATGTGGCGGCAAGTTTGCAAATCAATGAATTGTTGATTCCAGCGGTCAAAAAACTGCGTGATACCTTGCATACCAAATCTCAGGAATTCTCCAACATTGTCAAAATCGGTCGTACCCATTTGCAGGATGCGACGCCGTTGACCTTGGGGCAGGAATTTAGTGGTTATGTTTCTCAGCTAGATCATGGCTTATTACGTCTGGAACAGGCATTACATGGCTTATACGAATTACCTTTAGGTGGTACTGCGGTAGGAACCGGTTTGAATGCGCATCCGGACTATGCAGTAAAAGCAGCACAAACATTGGCAAAGCTAACCGGTTTGCCTTTTGTCACAGCGCCAAACAAGTTTGAAGCTTTGGCAGGTCGTGATGCGGCAGTGTTTGCTTCCGGTGCTTTAAAGACTTTGGCAGTGAGCCTGAACAAGATTGCCAATGACATTCGTTGGTTAGCTAGTGGTCCACGTTGTGGTTTTGGTGAATTGCGCATTCCTGAAAATGAACCAGGCTCAAGTATTATGCCAGGTAAGGTCAATCCAACCCAAAGCGAAGCCATGACCATGGTGGTAGCACAAGTGCTGGGTAATGATACGACTATTAATGTGGCAGGGGCTTCTGGTAATTTTGAACTCAATGTTTTTATGCCGGTAATCGCTTTTAATCTGTTGCAGTCGATCCAATTGCTAGGGGATGCATGTAATAGTTTTAATGATAATTGCGCCGTCGGTATTGAGCCGAATCGTGACAAGATTGAGCATTTCCTGCATGACTCATTAATGCTGGTAACTGCATTGAATCCGGTAATTGGTTATGAAAATGCGGCCAAAGTGGCAAAAACGGCTTATAAAGAAGGTAAGACTTTGAAACAGGTTGCAGTTGAGCTTGGTTTGGTCACTGCTGAGCAGTTTGATGAAGTCGTTCGACCGGAGAAGATGGTTGCACCGAATGTAAAATAAGCCTGATCTTATTAGCATAGGAAAGCCCTCTTAAAGAGGGCTTTTTGTTTTATAGAGCTGTATAGATACAAAATTAAATAATATCCGTAACCCTAAGTTTTCGCAGAAAATAGATCCTCTAGCGTGTGGAAATTGATCCAGAAGCTGGAACCATCTATCGCGCAGCTTTTGACAGAGATTTGAGCTCAGATTACTGTAAGCGTCCGCTGAATCCCATACCAATTTTTAATTCGATTTAGGTTTCCAGCAGTGTGGCAGTAACTCTTCAATCTGGGTCACTTTATGTGTCGGCAGCCTTTTCAGCACATCACTTAAATAGGCATACGGATCCAAGCCATTCAGCTTTGCTGACTGGATTA
>NZ_JPQO01000169.1 GCF_000773685.1 Acinetobacter sp. HR7 | reverse complement strand
TTAAAGTTGAGATTGGCGTTATTTATATATGAGCCAAGAGTTTCTCACACTTAAATACCCTTCACAAAGTTATTACTTAAAATCAAAAAAACCTCCTGAATCAGGAGGTTTTTTTATAGGCAATTTACCCAGATTTATTTCTTGGTCAAAGTCGGCTGATTCACCGGCTGGCCATATTGATCCGACATCACCTCAACCAGCAAATCCGTTTTCAGATATTTCTGAATCACCGCATCAATATCGGCTTTGGTTAATGCCGCCAGTGCCTTGTCACGTTTCTGACGGTAGTTCAGATCACGGTTACGTTCTAGCTGAGAGATTAACATGCTGTGAATACGGCGATCATCTTCCAGTATATTGACGCGTTTTTTCAGTAAACTGGCTTTCGCTGCTTCGACTTCCTGATCTGTTACACCCTTGCTACGCAGTTCATGTATCACTTTCTGGATGGACTCTGAAACTTGGGCAGAACGTCCAGCCGTATAGTTGGCACCAAAAGATAATGCACCGACATCATTCCATTCCGAAAAATCTACACTGGCACTAAAACCATAGACCAGCGCATTCTTTTCACGCAGCTCCTGCGCCAGACGCGAAGACAGTTGTGAATCGCCAATAATATGTCGCAGTATCAGTAAGGCTGGCACATCCGGATGATCTGCACCGACTGGCATGGAGATCGAGGCCAGATAGCTGCCAAATTCACGTTGTTCCGACAAGGCATGCACTTTCTGAGCCGGATATTCGATATAGGTGGATATTAAATGTTCAAAAGGTTCAGCCGTATTCCAGTCTGCAAATTCCTGCTGGCTCAGTGCCTGCATGGTTTTTGGCTTAAAGTCACCAGTGACAGCAACCCGGGCACGATGGGTCTTAAAGAAACGCTGGTACAGTTCCTGCACCTGCTCACGCGAAGCTGCCTGATACTGCTGTTTGGCCAGTTCTGGCTCAAAGTGATAACGTAAATCCCCTGGCTCATAACGTTCCACCAGCCGGGCAAATGTTAAACCGGTTACAGTATCCGGTTCAGTATATGGACGCTCCAAACTGGACAGCGACTGCGACTTGATCAGGTCAAACTGGGTCTGTTCAAACGTCGGGTTCTTTATTACATTCAAAATGTACTTAAAGTATTCCTCAAAATGCTCTTTTTTGGCGGAAATGGAAATATTCAGGCCATTTCCCGTTGCACTAACATTGGCTGATCCACCGACTTCTATGGTCTTGTCTGAAATCTGCTGCAGACTCTGGGTCGTTGATGCACGCATGATCAGATACGCCATCAGATCCAGCAATTCACCCTTATGTTTTAGGGTTTCAGCGGTGCCAAAGTCCAGCGCAATGGTCGAATAGACCTTGTCATCACGGGTTTGGGTTGGAAAGAGTGCATATTGAATGCCATTGTTCAGCTTACCGCGCTGAATCTGCTTTTCCTTGCTGGTCAGGAGCTTTTTCGATTCCTTTACATATTTCTTGACTTCGGCCTGATACACCGAAACATCTTTAAGCGGCTCTTCACTCACCGGCTGCTGATCCAAGGTTGGTTGGTTTTCCGCGACTTCCTGCAGCTGTTGTGCCTTCTTCTGTTCTTCAGGCGTCGGAATAATATTGCCCTGAATACGATATTCAGCCTTAAAGAAATCTTTATAGATCTTGTTGGCATCTGTGACAGAGAGCTGCTGAATGTCATTCAGGTCTTTAAAATATTTTGACCAGTCTCCGCTATAGGTCACGATGTAATCACTTAGGCGTGAACCCAAGGCTGCTGCATTATTCTTAATATTGTCCGCAGCATTGCGGGACATATTTTTGACCCGATTCAGCTCGGTTTCATTGAAATCTTTGCTCTGCTCGACTCCGGTTTGTAATGCCTGTTCAACCTTTTTGGCATCATGATTTGGGGCATAGACCGCACCCATAAACACCATATTCATGTCTTTATCCAGCCAGGTGGTGGACTGTACCGCAGTGGCAATCCCTTGCTCGACAATGCCCTGATACAGGTGCCCGCTCGGCTGCAAGGTATATAAAGTTGGCGTCACCGATAATGCTGTCTGTTTTGCTGTTTCAGCGCGGTTCAGGTAGATATTATATTTGGCATAATTACTGCCTTTCGCCACAGTAAATTCGCGCTGCTTGATCTGTTCAGGACGCAGTTCCGGGACTTGCGGCTGATGCGGTACAGGCCGCGCCTTGATCGGACTGAAATGCTGGTCGATATATTTCAATACCTGTTTTTTGTCGAACTTACCGGAAATCACCATATAAGCGTTATTCGGCGCATACCAGGTACGATAGAACTGGTTTAGTTCCTGCATATTGATCGACTGCAGCTCGTTTAAATCCCCAATTGGCAGACGACCTAGATGCTGGTTGCCATAGGCGGATTTAAAAATCTGATCCATTAACACTGAGAATGGCTGATCCAAACGGATTTCGCGTTCCCGTTTAACAATATCAATCTCGGTTGGGACATATTTTTCCTGTAGCACCAACTTGTCCATACGCTCGGCTTCCAGTTGGATCACCGCAGCCAATGCCGTACTTTCCGGACGAATCAGGTTGGTATATTTAGTCGAGTAATAATCCGTGCTGGCATTGGATGAGAGCGTATACTGATCCAGACGGCGCTGGAATTCATCCCCTTTGATATTTTCCGTGCCCTTAAATGCCAGATGTTCCAGCAAATGTGCCAAACCACCCTTACCCTGTGGGTCATTCAATGAACCGGTAAAATACACCGTATTCATAAAGGTTTTATTTTCCTTATCATTCGGTGCAAGGACGATTCTTAAACCATTATCCAGTTTGTATTCTTCGATATTCTGTTCCGTTTTCACCAAAACCGGTTGGGCAAAACTGAACGTTGCAGCGCCCATTAAAAACATGGAAAGTGTTAATTTTTTAAAGCGTAATGACATTCTTGATCCAGCAAACATGAATATTCTTATTCGACAATTTAATAGAGAATGATTCTCATGGGTTTAACTTGGTTATATTTTCCTACAAGCTACTGTAGCCAGCAACTTTTAACCACTTGTATGAATTAAAACAGAATTTCAGCCTGCATATAGAGCTTGCCATAGCCTGAAACTTCAATCCGTTCATTGTCTAGCATTTCACAATATAGTACCCCGCCACGCTGTGATGCCTGATAAGCAATTAATTTCCGCTTGCCCAATCGTTCTGCCCAGATTGCAACAATCCCGGTATGAATCGAACCGGTCACTGGATCTTCGTTAATTCCATTACTCGGGGCGAAATAACGCGATACACAATCGTAGTGCTCGGCACCAGCTGTCAAAGCTACATCCAGCAATGGTTCAGATGCCGTGATTGCAGTGCGGCGGTCATTCACCTGTTTCAGCAAGGCAAAATCCGGGGTTTCATCCAGCACATCCTGCACCGACTCATATTCAATAATATAAGCCTGTTCATTTAGGTAGACATTCTTAAAGGTCTTAGTGAGTGCAGCACGCAATACTGCTGGATATTCATCCACCAACACTGGACGACGTACCGGAAAATTCATACGAATGCGACCATCTTCATCCTGACTAACCGTAAAAATACCCAAGTTTTTTACATGAAAGCGAATAGTTTTGTGTTCGGTATAATCCTGAAACAGCACAAAGCTGCTCGCCAACGTTGCATGTCCACAGAAATCCACTTCCTTGGTCGGGGTAAACCAGCGGATTTCATAGTTTTCCGCATCCAAGATTTTGACAAATGCAGTTTCCGATAAGTTATTTTCCAGTGCAATGTTCTGCATCAGGCTGTCATCCAGCCACTCATCCTGCACGATCACCGCAGCAGGATTACCCTTGAACAGCTCCGTGGTGAAGGCATCCACTTGATACATTTTCATTGCTTATGCTCCATTTTGTTAGGGCTTTAGTTTAAAAGCTTTTTCACAAGAAAAAATTTATATATGTTAACAAACAGATAAATGCATACTTTCCAGCAATCCCTTCTAATGATTTTAGGACTGACATGTTAAATCCACATCTCAAAGCCGTTCCCCTGGAAAAATCCTATCGTCTTCTTAACCACGGCCCAACCGTACTGGTTTCTGCAAAGGATCAGGAAAATACCGATGTCATGGCAGCCGCTTGGGCCTGTGCACTGGAGTTTCAGCCTGCCAAAGTTACTGTGGTTCTGGACAAAAGTACCAAGACACGTAAAATTATTGAAAATTCAGGCTATTTTGCACTACAGGTACCCACACTCAAGCAGCTCAAAATGGTATATCAATTAGGCACCATCAGCCTGCATGATGAGCCCAACAAACTAGAGAAATGCGGTGTTGAACTATTCCAGTTTGATCAATCTGATATTCCGGTAGTAAGTGGCTGTACAGCCTGGTTGCTATGTGAGCTGATTCCCGAACCACATAACCAGCAACACCATGACTTGTTTATAGGCAAAGTCATTGCCGCCTATGCCGATGAACGCGTGTTCCGTGACGGTCACTGGTATTATCAGGAAGTCGAACCTGAATGGTGCAGTATTTACCATGTTGCTGGTGGGCATTTCTATACCATTGGTGATGCGGTTTCAGTGGATGACCAGGATAAATAATTAACTGGCTTTCAGACCCTATGCTGCTGAAAATTTCCTACATAAATCATGCATAAATACACCACCTAGCGTCACGCACTGCGGGGCAAATATGCTACTTTATAAAATAATTTCAAACGGTTTAATGACACATGATGCCTTTTAAAATCCACTGCATAGACGTCAAAAATAGCTTACAGAATTATATCTGGCTACTGGAACATACCCACTCCAGACAGGTTGTGGCCATTGATCCCACAGAAGCTGGACTGGTACAGGATTATTGCCAGCAAAATAACCTGGAACTGGCACAGATCTGGCTCACCCACTGGCATAAGGATCATATTGGCGGTGTGCCGGAACTGATTCAGGGTCAAAACATCCCGGTCTATGGCCCGCGTGAAGAACTGAGTAAAATTCCATTTATTACTCATCCGCTGGAACATGACAATCAGTTCAAGTTTCATGGTTTAGAAGTCAGCATTATCAGCGTACCGGGACATACCTTAGGCCATATCGTATACTTTATTGATGCGCGGGATGTGTTGTTCTGTGGCGATACCCTGTTTGCTATGGGCTGTGGCCGCGTGTTTGAAGGCACCTTTGAACAGATGTTCCATTCCCTGTCTCGTCTGGCCGCCTTGCCACCACGTACCAAAGTGTATTGCACCCATGAATACACCCTGTCCAATGCCCAGTTTGCCCTACATGTTGAACCGGAAAATCTGGAAATTCAGGAACGGCATGAACAGGTAGAACGTTTACGAATGCTCGGTCAATGCACTCTGCCAAGCAGCATTGAAATCGAACTGAAAACCAATCCTTTCCTGCGTGCAGACAGTGTGGAAGAGTTTACCCGTCTGCGCACCCTCAAAGATAATTTCTGATCTAAAGAATTTGATTGCTTTGCGCGTAGGCGTCCAGCTCGGCCTGAGTCACCACGCGTAAAGCATGCATCTCATCCACCCGTACCAGTAACAAACCACCCAATGCCGGCTGATAACGACGTGCACTCCCAAAAGGTGTATAAGCAACTTTGGACTGCACGGTAAATTCCAGCCAATCTTCATGTCCCAACATCACAGCCACTGGTGTCAGCCCCTGTTGCTGCATCTGCTCAATCGCCTCTCTGACATATTGTTCAATATTGATTTGGGCCATAATGAAAATCCAAAGTTGGGGTAAAATGAAGCGAACAGATAATCAAACTCGTATTAGTTCGCTCAAGCAAATAGAGACCTAGCTACATTCCTATTAAATCATAAAGATAGTGATCAATCGGCATTCGACTAAAACAAGTCAGATTTCGTTAAAAACCGCTGTAAATATAGACAGACAAATCCTCCGATATAATATTTAGTTACAACATCTAAAAGTATCCAGAAATCATTTATTTAGTTATTTTTTGATGATTTTTTACGCATTTGTATGCTGATAAATACAACATTTTCAGAATATTTAAAGGATTTTAAAAATTTTCCCCTTTAAAAAAAATTTTTTCACCCTAATTTATTAATAAATAGTGATGAAGGAGTTATCTCGTGAAAAAAGTGGTGAAAGCAAAAAATCTTCTAGCATTCCGTTTATGGTTAGAAAAATTGGGGTATTCAGTACGCACTTTGGCCGACAACCGTGGTTTTACCTTTAGCTTTAAAAAAGAATATGGGCTTGTGACCTGCGACCTTTCAGGCAATGCGCTTGCCATGCAGTTAGGGGAAGAATTCGAAGACCATTTGAAAGCTTAAATTGCATCACTTTTAACGAGAATGATCAATTTCAAGCATCAATAATTTTAATGCCAAGCCAGCCCATTTCGATGGGCTCTTTTTTTGTCTATCAAAAATTCAGGCAAAAAAAAAACAAGGTATCAACCTTGTCTCTTTTGAATGGTGGGGACGGAGAGACTCG
>NZ_JPQO01000168.1 GCF_000773685.1 Acinetobacter sp. HR7 | reverse complement strand
CTTATTTCAGGACGGGACATTAAATAGATGTAAAAAAGCCACGTTCAACGTGGCTTTTTTATTGGCTTAATCAGCTTTGAATTAGTCCTGACGAATCCAGGTCTGACTACGGCCGAGTGCAGAGACGCCCATATAACCACGCAAGGTGAGACGTTTACCATTGGCACTCAGACGAACTTTGGCGTCGTAAATTTTACCTGCCAGCGGATCGATGACTTTACCTTTTTCATAGTTATTGGTGCCTTCCACAGGTTTTAAACCAGTCAGTACATCCATCCCCAGAATTGGCTGGTTGGTATACGGTGCAGGGCAGTTGTTACAGGTTTTTTGTGGTGTATAACCAGGACGTGGAGTGACTTTGACAATTTTACCCACGTAAGTACCATTGTTTTCTTTACGAATTTCAATGATGGCTTTAGGGGAGCCAGTTTTATCATCAATTTGCTGCCATGTACCTGCCAGGTCTTGGGCAAATGCTGAAACACTCATACATGCACCCAGTAGCATCATTGTGATTTTTGATTTATTCATTTTATTCATCCCCATGTTGTTTAATGCTGACGGTCACAATTATGTTGTTCGGTCAGCAATAAGAATTCGGTTGTGTAGTTCCTATAGCCAAATGCGAATGGCCAAATTAAGTTCAATGTTTATGCTTGCAAATAACCTGCTCATGCAGGTTATGGCGATATAAATTTGCTAGTCTCTGGGCTAAGCCGTTGCATCCTTCGATGCTATATGTTTTAAGTTTTTGAAAGCTTCATGCTCCAGTATTGCGAGGATATCCCTAGAAGATAGCCTATGATGTGAACCTTGTTGGGTGGGCAAGTAGCTCATCCATAATTTGAACTGAGTTTTTAATTTCTCATACGTATCATGAAATATGTATATCATTTTACTTGGGATTCGAATTGTGCACATTCTGTCATAAATCTGTTGCCAGTTTCCACTCCAGTTTTGTGTGAATAAGGATAGATCCCATGGCTTCATCAGCTCCGACATCCTGAAAACATGTCTTGTTTTCATCTGATTTCCTTATCGTTATTTCAATCGAATATCCATTTGATTGACTGTGTTTTTGCTATAAAAATAAAGTTTTTAAATCTACAGATTTGAAAAAATCTATATGTTTATTATTCATACAACCTTACTAAAAAAAAAGCAAGCTGGATATAGATAAGGGATACATCCTAAGTCTAGTAGTACTATTTTTATTTCATTGTATATGGATTAAAAAATGAACTTTATTAATAAAAGATTAGGGCTGAGGAAAGAGAGAGCTAAACAAAACTAGTGCCGAAAAGACATAGACGAAAGACTGGATTTTAAAGTCAATTGGCTAAGTCGGAAATTAGGAAAATACTGGGTTTTAACCTACTTTTATGGTCAATTTAATTTAACTAGAACACATTTTTTTTATGATTTTTGATGCGGTTACTACATTACTTTTTTAATTTTTAATGTCGGGCAGCGAAATGAAGTGGCTATACCCTAGAGGATATAGCCATGAGAATTTGACTGTTCAGTCAAATTTATAAGCTTTGCAAATACAGAATAAAGGTTGGTAGCCATAGCGCAGTGAAGACTGCATTAACTGCCATCCCAAATGCGGCATAACGGCCTGCCACGCTGCCACGTTGCCAGGCTTGTGCCGTACCAATGGCATGGGCGGCCAAACCCAATGCCAGACCAGAAGCACGTTCATCATTGATATGGCGCAGAATGATGGACGAGAAAGCCGCGCCAATTACGCCAGACAGGATCACAATCAGAATCACCAGACTGATTGGAGCGTGGAGTAATGTCGCGATATTAATAGCAATTGGAGTGGTCACTGCCCGAGTCGCAAAGGCCATGATATCATCCGATGCCATATGCAGCAGGTAAGCTAGTCCCATTGGTAAAGCCACGGCACTGATACTGGCGAAGACCAGAATGCCGGTCACTGCTTTTAATGGCAGATCGTCATAGCGCATCGCGGCGAGAGGAATGGCCAATGCTACAGTGACATATCCTAACAGGCGGTTAAATAGCGGATTGGTTTGTTCCATATACGCTTCATAAGGCACGCCGAGTACAAATAGGATCAGCAGAATAAAGATCATGCCGAAGACAATCACTGGAATTTTCGGAACCACGCGGTTACAGGGCTTGGCTGCCAGATAAGCCACCAGTGTAATCAGGAAACCATAAAGAATAGATAGCATTGTGATCTCCTATAACCAGCGCTTGGCAATTTTGGCATAGACCCAGAGTGGAATCAGGGTGCTGACGAATAAAACAACCAGAAAGGCTGGGATTTTATGGCCCATGTGTACCAGCATCATCAGTGAACCCGCACTAACTGGTAGAAAGGCAAAGGCACTTTCTTTCATGATTTTGTTATTGGTATCTACTAGGCGAGCAGGAATCTTGCGCCAGCGTCGCCAAGCAAAGAGCACGATCAGTAGGCTGATTAGTCCGGTGAGGTTGCCAAGTTCAGGATGACCAAGTTCGGTCATGATCAAGACTGCTGCTTCCCGAAAGACAATAATGAGCAGTATCGTGCCGATCCATGCTGGCCAATCGATGTGTTTTATCCAGTTCATTTTTAGGGTCTATAAAATTTGATTTATCAAGTTTTAGTCGATCTTACCTGGTATTTCAAACTCTTCAAGTGGCCGCTGAAACTGAACTGCCTGGTCACCAAGAATATCTTCTAGCGATAAATGGGCTTGCCGGATGATCTGTTCCAGTTTTTGTGGTGCGATCCTGACCTGTAAATGCAGCTGACCATCTTCGTCATAATGCTCGGATTGAATCACGTTCAGGTCATACAACTGGTTACGCAATTTGCCATGCGCATGCTGCAATTTCAGATCGAACTGCTGGATTTGTCCCATCAAGGCTTCATGCACCGCTTTACGCAGCAGTTCAATGCCTTCTCCTGTATGGGCTGAGACATACACACGCTCTGGCTGGTTCGGTTTGCTATAAATAATTTTGGCATCTTCACCGCTACGGTCGATCTTGTTATAGACGCGCAGCACCGGTACATCAGCACCAATTTCTTTAAGGACGGTTTCCACTGCTTCAATCTGTTCCAGAATTTCAGGACTGCTGGAATCAATGACATGGAGAAGCAAAGTCGCTTCCAGCGTTTCTTCTAGAGTCGCTTTAAAAGATTCGACTAAAGAATGAGACAGATTGCGTACAAAACCAACAGTATCGGCGATGACAACGGTGCCAATACCTTCCCATTCTAAACGCCGCAGGGTGGGGTCTAGGGTTGCGAAGAGCTGATCCGCGGCATAGACATCGCTTTTAGCGAGAATATTAAACAGGGTGGATTTACCGGCATTGGTATAGCCGACCAGAGAAATGGTGGGTACAGCAGCTTTTTGACGAGCGACACGGCCCTGCATCCGGGTTTGGCGGACTTTCTCCAGTTTGGCTTTCAGTTGGCCCATGCGGACACGCAGCAAACGACGGTCGGTTTCCAGCAAAGTTTCACCTGGACCACGCAGACCGATACCACCTTTCTGGCTATCCAGATTGCCACGGCTGCGGATCAGGCGCGAAGCCATGTGCTGTAACTGTGCCAATTCGACCTGCAGTTTCCCTTCATAGGTACGCGCTCGCTGGGCAAAGATATCCAGAATCAGCTCGGTACGATCCACGACACGGCATTTTACGACCTTTTCAAGGTTACGGGCCTGGGCCGGAGTCAGGCTATGATCGAAAATCACCAGATCGGCTTCAAGGGCTTCCACCTGTTCGGCAATTTCTTCCGCCTTGCCAGAACCGATAAAGAATTTAGGATCAGGTTTCAGGCGTTGGACATGCAGATGCTCAAGGATTTCCGCGCCAGCTGAACTGGCCAGCAGGTGAAATTCTTCGGCATCCAGATCTTCCAGCATCTGTACGCTTACACTGACCAGAATAACGCGATCTGGGGTACGACGATGTTGTATAATTTCCACTCAGTCCAGACTCCACTTGAAAACTTCATTTTAGTGGAAAAAGCTAGGGACAGATAGCGCAGCTGTGTGAGTTTTGGTTAGAGTGCGGCAATGAAAAGTTGAGCCAGAATCACAAATACAGCCGCATAAAGGGCGCTGGCTGCTGCGATATAAGTTAATGCTTGCATGGGTTGAATGGCAGGAGAGGTGGTTTGCTGATCTTCTTGCATGAAATAACCTTCCATTGGGTGGTTCAATTAAAATAATAATTAATCGAGGTTAGACTTAAAAATGACAATTTTTGATCTGTCTGAACGGTTTTTATAATCAATGCAAGTTCAGAATGAACAGTATAGAATGGTAAAGATACGTGAAAATGATGACCTGAATCGGCCCGAAAAATAGTGATCCTTGTATGCATCCGACTATAGAAAATCAAACACCTGAACTTCGTGGATTAGCCAAGTTTTTGCTTTATTTTAGAAAAATTGCAGCTTCTGTGGCCGCGGTGAGTGAAGGGTTCTATCTGGTCTATCGCTATGGTCTGTACAAGAATCCCAATAACCCGACTAATACCCGTTATGTGCAGTATTTCTGTCGCAAGCTGTGCAAGGTATTCAATATCGAAATACAGGCGCATGGCACGATTCCGCGTGAACCTGCGCTTTGGGTCAGTAACCATATTTCCTGGCTAGATATTGCGGTGCTGGGTTCAGCGGCACGGGTGTTTTTCCTGGCTAAAGCAGAAATTGAACAATGGCCAGTGTTGGGCAAACTGGCCAAAAGTGGCGGTACGCTGTTTATCAAACGTGGCTCAGGGGATTCCATCAAAATCCGCGATCAGATTACCGAGTTCCTGAAACAGGATATTCCGGTGCTGTTCTTCCCGGAAGCGACCACATCGAATGGCCGGAGGATCAAGAAAGTCCATGGCCGGATTCTCGGGGCTGCGATTGAAGCACAACGTCCGGTACAGATCTGCCTGATCTGCTATGTAAACCAGCAGGGTGAACTGGATATGGTAGCGCCGTATGTCGATAACATCAGCTTCGCTGCACATGTACGCCGGGTGCTGGAAATGCCAAAAGTCACAGCGCATTTGATGGCTCTACCGGAGATTTCGACAGAAGGGCATACCGTGGACAGCTTAACCCATCTGGTACAACAGAAGATGCAGGAAGGTTTAAAGACTTTACAGAACAGGGTGCTGAAAACACCGCTTGAAGATGCAGAATCAGTCGTTTCAGTGCCTGTTCAGGAAACCTCTTCCTGAAAATAAAAAAGAGCGCAAATGGCGCTCTTTTTTATTTTGCAATCGTCTAAATTTCTTAACCTGTGTGATCCAGACGTGAACCCAGGGTTTCCAGATGCATAGGGAAAGTATTGGTTTTACGGTCTTCAAAATAATGTCTTAAGGTGCGTTCTACACTTGGGAAAGCCAGATCGGCCCAAGGAATTTCGGCTTCTGAGAACAGGCGCGATTCGATGGTTTCTTCACCGGCACCGAACTTTCCTTCAATCAGCTGGGTTTTAAACAGTACATAAATTTGCCCGATACGCGGAATGTTGTACATGCAGTACAGCTGTTCGATTTCCACTTCCGCTTCAGCTTCTTCGCGGGTTTCACGCGCTGCGCCTTGTTCCATGGTCTCAAACAGTTCCATATAACCGGCTGGCAGGGTCCATAAACCATAACGCGGTTCAATGGCACGACGACACAGCAGAACCTTGTCTTCCCAGAGCACTAAAGCGCCACAAATCACTTTTGGATTCACATAATGAATAAACCCACAGGACGTACAGACATTACGGATTTTTTGATCACCTAAAGGTACTTTTTCAGTTGTCTCATGTCCACAAGCTGTACAGAAGTTCATATTCATCATCAATGATAAAAAGTAGACTCAGGATAACTGAAAAATCCAATTTTGGCATCAATTCTATCCTCCAGATTTTAAAAATCGGCTATGATGAAAGCATAAGGATAATGAGGAAGAACTGGATGGATGATCGTGATTTAACCCACCACTTACAGCAGCGTTTACGCTTTTCCCGGCGCATTCAGCCAGCCGATGCTGCGGTGTTAATTGCGATTACCAATGAGACTGATCCTAAGGTTTTACTCACTCGCCGTTCGGCTTATATGACCAATCATGCCGGTGAAGTGTCTTTCCCGGGTGGCAAGCGTGATCCGCAGGATACCAGTAATATCGTGGTTGCATTACGTGAAGCTTATGAAGAAACGGCACTGAATCCTTTTGATGTGCATCTGATTGGCGATCTGCCGATGCAAAAGGCCCGCAGCGGTCTGTTGGTCAAACCGGTGGTTGGTCTGATTCCTCCAAAAGTGGAGCTGACCCCACAGCCAACCGAGATTGACCGGATTTTCTTTGCCTCACTGCGGAATTTACTCGAAGCCAAACCAACGCCGTATGAAGTGCGTTTCGCGCATCAGTCTCTCTATTTCCCCAGCATGCGCGTGGAAAATGAAATCGTCTGGGGGTTGACTGCACGTATGCTGATTTCATTATTTCAATACGGGTTGGACTATAAAAAAGAATGGCCATTCCTGCTCAATTCACCCGCCTTTAAACGCTCAAAATTCTTTAAGGACTAAAAAGGAATTTGCCATGTTGTACAAATTTCAGGGACATTCTCCAAAAGCACTACATCAGCCTTGGGATGGCTGGGTTGCACCGACTGCGACGGTGATTGGTCAGGTAGAAATGGGCAAACAGGTCAGTGTCTGGTTCGGTGCCGTGGTTCGTGGTGATAACTGCAAAATTCATATCGGAGACTACAGCAACGTACAGGAAAACGCTGTGCTGCATACCGATGCCGGGATTGAAATGCATATCGGCAATTATGTGACCATTGGTCATCAGGCCATGCTGCATGGCTGTACCATTGGCGATAACTCACTGATCGGGATTCAGGCGGTGATTTTGAACAATGTGGTGATTGGCAAGAATTGTATTATTGGTGCCAATGCGCTGATTCCGGAAGGAAAAGTCATTCCAGATAATTCCGTAGTGATGGGTTCACCAGGTAAAGTGGTGAAAACCATTGATGAAACAACGGTAGAAAAATTGAAAATGAGTGCATTGCATTACGCGAATCACTTCCAGAAATTCCAGCAATTGGAACCAGTCGAGCTTTAAGCTTTTCCTGTTCTCAAGTTGCTCCACCTGGCTACGGCCAGGTTTTTTGTATCTGTTGGTCGAAAATCTCGCGTCAGCCCAGGGAGTGGAGTATGATATTCGACATTTTTTACATTCTCTGAATTTAAGGTTGTGCATGAAAGTGCTGGCACTGGAAACTGCCAATGAGCAGTGTTCCGTTTCTGTGATTGATGACACTCAAGAATTATTTTTCCAACTTGATGCGCGCGCAAAGGCACAAACGCAAACGATTCTCCCAATGATTGAACAGTCCCTGCAACAGCTGGGTCTGGCGATTTCTGATCTGACTGCGATTGCATTTAGCCGTGGCCCAGGTTCCTTTAGTGGCGTACGGATTAATGCTGCGGTGACGCAGGCTCTGGCCTGGTCAAATGACCTGCCTGTGGTTCCAGTATCCACTTTACAGGCACTGGCTCAGGCGGCATACCGTTTGCATGGACTGACTGAAGTCACCGCGGTGCTGGATGCCCGTATGAATGAGGTTTATATCGCCAGCTACAAGCTGGACGAGCAGGGCATCATGCAGCCAGTCGATGAAGAACAGTTACTCAGCTATGAACAGGGCAGTGCAGCCGTAAAATTTACGGCAGTGGGTTCAGGTGCTCATCTGGTACAGGCAGATGTGCCAGAGTATCAAGATGTAACAGCTACTGCTCAGGACATTGCAAGCATTGCCCGTGTGGCAGCGGCAGCCAAAAACTGGGTCAGTGCCGAATTGGCATTGCCTGTATATTTACGTGACAATGCGTGGAAAAAAATTCCAGAACAAGGCAAAGCATAATTAATCAGGATTAAGCATGGATCTATTACTGCTGCTGAAAGCGGCAATCATGGGGATTGTTGAGGGTATTACTGAGTTCTTACCCATTTCCAGTACCGGGCATCTAATTCTGGCATCAGAACTGATGGACTTCTGGACCAAGGAAAAGAGTGACGTTTTTGTGATTGCCATTCAGATGGGCGCAATTGCAGCTGTGATTTATGAATACTGGGCACGCCTCTGGGGTGCTGCTACGGGTATTGTGAGTGGTGAACCTCAAGGACGCCGTCTGGGCATTGGCTTGATTCTGGCTTCGATTCCCATCGTGCTGGTCGGCCTGACGTTTGGTCAGACCGTAAAAGAACTGCTGTTCAACAATATCGCGATTGCGCTGGGTCTGATTATCGGTGGTCTGATCATCATCTGGATTGAAAAGCATCCGCCAAAGATCCGGGCGAAGGAAGTGGAAGACCTGACCGTAAAAGATGCGGTCTGGATTGGCCTGATTCAGGTATTGTCTTTAATTCCCGGAACTTCACGTTCTGGTGCGACCATTATCGGTGCCATGTTTCTGGGCGTTTCCCGTAAAGCTGCAACGGAATTTTCCTTCTTCCTCGGTATTCCGGTGATTGTCGGTGCAGGGCTGTTAGATCTGTATCAAAGTTTTGACGTGTTCAGTGGGACACAGGATTTTGTCGTACTGACTGTAGGACTCTTAGTCTCTTTTATTTCAGCATTGTTACTGATCCGTGCGTTGGTTGCTTATGTCGCGAAACGTGACTTTATGATTTTTGCCTGGTATCGCATTTTCTCAGGTTTGCTGATTCTGTTATTTGCATTTACAGGCTGGAAATTATGGTAAGCGAAATTCGCTTATATACCGAAGCTGAACAGATCGGGAAAGCACAGCACTTTGCGGCTGTGCTTTCTTCTCGTGGTGTACAGGTTCAGATTGAAACCGTAGAAAAGCTGAATGCGCGTTTCTTCCGTCTGAATCCTGAACTGGCACTCTGTGTCGATGCGGATGGCCTATGGTTATGTGCCAATGGCATGAAAATGCAGCCGGACTGGAAAGCTGAAGTCGGGCGTTTAAAACGTGCATCCTTAAAATCGGAAATGATTGCACGTGCCTGTAACCTGGGTGAAAAGCCAAATCTGATTGATGCTACTGCAGGACTTGGACATGACAGCCTGTTAATGGCACACCTTGGCGCCAATGTCACTTTAGTCGAGCGTCATCCGATTTTATTTACCTTGTTGGAAGATACCCATCTTCGTAGCCAGAGTGATGCTTTCTTAAATCCAGTGGTGAATCGAATCCAGCTGGTGTTTTCTGATTCTGCAGATTATTTAAAACTTCAGGCCGAGCAAAATGCTGTGGTCGATGTTGTGTATTTAGACCCGATGTTCCCGCAGCGTGACCAGAACCAGCAGGCACCAAAAAAGCAGGCGCAGGTAAAAAAACAGATGCAGCTGTTACACATGCTCCTGCCTGAAGATGGTGAAATGGATCTGGGTGATAACCTGTTAGAATTGGCACAGAAAATTGGTAAACGGGTGGTAGTGAAACGCCCTCGATTAGCCATTTTTCTGGCCGGAAAACAGCCTGATCATCAGTGGCAAGGAGACGCTTGTCGCTTTGATGCCTATTTTCAACATGAACTTGTCGCAGATTAAGATAATTGCTTCAAAATTATCCAATGATTTGTTATATAGTTAAAAAATAGCATTGATAAAACTCTGATCAAGCTTAAACTTATTTTGCGAATTAGCGAGCCACCTCATCTCCCCGAAACCTTATGATCGACTTCAAACCTTCCATTAATTTTTGGCACGATTTCAAGAGCAATCAAATTGCCGGAATGTGGTTGTTTCTGGGGTCGAGGCGTTCCCTGCAAATGGTACGTCCCTCCATTCTGCAGCTGGTGTTCTGGGGGATTCTTGGCGGTTGTGCCAACAGTTTATTCAGCTGGCTCAGTTCCGGTCGGATTGGTGAATTTAACTCGCAGGGCCTGATCAGTTATGCACTGTGGCCGTTTATCGCCCTGATTGTGGGGATCTTTTTATCCCAGCGGGTGAATAATCCGCGTCTGATGCTGGTGCCGGCTTTGCTCTGGCTGGTATTAGATACACATATCATGCTGTTCCAGTGCCTGATCCAGTATCTGGGTGATCTGGACTATCTGCCCTATATTCTGTACGACTATATTCCAACACTGTTTATCATCCTGTTCGTGTGGCAGAGTCTGGCTGTGGTCTGGGTATTTTCCCGTGAACTGAAATGGCCATGGTGGGAACGTGCGTTGATCATGCTGGCAACGCTGTTTACGCTTGTGGTGTGGCAAATGTCGGTCAAGGACCAGCCGATCTGGAAAGTCGATGAACAGCCGCCAAGCTTTGCCGAAGATGCGTTCTATGCCCAGCCAAACTTACTGAACAAGGCACTGGAGAATATCGAGTTTGGTGAATTTGCCCAAACGCATTGGTATTTCATGGGTGTCGCGGGGGCGAGCTATCAGGATGTATTCCAGTCAGAAATTCAACGCATTAAAGAACAATTTGATACTCGCTTTGGGACTTATGGCCGTTCCATTGCCTTGGTCAATCATCCGGCGACGCGTCTGGAAATGCCGATTGCATCCCGAACCAGCATGGAAATGGCACTACGCCGTATTGGTCAGCAGATGAACCGGGAAAGCGATGTACTGTTCCTGTATATGACTTCGCATGGCTTGCCGAACGAATTTGAAATGGAAAATGCACCGCTGGATCTGGCACAGGTTGATCCGAAATGGTTGCGAGATACTTTGGATGCTTCTGGTATTCGCTGGCGGGTGATTGTGATTTCTTCCTGTTATTCAGGGAGCTTTGTATCCGCATTACAAAATGAAAATACTTTAGTCATTACTGCTTCTGCAGCGGACCGTCAGTCTTTTGGTTGCTCGAATGAAGCAGATTATACCTACTTTGGCCGAGCTTTCTTTGATGAGGCGATGCGTGAACAAAGTACGCTGAAAGATGCCTTTGCTCAGGCCAAAGAAACTGTGGCGAAATGGGAAAGTGCCCAAGGCTTTGAACCTTCCGAACCACAGTGGGTGATTGGTAAAAATATGGAATTGATGCT
Source organism: Acinetobacter sp. HR7 (assembly GCF_000773685.1). GTDB lineage: Bacteria > Pseudomonadota > Gammaproteobacteria > Pseudomonadales > Moraxellaceae > Acinetobacter > Acinetobacter thermotolerans. The sequence continues at coordinate 2,872 of NZ_JPQO01000168.1, read as the reverse complement.
GCCGCAACTGGAGCAGCGTCTGTTCCCTCCAGCAACTACAGTTGCTCAGTCTGCCGTACCGGCTGCTCCCTAGAATGATGCACACTGTAAAACTTTAGAAAAAAGGAATCATGATGGAACTGGTACAGAATAATAGAAGTTTTGAGGGTGAGCAGCGGATTTACCGCTTTGACTCCAAGGTGCTGAAAACAACAACCCGTTTTGGCATCTATTTGCCGCCACAGGCTTTGGTAGGACAGAGCTGTCCTGCGCTGTTTTATCTGGCGGGGCTGACCTGTACTGAAGAAACTTTCGCAATTAAGGCACATGCACAGCGTTTGGCATCACAACTTGGATTAATCCTGATTACCCCGGACACTTCACCACGTGGTGAAGGTGTTGCGGAAGGCGACAACTGGGATATCGGTCAGGGTGCTGGTTTCTATATCAATGCCACACAAGCACCATGGGCAGAGCATTTCCAAATGGAAAGCTTTATCATGGACGAGCTGTATCCACTGGTGAATGAAGAGTTTGAAATCCAGCCGGGCAAGATCAGTATTTTCGGCCATTCCATGGGTGGTCATGGTGCCTTAACGCTAGCTTTTAAATATCCAGAGAAATTTGTCTCAGTTTCTGCCTTTGCACCGATCTGTGCGCCAAGCCAGTGTCCATGGGGTGAAAAGGCTTTTAGTCATTACTTAGGTGAAGACCGTACCGAATGGGCCAAGCATGATGCCACTGAGCTGGTTAAAGCCAAAGGTGCACTCTATTCAGATATCCTGATTGATCAGGGCTTTAATGACCAGTTCTATAGCCAGCTGAATCCAGCTTTATTCCAGCAGGTTTGTGATGAAGCAGGACAGAAGCTGACCCTACGCGAACATCAGGGCTATGATCATGGCTACTACTTTATTCAAAGCTTTGTTGATGATCATTTGCAGTTCCATGCGGTGCAGTTGGAAAACTGAATTTAAAATTCCATTTAAAAGCCACTTTTCAGTGGCTTTTATTTTATCTCGCTTAAATTTATTTCCGGATTTTAATGGTTTTAGAAATTATCAGGTATTGGTTAAACCATATTGAACAGGCGCAGCAGGGACAATTTGTTATAATGCTGTATTCATCCCATATTCAGCCAGGTTCTTTCATGTCCAAGCCATATTTAATTGCCCCTTCTATTTTATCTGCTGACTTCGCCCGCCTTGGTGAGGAAGTTGAAAATGTACTGGCAGCAGGTGCTGACGTTGTCCATTTTGACGTGATGGATAACCACTATGTACCAAACCTGACCTTTGGTGCAGGGGTATGTAAGGCACTGAAAAAATATGGCATCAAGGCACCGATTGATGTGCATCTGATGGTAAAACCGGTCGATCGCATGATTGGTGACTTCCTTGAAGCAGGTGCTGACATCATTACTTTCCACCCAGAAGCATCGGATCATATCGACCGTTCTTTGCAGCTGATCAAATCTGGTGGTGCACAGGCAGGTCTGGTATTCAACCCGGCAACACCGCTGCATTATCTGGACTATGTGCTGGATAAAGTCGACCAAGTCCTGCTGATGAGTGTGAACCCAGGCTTTGGTGGCCAGAAATTTATTCCAATGACTTTGGATAAATTACGTCAGGCACGCAAGATCATTGATGCTTCAGGCCGTGACATCCGTCTGGAAGTGGATGGTGGTGTAGGACCAGCCAATATTCGTGAAATTGCTGAGGCGGGTGCGGACATGTTTGTGGCTGGTTCAGCGATCTTCGGCAAGCCGGATTATAAAGCTGTAATTGATGAAATGCGTTCCGAACTGGCAAAAGTAGGCCAGGTAACTATCTGATCGGAATTTTATGTTATTCACAGTGAGTTGTGGATAACTTTATGGATAAGTATATGGATATCTATGTGGGTAACCCTATGGATATCCAGCATAAAATGTAATCAATTATAGCTAGTATGTTCAAGAATTAGACGAAATATGTATAAAAAGAACTCAATTTTGGTTCTTTTTTCTACTTTGAAAGCCTTGTGGTATCTGGTGTTTTATTCGCCATTGCTTACAAATCAAACATCACAAAAAGTGATCAACTTATCGTAAATTTGTGTTTCATCGTGTAACTTCTCCGAAAACCTTTAAATTTAATTCATGTGCATAACTTAATTATTTGATGTGGATAAACTTCTTGTTTTGGAGCAGTGCTGGGCACTTTGTTGTCATTTTTAAAGTTGCTGAGAACGTGGTTTAGTTCTGCTGTGTTTTGCCTAAATTAGCGGCTTTTTGTCGGGGTGTCTTGGGCGCTTTAGTTAAGCTGGGTTAAGTTTGCAGCTCGCAGCGTCATCTTTTGTAAATTCAGCTGTATTTTTGCAAGCAGTTTTATACAATCAATCATTTTTGAGGAGGAACGACCCCCCCTTGATGCAAATAATTGACTTTGCTTAGGAAAAATCGTCAGGACGGCCTGACTTCTGAAATGATGGAGGAGGGCATATGGCCTGGATTTTGTTGATATTGGCCGGTCTGTTTGAAGTGGTATGGGCTTATGCGATGAAGCTATCGGAAGGTTTCACTCGCTTAACCCCAAGTATAATTACCATTCTTTTCATGTTTCTCAGTTTTGCACTGTTGGCTTACGCCATGCGTACATTACCATTGGGAACTGCTTACACGATCTGGACCGGGATTGGTGCAGTGGGTTCTTTTCTGGTCGGTGTATTGATTCTGGGCGAACCTGCCAGTGCCATGCGGATGCTCGCCGCTGTGCTGATTATTTCCGGACTGGTATTAATGAAACTGTCCAGCTCTTAAGTTATCTGCTTTGCACCTCTTGACATCCTCTCCGACCTAAAGGACGGAGATTCCTCCTGCGAGACGCCCATGTCCGAGCGCAAGAATATT
>NZ_JPQO01000167.1 GCF_000773685.1 Acinetobacter sp. HR7 | reverse complement strand
GCTTTTGAAACTGTCGCACCTCATGTTTGAATTCGCCATTTTTGATTAATTCTCACCCAAGATTATGCGAGCTTTAGCGGAACGAATATGTAGTCTTGATGCTAAAAAATCCCTTTTCTGTGTAGATCTATGTTGAATAAATGTCATGTTATAAATGACAAATTTTAATTACGTTAGTTTTCTTTGATTACTTAGAGCTCTAAGTAATCTGGATATTTTTATTGCTAATAATGATCCTCTTTAATCCTTTCTAAAAGATCATTTCTTACATAAAAATTAACCATTCAACAATTTGGCCTGTTTCTTATGCGCATACATCTTCTTATCCGCCTCAATTAAAACCTCATGCAAATCAGTGGTTAATTGACGGGCAGCAAAGCCTATCGCAACATGAATATCCGCAGCAGAAAACATCTCGGTCAGACGTTGATATAAAACTGCCGCATCTGCTGCTTTGGTTTCAGGACATAAAATCGTGAATTCATCCCCGCCGATCCGTGCGATCACATCATTCACCCGCATATGCTCTATCAGCAAATCTGCAGTACGCTGAATGAGTTGATCTCCCGCATCATGTCCAAACTGATCATTGACCTGTTTTAAATCATTCAAATCGATACTGAATATCGAAGCAGGTAGACCGTAACGCTGACAGCGCCCTTCCTCAGCTTCCAATAACTGATCCCAAGCCCGGCGGTTATATAACCCAGTGAGACTGTCGGTAAGCGCTTCCACCTCATAACGCTCACGTAAACGGCGCTGTTTATTTTCCCGCAATTCACTTTGCAGAATCGAGCTTAATAAACTACCCAACAACTCAACCAGTGCTGCATCTTTGATGATTTCTTCAGAGTGCGGTTCATTATCAATTGCACAAATAGTTCCGAATATTGAACCATCTTCTAGATAAAGAGGTTCCCCAATATACGATTTAATCGATAAGGTCTTGGCGATTTTCGCCTTGGCATACAGCTCAATTTGCTCAGAACATGGTGCAATTTTAGGCGTGGCGCCCTGCACCATGTGATAGCAAAAAGAATCCGCCCAACGGAAAACATCACCAGGCTTTACCGCATATTTTTCATTTTCAGCCTGCAAGATAATCCAATCCTCATTGTCTAAACGAGTGATCATCCATAACCCGAAACCAAAGTGGTGATGCAAATATTGAAGTACTAATTTTCCTGCTTCTTCAAAATTGTGAAACTTAATGGTGTGCATAAATAACACTCAACTTTATGAGTATTGGCAAATACTACTTGGGAGATTTTAATCACTAAATTATATAAGAGTTGAATAGAAAAAATGCCAGATATTTCGAATGATCTTGATCGGGAAATAAAATAACTGAACTTTTAATTTGATCCTTTACACACTATTTTCCTAAACAAAAAAGCCAGTCACGTGACCGGCTTTTTTACAATCCACTTTTAAGCAGCACGGGCTTTAGCTATAAGCGCTTCAATATCTTCTACGGTTTTCACCACTTTTGCGGTTAATACCAGTGGACCATTCTTGGTCGCTACGACATCATCCTCAATCCGGATGCCGATACCACGCCATTTTGGATCAACAGTTTCATCATCCGGAGCGATATACAGTCCTGGCTCTACAGTGACGACCATACCTTCTTCATAAGCACGCCAGTCACCACTGGCTTTATAAGTCCCGACATCATGCACATCCATGCCCAACCAGTGACCGGTACCGTGCATATAGAATTGGCGGAAACTCTCGGTTTCGATAATTTCCTCAATATCACCCTGCATGATGCCTAGATCCAGCAAACCCTGAACCAAGATACGTACCGCAACATTGTGCGGTTCTTTATAAGAATTACCGATTTGAACCGCATTGATTGCGGCAAGCTGCGCATCCAGCACGACATTATATAAAGCTTTCTGTTCTGGACTGAATTTACCATTGACTGGGAAAGTACGGGTAATGTCTGAGGCATAAAACTGATATTCACAAGCTGCATCAATCAGGACCAGATCGCCATCTTTCAGCTCTTTATCATTTTCGACATAGTGCAGAATGCAGGCATTTTCACCGCCGCCAACAATACTGTTATAGGATGGTACACAGCCATTCTTGCCAAAGACATAATTCAGCTCAGCTTCCAGCGCATATTCCATCATGCCCGGACGTACAGTTTGCATTGCACGTGTATGTGCTTCCGCAGAAATATCCGAAGCAATCTGCATCAGTTCGATTTCATTGGCATCTTTATGTAAACGCATTTCATCGACAATACGATCTAGCTGAATCACTTGAGCAGGTGCAGAAGTCCCCCGACGGCTTTCACCATTGGCTTGGGCAATCCATTTCGCGACACGCGCATCAAACTCGGCATTGTGCCCGATGCGATAAAACAGTTTGTCCTTGTTCTGCAGTTTAACCAGAATTTCTTCATCCAGCAGATCAATCGCATAGGCTTCATCTGCTTCATAATCGTCAATGGCACCATCAATGCCAGCCCGGTAACCATTCCAGATTTCCATCTCACGGTTACGCTCACGGCAAAACAGACTGTAGGTGTAGCCTTCTTCTTCGGTATCAAACGTTTCAATGACTGCCACTGCTTCTGGCTCGGCAAAACCGGTCAGGTAGAAGAAACTGCTGTCAGCACGATATTTATAGTCAGCATCACGGTTACGAATCGCGACTGGACTCGTGGCAATAATGGCGATACTGCGTAGCCCCATTTCTCCTGCGAGGATGTCACGGCGTTGCTGAAATTCTGCTTGTGTCAGTTTCTTCATTGGACCTTACTTCTTATCTATGCTGTTGTTCACTATAAAATAATATTCCGGCAAAAGTTAAATCCTACTTACCGGAATATTGAAGCTAAATTAGAGTTTAGCTTGGACGTTTAGGCGAGAAAATCTCCACCACAGATTGCGGCTGGGTATCTGACTCTTTTTTCTCAGTTTGTTCCTGCCCAATAAAATGTTGTAGTAATGGAGTTTCATCCACTTCTACTTTTTTACGGCCCATAGATAGGCTTACCGGAATCAGACGCACAAATTCATACAGTTCCTGATAGCTTTCTTCGCCTTCGGCATCATCATCTGAATCTTCAAATTCGACTGCTGCCACATCCTGTAAATGTTCAATCAGTTCGCGTTCATCACTGCGGATATGACCTGAAGCCAGACCAAAACCAAGTACAACACCGGCACACCAGTCGGCCAATGCCTGTACTCGTTCAGCCAGTGTATGTTCATCATCTGGAAGCAATGGCAGGTAATCCAGCTCATCTTCAGACAATGAGTGGAATACGTCTTCCGCCTCGCCAGTCAACAGATCCAACGCTTCAGGATTAAGCTCAGGAATATCCAGAGTTTCCAGAATCTGTACCCACTCTTCACTGGTCGGTGCCTGAGTGACACAAACGATGCCAGTAAGCAAGCCATGTAACTCGCTTGGGCTGGAAATTTCTTCAATTGATGAAAAATTACGGTGCCAATCTGACCAACCTGAAATATCGTCTTGCATTCGTTTATCCAATCTCTATACTGCTTATATATTACCTTTGTTTGCAATACTGTGCGACCTCGATATGTTAGAAGAATTACAGCGTCTACAAGTGCATATTGGCGTTTTGAAAACGCGACTTGCACAACTGGAAAGTGAAAATTCCAGCTTACGTGAAGAACAAGACTCCTCAGTGAGTCAACATCAAGCCGAAATCAGTCAAAAAAACAGCATTATTAGCCAAAAACAACAAGAAAATGACAGCCTCACCGAACAGCTGGCTGAATCCCGCGCGCAATATCAACAGCTGAATAATGATGCCACTGCACTTGCTGACCGCTATAGCCGTCTGGAAAAAAGCTGTACTGACCTGAAAAACCGCTTTCAGGAAATTCTGGCTGAACGTAACGAACTTCGTGCACTGAAAGAAAAACTGCTACAAGAACAACATCAGTCGCATCAGGAAATCCAGCGCCTGCATCAGGAAACGGATCGTTTAACCCAGAAAAATGAGCATGCCAAAGCCAAGGTTGAAGCGATTATTCAGCGTCTGGCGATTCTGGGTACCGCACAAGATCATCATGCACAGGAAATTCAACAATTGGCCCATCCAACCGAATCGACTGAGGAAGCATCAACATGAGTGAACAGATCACTATTGATTTAAGAGTGCTGGGCCACAGTTTCCGTCTGGCATCTACCGCAGATCAGCGTGAAGAACTGGAACGTGCTGCAGAATTATTGAATGAGAAATACGATGAATTTCGTCGTAAAGCACCACGTATGGAACCAATTAAACTGGTGATTATGGTGGCGCTGGAGCTGATGCAGGAAGTGCTGACCATGAACAAGTCTTTGCAGCAGTACGCACACTGTGAACGTTTGTTACAAACTATTTTAGAAGAGGTTGAGGAACTCGCTGAATAAACAGAATTTTTGTTTAAACTTCATCCGATCAACGGTCAAGTTTACAGTTCCAACACAGCATTCAGTTGTCTCCTAAGCATTATCAGTTATACTAAGTCTAACTCTGGGATGTTCGCCAGCGGGTCAGATTCCCCTGAGCCGATATTTAAATCTTAGGATTGCGTTCTGCATATTTAGAGCGTATGCCCACCTCGAGTGGGAAACCCAGCAAGTATGCGTCGCGTCCACCTTGAACTTTAGGGTTCAAGGGTAATGACATGCAGCGGCATCTCCGGAGTGTCTTTATTTTTCAAATAAAAATCACTTGTTATTAATATTGTTTTTAATAATTCCCCCTTTCTTTATCCAATTTAGTTTTCAATTCGCTTAATTTCTCGCGCTAACTCCATATCCATTTCCGGTAATACCTGTCTTAAAAATTGCAATGTAGCAATTGCTTCATCTGTCGTTACAGCCTGAGCTTTAACCAGTTTGTACTGCTCGTCTGCAAGTTGACTCACTATACGCAAATCAGGCTTCTGTCCTTGGCTGAGTTGAGTCGTGATATCTGAAATTTTTAAATAAAGCGCATCTCGTTGCTGGATCAATTCAGGTTCTAATTCTGAAGTTTTTATATCTTCTTCCACGCCTGTAACCATGACCTCAGATTCAGATCTCTGCTGAGTTTCTAAAAGAGGATTTTCTACTTGTGGATTTACTATTCCGCCATTGTCTGCGTTATTTGAATAAAAGATGAATATCAAAGCACCAAAAAATATCGCTATTATGCCCATCCCCAGCGATTTATTTTTATCTAGCATTTTATGTATCCCAGCAAAATATCTTAAAGCTATCAGCCTTCGACCAATAGCTTTAAGACTTTAAATGAGTTATTGAGTTATGGCGTAGACCAGTCAGCTGGTGCATAACCGATACGGACACGCTGTGGATGGTTGCCTACAGGTACACTTCGAACTTTATGACCTGTAGCAAAATCAATAACTGTGACAACATCTGCCTCACTTTCAGAAATCACACAGTTTTTACCATCTGGACTTACGGTCGCCCAATATGGTTTCCCTGCTGAAATGAGTGGACCTGCTGTTAAAGTTTTACGATCTACAATGGTGGCATAATCATCCATGGTGCCTGCTACACATAATTTTTCTCCATCCTCACTGATTGAAAGTCCGTGATGGCGAGAATCATTGACCCATTTAGTACGGTCACTTGGAATAGTGCTGCTACCTGGCAGCTGGCCAATCTTGGTAATTTTGTCTTGATTTAAATCATATTCAATCAGACCATTAAAGAAAGACACCTGCGCGTAGATTTTGCTTTCATCCTTGCTTAAGACCATTGGACGAACTGAATTAGATAAATCTTTACGACCAAATTTATCTAAAGCTGGACGGAAATCAATTTTCTTCAGTACTTTAAACGTATTGGCATCAGCAATTGTCAGATAGCGTTTACCCTTGGTAAAGTCTTGCCACTGTGCATCTAACGATGTTTCCACATTACCAATGGCAGAGTTTATAATTTTACTGCCTCCATTGAAGTAGATATTTTCATGTGGTTTGTCACCCGTTGCAAAACGTCCAAGCTCCTTACCAGTATTAATATCTAAAACCTGTACGACATTCCCTGAAGATGCTGAAACTGCAATACGCTGCCCATCTGGAGAAACTGCCATATGATCTGCCCGGAAACCTTCTACGGGCTTACGCCAATTAATTTTTCCAGTTTTAATATTGATTGAAACCACATCTGCAAAGCTTGGCCGTGAAGCCACCACCGACTGACCATCCGGAGTGGAATACATATCATCCACTAACTGATCATTACCCTCGCCCGCTGTAGCTTGAATGTAGGTATAGGCAATCAGTTTGATGGGGTTTAGGTGAATTTCTAGTAAGCGCTCTTTGCGATCTGGAATCATATTAATAACACCAATTTTTTCAAAATTACCCGAAGGCTTGATGACCGTCACAGTACCATCCCAATTATTCCCAACAAAAAAGACCTGTTGGGTACCTGGAGGTGCCGGTTGATTCATTGTTGCTGCATAACTTGATGCTGAAATCAGTGCTGCACCGCCAAAAATGAGTTGCATGAACCGTGTCAAAGGTTGGATTTTCCTGGTCATTATTCTAGTCCTTATCATTTTTATATTCTTATTATGTTGAGTATTTGCCAGATGTAACTATGGGCAGACCTCAAGCCCATTCAATATACAAAGGTCTTTTGAAACGGTGTGTAGTTTCCGATAAAGGTTCTTGAACAACTTAGACAGCACCTAGGTATTCTTGATTAAATATCCATTTTTACTTTCCTCCTTTCATCCCTTAAACTAAATCCGCCCTACTAAGTAACTTCTAAAATTTATGACTACGACCATCCCGGAACTTCGCAAACACCTCCGCAAAGCCCGTCGTCGTATATCAAGATTTCAACAAAGAAAGTCGGCCCAGCAGGTACTCAATCTATTCAGGTTAAGGCTGAATCCACAATTTAAATCTGCAAAAAAAATCGGTTTGTATTTAGATGCCTTTGGCGAGATTCATACTCGACTACTCATCGAGTATTGTTTTGCACAAGGCAAACTGGTTTATCTTCCTGTCATTTGTAATATGAATCAGCACCTAGTCTGGGTGCGGATCACTCCACATCAATACCGAAATAAACGCTTTTCCCACCATGGGCTGGGTATGCGGGAACCACTGCAACACCGAGGTGTGCATGTCTCCAAACTTGATCTGTTGATCATGCCTTTACTTGCATGTGACGACCGTGGTACAAGAATTGGTATGGGCGGGGGCTATTATGACCGGACTTTAGCAACGGCGTATAAAAAGCCCTATCGTCTTGGTTTGGCACATGATTTACAAGTGGTTGAAAAAACTTTACCACGTGAGTCTTGGGATCAACCTTTGGATGCCCTATTAACACCAACACGCCTGCTGCGTTTCAAGCGTTATTACGGGCATCCGGATGTACCAAGATCTTTCTAAATCAAATAATTAATCAATAATTATACAATTTCATCTGCACAGCCCTTGTAATTTTGAAATTACCCATCACTATAAAATACATGGCAACACCGTTGTCACTCATTAGGAGTGCCCATGTCTGAAATTATTATGAATGAAGAAAGCTTCGAGCCTCAGGTTCCAAGTGTATTACCACTTTTAGCGCTGCGTGATGTGGTGGTGTACCCACACATGCAAATTGCGCTATTTGTTGGCCGTGAAAAATCGATCAATGCAGTTGATGTGGCTCGTAACAGTGACAATCTAGTATTTGTGGTTGCGCAAAAAGATTCGCTTACAGAAGAAATTGATCACGATAACCTTTATCAATACGGTACTGTCGCGAAGATTGTGCAAGTTGTGAATCATGAGAATGATGAGAACTGTATTAAAGTTCTGATCGAAGGCCTGTATCGTGCCAAATTAACTAAAATCATTGACGACACGAACTACCTGACTGCTGAGCATGAACTCAGTCCAATTACTGTCAATATTGACAAAGATACTCAGGCAACTCGTGTGCAAGAGCTACGTGCCCTGTTTGCTCAATATGCAGAAGCGAAGTTACGTAATGCACGTGAACTGATCGCTGCTGCAAACAAAATTGATGACCTGCTTCAATTACTGTTCTTCGTGGCAACGCGTGTTCCGTTGAATATTGAAGTCAAACAGAAATTCCTTGAGCACGATGAGTTTGAGGCACATCTGAATGAACTCATGACCTATCTGTTACAACAGTCTGAAGAACAACAGATTGAGCAGACTTTGCATGATTCAGTGAAACGCCAGATGGAAAAGAATCAGCGCGAATACTTCCTGAATGAGAAAATGAAAGTCATTCAGCGCGAACTGTCTGACCTGAACGGTGGTGCTGAAGATGATGTGGCTGAGATTGAAAAACGTCTTGCAGAAGCAGACCTGCCTGAGCATGTGCGCAAGAAAGCTGAATCTGAATTCCGCAAACTGAAAGCAATGCAACCTGCTTCAAGTGAAGCGGCTGTAGTTCGCAACTATCTTGAGGTGATCCTGGATACACCTTGGAACAAGGCGAGCAAAGTCAGCATTAACCTGAAGAAAGCACAGGAAATTCTTGATGCGGACCACTATGGTCTGGATGACGTCAAGGATCGCATTGTGGAATATCTTGCAGTTCAGTCTCGCGTAAAAAAACTGCGTGGTCCAATTCTTTGCTTGGTAGGTCCTCCAGGTGTGGGTAAAACTTCACTCGGTGAATCTGTAGCAAAAGCAACTGGCCGTGAGTTTGTGCGTATGGCCCTCGGTGGTGTACGTGACGAAGCTGAAATTCGTGGTCACCGTCGTACCTATATCGGTGCGATGCCAGGTAAGATCGTGCAGTCTCTGACTAAAGTCGGCGTGAAAAACCCACTATTCTTGCTCGATGAGATCGACAAGATGGCTCAGGACTATCGCGGTGATCCAGCTGCTGCTCTGCTTGAAGTACTAGATCCATCACAAAACAACAAGTTCAATGACCACTATCTGGATCTTGACCTTGACCTGTCTGAAGTGATGTTTATCTGTACTGCGAACAGCATGAATATTCCTGAGGCTCTGCTTGACCGTATGGAAGTGATCCGTCTGCCAGGTTATACCGAAGACGAGAAGATCAACATTGCTGAACGCTACCTGGTTCCGAAAGCGATCAAGAACAATGGTCTGCGCAATAAAGAGCTGACTGTGCATGAAGATGCAATTCGTGACATCGTACAACGTTATACCCGCGAAGCTGGTGTTCGTAGCCTGGAACGTGAAATCTCTAAGATTGCACGTAAAGTGGTGAAAGAAGCAGTTAGCAAGAAAGCGAAAAACCTTGAGGTTGACGTGACTTCTGCAAACCTGCCTGACTACCTCGGTCCGCACAAATTCGACTTCGGCATGGCTGAAGAAGAAGCTCAAGTGGGTCGCGTAAATGGTCTAGCATGGACTTCAGTTGGTGGAGAGTTACTGACCATTGAAGTTGCAGCAGTTCCTGGTAAAGGTAAATTCATTACTACCGGTTCACTAGGTGATGTAATGAAAGAGTCAATTACCGCTGCCATGACCGTGGTTCGTACCCGTGCGGATGAACTAGGTATCGAAGCATCACGCTTTGAAGAAACTGATGTACACGTCCACTTGCCAGAAGGTGCAACACCGAAAGATGGTCCATCTGCAGGTCTTGCTTTAACCACTGCCCTAGTATCTGCATTCACAGGTATTGCGATTCGTCCTGACATCGCCATGACTGGTGAAACCAGCTTACGTGGCCGAGCAATGCGTATCGGTGGCTTGAAGGAAAAACTGCTTGCTGCACACCGTGGCGGCATCAAGACTGTGTTTATCCCTCAGGAAAACGTGCGTGATCTGACCGAAATTCCTGAAAATGTGAAGGAAGGTCTGGAAATCAAGCCGGTGAAATCCATCGACGAGATCTTGCCACTGGCTCTGATTTCTATGCCAAAACCTTTGGTGAAAACACCCATCGTGAAAGCACCTGAAGAAGGTAAAGCAGCGCGTCACTAAGTGATCTAGCTAAACAAAAACCCTGCTCCGGCAGGGTTTTTTATTGTTTATTTGAAAAATATCGAATGGTTTAAAGATTCAGAATGGTATCGACCAACCCATCAATCACATAAGTCATTTTTTTTAGGTTAAGTTTATCCAAGGTGTCCTGCTCAGTATGGTCATAAGGATAACGATAATGTGCCGTATCGCTGATCAATACTGTTGGATAATTTTGTCGCGCATAATTCAGATAACCGGAATAATCCATGCTGTGCATAAAGTTTGGGATAATAAAACGCTCACAATCCAACCTCTGGCGTCGTTGCATCGCATCACAGAAATCACTGGTCAGTCCCACCGAACTGAGATGCCCAATACTGGCAATAAAATTGGCATGTTTCGGATAGATCCATTTCAATCCAGCTGGATAATTCTGTACCAGATTTTCGTCATAGTAACCAATCGAATCCAGCACAAATACACCTTTAACCTTCTGCTTGCTCTTTTTTAAGGATTTGGCATGAAGATAACTGCCCATATGTTCAGTTTTGAAATAAGGTGGTTCTTCCAGCGTATAAAACACAAATTCGATATTATTTTTCAGTTTGTTTTTTTGCAGACTGAGCAGACGTGCCGTTTCCAATACTCCAACCACACCCGAAGCATTGTTATTTGCTCCCAAAGTATTGGCGAATACATCATAGTGCGCCCCAACCACAATAGAACTCCCGGCTTTGGCATTTAACTTACAGATCAGGTTTCGATAACTTAGGCTATTCACCTGATAGCCCTGATACTCACATGGCACACCGAAACGGCGCATCTGCTCTTTCAGCCAGGCCGAAACCCGGTTCAGTTCAGCTATATTTTTATGGTTCCGAAATTCATCGAGACTTAAAATCTGGCTAAAAAACAGCTCCAGATTTGCCACCTGTGCATTTCGCTCTGGATTCGCCCAAGTCCAGCCTGGAAAGATCAATGAGAGACTAATCAATAACCCTAAAAAACTTCTTCTTAAAATCGCTGCAATCCGCATTTGTTATTATCCATATCCTGATCAAGCGGAAACTTGACTCTGTCTATATATGCAGCAGCAGATTTTCCAATTCAATTTCAATTTGTTTACAGACTCAACTTCATGTTGTTTCATCGTTATAATGGGCCTCTCCTGAACAAAATGAAGTCTGTATGAAAATCCGTATTCTGACCATCGGTCAAAAAATGCCTAGCTGGGTACTCACTGGTTTTGAAGATTACTTCAAGCGTATACAGCCTTTTGTTCAGACTCAGATACTTGAGCTGCCGATGGCCAAACGCGGCAAAAATGATTCGGAAGCCGATATCCTGAAATATCGCAATATTGAAGGTGAAAGCATTTTAAATGCCCTCAAGCCAAATGAAACCCTAATTGCGCTTGAAGTGGGTGGTCGTGAATTCAGCACCGAAAAACTGGCAGAAACCATGAAAGGCTGGATGCTGGAAGGCAATGATGTGGCACTAGCCATTGGCGGACCGGATGGTCATTCTGAAGCAGTACGTAAAGCAGCCGCATGGCACTGGTCACTCTCCAAACTGACCCTGCCACATCCACTAGTCCGTGTGATGCTGATTGAACAACTGTACCGTGCGATGAGTATTAACAACAATCATCCCTACCATCGTGCAGGCTAGGCAGAATGGACAGTGTTCCATTTCTGCAACGTATTGTTGGACAAGAGTGACTCCCCTATAGCCTGCATTTCATGCATTATTAATCTACTTTCTTTGAATTATTTCCAGTTGTGGCCTGAACTATGAATCTACAAACGCTTCCCGGCTTATTTATCTCACATGGCTCACCGATGCTTGCCCTGAATCCTGAGCAAGTCGGCCCGGCGCTGGAACGTTTGAGTATTAACCTACCCCGCCCACAGGCCATTATTGTCATGTCGGCACACTGGGAAAGTAATGCTCTGGAAGTAAATACTGGAATTCGCCCAGAAACCTGGCATGACTTCCGTGGTTTCCCGCCACAGCTTTATCAGATGCGCTACCCGGCACCGGGTGAACCCGAACTGGCAGAAAAAATTTTAGGCATGCTCTCTGAAGCCGGTTTGCATGCCTATGCCAACAATACCCGCCCAAATGATCACGGGGTCTGGATGCCACTGCTACACATGTATCCTGAAGCGGATATTCCGGTGGTTGGTATTTCCCTGCCTATGAGCAGGACTGCACATGATATCTATCGGATTGGCCAGACGCTGGCACCATTACGTGGACAGCAGATTCTACTGATCGGCTCCGGCAGCATCACCCATAACCTGCGTGAACTGGATCGTACCGGTCAGGCGGTGACTATACCGGAATGGGCCTCAACCTTCCGCAACTATGTAGTCAGCAAACTGACTCACAGTGATTATGAAGCTGTACTGGACTGGCCAAACCTTCCTTATCTGCAACGTAACCACCCGACGCTAGAACACTTTGCCCCACTATTCTTCTCAATGGGTACCGGCACACGTTTTAGTCTGGTGCATAGCAGTTTCAGTATGGGATCACTGGGGATGGATATTTACCGTTTTGACTAAAATGGTATTTGCAGTACAAACCTTGATCTGGGCTGCATTAATTTCTTATTGTCTATTTTTTCCTGCCTAAAATTTGGATACATTTTGCTACCAAAATCTTCAAAATGTATTCATATCTTTTAAAAATGAATAGGTTAAGCTTCGAGCTGTTTAACTTACTTCATGATTATTCATTCAATGAAATTAAAATATTTATTTGCGCTTGTTCTTCCTTTTAGTCTGGCTGCCTGCCAATCCAATGATGTGCAAAAAGTGGGAGATCTCGCTGTGTCTGTACTCCAACAGCAAAATGCTGCAAAAACCCTAACCGCCTATGAATGGCATCTGGATACCGGAGCAACTGATCATCTAGTGTTGAGTTTCCATAAAGACAATCGTTTTAGTGTGAAAACCATGTGTAACAGTTTAGGTGGAAGCTGGAATATCAACGCTGATAAACTGGAAACGGGCACAGTCATTTCCACCATGAAAGCCTGCACCCCTGAAGCCATGCAGCAGGAAAAGCTAGCGGGTGAAATCTTTGATAATCACCAGCTTCCCTTTAACCTGAATGCGACTGATACCGAAGCACCAACTTTAACTATTACCGCGAATAATCAGCAGTATGTTCTACACGGTAAAATGACACCAGAAACTAAATATAATGGTGAAGCTGAAATCGTTTTCCTGGAAATTGCACCAGAAACCAAACCATGTACCGGTGTCGCACCGCAAATCTGTTTGCAGGTACGAGAAGTCAAATATAACGAACAGGGTTTAAAAACTCTGGTCGATCAGGACTGGACCCTGTTTTATGACCAGATTGAAGGTTTTAGCCATAGCCCAAATGAACGCCAGATTATTCGGGTAAAACGCTTTGAAATCAAGCATCCGGTGGCTGATCAGTCTAAATATGCCTATATCTTTGATCTGGCTGTGGAACGTGAAGCCGTGAAAGGTTCACTATAATTTATTCTCAATAGATATAAAAAAACCGGAGCAATCACTCCGGTTTTTTCAAGCTTAAACTAAGTCAGAACTTAGAATACGCCTTGAGAAAGCATTGCGTCAGCAACTTTTACGAAGCCAGCGATGTTTGCGCCGTCTACGTAGTTTACAGTACCGTCTTCTTTAGTACCGTATTTCACACAGTTGCGGTGAATTTCTTTCATGATCGCATGCAGACGTTCGTCAACTTCTTCGAAAGTCCAGCCTAAACGCAGAGCATTTTGAGACATTTCCAGACCAGAAGTTGCTACACCACCTGCGTTAGAGGCTTTACCTGGAGCGTAAAGGATTTTCGCTGCAACGAATTTCTCAACTGCTTCAAGTGTAGAAGGCATGTTTGCACCTTCAGCAACGCAGATAGTACCGTTTGCAAGAAGTTTGTCTGCATCAGCACCGTCCAACTCGTTTTGAGTTGCACATGGAAGCGCGATATCACATTTGATACCCCAAGGACGTTGACCTTCCAGGTATTCAAAACCGTGAGCAGCAGCAAATTCAGAGATACGACCACGTTTCACATTTTTCAGTTCCATTACTTCAGCAAGAAGTTCAGTAGTGAAACCGTCTTTCACGTAAACAGTACCGTTAGAGTCAGAAAGTGAAACCACTTTCGCACCCAGGAACATTGCTTTTTCAGCAGCGTACTGAGCCACGTTACCAGAACCAGAGATCGCTACAACTTTGTCTTTGAAGCTGTCGCCACGAGTTTTCAGCATTTCTTCAGCGAAGTACACAGTACCGTAACCAGTTGCTTCAGGACGAGCCAGTGAACCACCGAAAGTCAGACCTTTACCAGTGAATACACATGAAGTGTCATTGCTGAGTTTTTTCATCATACCAGCCATGTAACCAACTTCACGGCCGCCCACACCGATATCACCCGCAGGAATGTCAGTGTTAGAACCAAGATGACGGTAAAGCTCAATGATTAACGCTTGGCAGAAGCGCATGATTTCGCCTTCTGACTTGCCTTTAGGGTCGAAGTCAGAACCACCTTTACCACCGCCCATAGGCAACGTAGTCAAGGCATTTTTGAAAGTTTGTTCAAAGCCCAGGAATTTCAGGATAGACAGGTTCACTGATGGGTGGAAACGCATACCACCTTTGAATGGACCAATCGCTGAGTTGTATTGTACGCGGAAAGCACGGTTCACTTGTGTTTGACCTTGGTCATCTACCCAAGCCACACGGAACTGGATTGCGCGTTCTGGTTCAACTAGACGTTCTAGTAAGCCGTGAGCTGCGTATTGTGGGTTCTTTTCAATGAACGGCCACAAGCTTGTCATCACTTCTTCTACAGCTTGAAGAAATTCTGGTTGATGTGCATCACGTGATTTAACGTAATCTAGGAACTCATTAAGTGTTTTGTATTTCAACGCTTAATCCTCAGCAGAAAATGGATCAAAATTGGTCAAATTTACAATCAATGTTAAATTTTGGCGCAAAATATTAAATATCTTTTGTAACTAATCCACAATAGGTTTTTTCAAAAAAATTGAAAATTAATTTTATAACAATCATTTATATTTATTATGAATCAAATTAACATCTTAAAAAAACTCAGTTTAATCAAAGTTTAATTGTTATTTTATGCCTTAAAATAATGCAGTTTGTGTACCTAAATCGGGCACAACTTTAGTGTTAAAAAACATGTTAATATTTATATTCAGACATATTTTGTTTCACCTCTTGTAATGCTCAGCACGAGCGGCTTTGACTTAACATGAATTCGCAGATCTCTCTCATCCAGTCCATTGATGCTTTATTGCCCCAAACCCAGTGCGGTTTATGTGGTCATCGTGACGGCTGCCTGCCCTATGCCCAAGCCATTGCCGAGGGAGAAGATGCCAACAAATGTATTCCGGGTGGACAACCTGTTGCAGATGCCCTTGCCCGCTTGCTCAATCGCCCACGACTTGAAGCGGAAAAAAGTGTCTGGCCAGTTCAGACCGATGGTCGTCCGCAACGCATGAAAGCAGTGATTCGTGAAGATGAATGTATCGGCTGTACCAAATGCATCAATGCCTGCCCGGTGGATGCCATTATTGGTTCTGGCAAGCTGATGCATACCGTATTGACCGATCTATGCACTGGTTGTGAACTTTGTATCCCACCCTGCCCAGTCGACTGTATTGATCTGGTTGAAGATATCCAGCCACTCATGACCGATGAGCAGCGCATCGAAGAACAGAATGACCTGCGCCGCCGTTACTATGCCCATATCCAGCGTGAAGAAAAACGCCGCATCAACCGCAAAGGTCCGGTGGTACGTGCCGAAATTAATACTGAGCTATTTGCTGAGTTCTCAGCGCATAGTGCGCATGTACCCGTGATTGAAATTGTAGAAAAGCCGGCTGAAACTATTGTCACGACTGATGCACAGACTACAATTCAACTGGCCAAACTTCGTACTCAGATCAAGAAACTGGAAAAACAACTGTCGGTACGTGAAGATGCCCGTAAACGTGCGCAGCTTGAAGAACTAACCCAGCAACTCCAGGATTTACAGGGATAAGACATTGATGACCACTGCAACTGGCAAGCCTGTCAAAAACATGACCCGCAAGCAGATTCAGACCTTCTTTGAACGCCTGCGTGAACAACGTCCCCATCCAAAAACCGAACTGAATTATTCCAGTCCGTTTGAATTGCTGGTCGCCGTCACTCTTTCTGCACAAGCAACGGATGTCAGTGTTAATAAAGCCACGGATAAACTGTTCCCTGTCGCCAATACCCCAGAAGCAATTTATGCACTCGGTGTAGATGGACTGAAGGAATATATTAAGACCATCGGGCTGTATAATTCCAAGGCCGAAAATGTCATCAAAGCCTGTGAGATGCTGATCAAGAAGCACAACGGCGTCGTGCCCAACAACCGTGCTGATTTAGAAGCTTTACCGGGTGTCGGCCGTAAAACGGCAAATGTGGTGTTGAATACTGCTTTTGGTCAGCCGACCATGGCTGTCGATACCCATATTTTCCGTTTAGGTAACCGTACCGGTTTGGCAATCGGCAAAAATGTACTGGAAGTTGAACATCGTTTAGTGAAAGTCATTCCCAAAGAATTTATTGTGGATGCCCATCATTGGCTGATTCTGCATGGCCGTTATTGCTGTATCGCGCGCAAACCGAAATGCCATGAATGTGTAGTGTCGGATGTGTGTAACTGGCCAGACCGTTTTGACTTTGGCGCAATGAAACCGATTGCAGTGAAAAATATTGATTAATCCTATTCTAAAACAAAAAAAGCTGAACTTCGGTTCAGCTTTTTTACGCAAATTCATCATCTGACAAAACTTCTATTTCTTGGTTTTGTTACGCTGTTCGAGTTCTGCCTGAAGTTTCGGATGCAACTGACGTGCAGGTATTTTGCCAGCATTTTCCCGTTTTTCCTGTTTGTTCACTTTAGTGAGCATACGGGCACTCATGATCACCAGTCCCACGAGAATGACCAAGAACACCACCATGAGCAAGATCAGACCAATTTTCACAGTTACTGTTCCCTATACATCCCAATAAAAAGAGCCCTAATATGACTTAGAGCTCTTTGAATGTCAAAATGATCGAAGGTCGATTATTTTGATTGGTCCAGAATCGCGAACAGATCAGTTTGAACTTCGTCGATTGGACGTAAACCGTTTAGCTTGTCGTAAGTCGGTGCATTTTCACCAGACGCTGCGCGGCCTTGGTAGAAGCCAACCAGCTGCTCAGTTTCAGCGTGGTATGCGCCAAGACGTTTACGGATAGTTTCTTCCTGGTCATCTGGACGTTGAACCAGGTCTTCACCAGTTTCATCATCTTTACCTTCCACTTTTGGTGGGTTGTAAACGATGTGGTAAACACGACCAGACGCTGGGTGCTGACGACGACCTGAAAGACGTTTTACGATTTCTTCGTCTGGCACATCAATTTCAATCACGTGATCAATTGCGATGCCTTCTTTTTCCAGCGCTTCCGCTTGAGGAATGGTACGTGGGAAACCATCAAAAATGCAGCCATTTGCACAGTCAGGTTGAGCAATACGTTCTTTAACAAGACCGATGATCAACTCATCAGAAACCAAACCGCCATTTTCCATGACGCTTTTAGCTTGTAAACCTAATTCAGTTCCTTCACGAATTGCAGCACGGAGCATATCACCGGTTGAAATTTGTGGGATATTGTAGCGCTTACAGATCAACTGAGCTTGTGTACCTTTACCTGCTCCAGGTGGTCCGAGTAAGATAATGCGCATATATAAACATCCTCATTTTTTAACAATGTATAGGACACCAAATGCCCGGATCTACCCAAAGATATCCGGCATTTCAGTATCTCGTTATAAGAAAGCCACAAACAAATGGATTAAACCCGCGAAAAAACCGGTAACTCCACCGAGTACAATCAGAATCCATTCATCTTCCTGAAAGGCTGGACGTAACAGGTTCTGAAACTCTTTCGGTGTTAACTCGCGTATGCGGTCTCTAAACATTTGATAGATTTTCTGTGCACGGCTCGCATTAAACGCAGGGTCGCATACAGGCACCATCGTAATTTCAATCGAGCGATCGATCAAGTCTGTCTTGAGTTTTGCATACTCTTTTGGTCCTAAAGACAACTGTAAAGAGGTCCGAACCAGCGGAGTTTCCATAATTTCGTTAATGTGGCGTTTGACGATCCGGCGGGTTTTGTCTTTTTTCCCACCATACATCATTTCAGTCATGATTGATTTTAACGTAATCAGATCTTCTGTCACTACGCTCGCGAAGACGTCAGAGACTTCTTCCTGACGTTTCATAAATGCACCTTGTATGTTATAGGTGCCAATGCGTGGAATAACTGGCTTGATCCACGGAAACTTGCGATTTTTAGTCAATTCAAAGAACTGCGGGTATTTCACGTAATGCGGTTCAATCGGGTTAAACACCATCCAGATCGCGATCCAGTTGGTCAGGAAACCCCAGATGGAAGCCCAGAACGGTACGGTCCAGTGCCATGGCACCACGAACCAGACAATCATCTGGAACAGACCAAAGAACATCCCGATCACAGCACTGATATGCCAGATAAAGTTGATTTCTTTCTGCCCGACTTTCAGGAACATGCGTACCATCAGACGGCGGTCACCTTCCATCTGGCTGACCACCATTTCCCGCATATCTACCAGTGACTCGACATTCATGGTCAGCTCAGTCACCAGTTGACGCAAAATATTTGGAAGCTGTTTATGCGCTTGAGCATAGATCCGGCGCTTGATCGAATACGGCAGGTTTTCCCAGAGCACTGCATTGCGGTCAATCATGACTTCATCAATCAGGTGTTCCAGTTCAAAACCGACCTGTTCCCCGATGATACGAGCCATGTCTTCCGGATCCATCGCTTGCAGGAATTCCTGAATCGAACCCAGTTTCGACAAGGTATTATCGGTAATAATCCCGGAAATCCGGCCGGCTTTACGCGGCACAATGCCCTGCCAGCCGACTGGCAGTGGACCAATATGAAATCCCCAGAAAGTAATTGGATAGAACACCATTTTCAGCGCCATCCAGACGTGTGCCCAGGTAACGAATGCTGTGACAGGTATAATACTCAGCACGGCCCAGAAATCGGGACGTTGCAGAAAGGTTTGCCACAACTCGTTAACGTACTCAAGCATGTATAACTTCCATATGTAATTCTTTAATTCACAGAATACGGTTATTTATCAAGTCGAATATTTTGTCTATAAACCGATACTTAAAGTATAGGAGAATTGTAGTACCGGTTCAGTCTCAGCTACGACATAGCCACTACTGCTGGTCAGCTTTTCCCCTGCACCGATGCCGACACTGAAGGTACTGATCCGTTCTGAACTCAGCATGATATAAGCAATATCTATTCCGCCGCCTAGTTGAGCTTCATATTCCCCATCGACCTGTTTGGTCTGTAGATGTCCGGCATAAACCCCGACATAATACCCATTTTTGTCCTTTCCTGTGAGATGTGCCGGGTAACGAAAGCCAGCTTGTGCACCAACTGTCTTGTCATCGTCCAGAAAAACACCAGCTTTCACATAACCAATCCCATACGGGTTTACCCATTCCGGATTGACATGAATCATTTTCTTCGTGAATC
Source organism: Acinetobacter sp. HR7 (assembly GCF_000773685.1). Classification (GTDB taxonomy): domain Bacteria; phylum Pseudomonadota; class Gammaproteobacteria; order Pseudomonadales; family Moraxellaceae; genus Acinetobacter; species Acinetobacter thermotolerans. The sequence goes on along the minus strand of NZ_JPQO01000167.1, from coordinate 93,526 downwards.
CCGCCCCAATATTCCAGGTACTGGCTTGAGCATCCCCTAATTTTGGCTCAGGTGTGGAAAATATCTGGTCTTGTGCATAAGCCGCATTCGTCATCAAAGCCAATGCCAGCAAAGGGTAAAGTTTGTTCATTCCTTTTCACCAATATCCGTAAATCATTATTGTTTTTAGGTATCTTGCTTTTTATTCACTTTGGACTTTAGCAGAATTATTCAACGAGTTGTATACAAAGCACCATAATTTTAATGTCTGCAAAGTCAACGTTCAGCACATGGACAGCCAAGTCGTTTTTAAATATCCAAAGCAGGTCAGTTGCGCTAGAATATTCCACTTTCTTTTAATCCGTGTTCAGGTCTAAGTCGATCTCGTATGAAGCAACATTTTCCCCTAAAAAATGTACAGCAGGAAAAACGCATTTATCGCAACCGTGTGTTTTTCTCGATTGGCTTGGTCACCATCTGCATGCTGCTTTTGGTCAGCCGCTATGCCTATCTGCAGATCGTCAGCTTTGACAAGTTTAATACCGCTTCTGACCAGAATCGTATCCGCCTGCAACCCCTAGCCCCTGCCCGCGGCTATATCTATGATCGTAACGGGATTTTACTGGCGGATAACTATCCGGTATTTACTGCGACCATGAGTCGTGCAGATGTGGAAGATATTGAAGGAACGATCAAACGCCTGACACCGATTCTGGAACTGACCCAGGAAGATATTGACCGCTTCCACAGCCGGATCCACACCGCGCGTAAAACTGAACGTGTATCGATCAAGCTTAACCTGACCGAAAATGATATTGCCCGCTTTAGTGAAGTGAAATATCAGTTTCCAGGGGTGAAGATTGACACCCAAATGACCCGTTACTATCCACATGGTGAGCTGTTTGCGCATGTGATTGGTTATGTGGGCCGGATTAACGATAAAGAACTGAAAGAGATTGACAAAGACCTGTATGCCGGCACCAACCTGATCGGGAAAATCGGGGTTGAAAAATATTATGAAGACCTGCTGCATGGCGTACCGGGCAATGAATCAGTAGAAGCCGATGCGCATGGTAATGTGTTGCGTCACCTAGGACGTAAAGAGCCGGTTCGCGGCAATGATATGTATCTGTCTCTCGACTATGGTTTGCAAATGGTCGCATCAGAGCAGCTGGCTGGGCGTCGCGGTGCGATTATTGCCATGGATCCGAATACCGGTGAAATTCTGGCACTAGTCTCCAGCCCAAGTTTTAACCCGAACCTGTTTGTGACCGGGATCAGTTCTAAAGACTATGCTTTCCTACGCGATAATCTGGATCAACCGTTGTATAACCGTGCGGTGCAAGGGGTGTACCCTCCTGGCTCTACGATCAAGCCTATGTTTGGTCTCGGTGGCCTGCACTATGACCTGATCGACTGGGGCACAGCCATTTCCGATCCTGGCTATTTCTCTTTACCTGGGGATTCGCATAAATTCCGTGACTGGCGTAAGTCTGGTCATGGCTCGGTCAACCTGCATAAGGCACAGGTGATTTCCTGTGACACCTTCTATTATATTCTGGCCTACCGCATGGGCATCGAACGCATGAATGAATGGATGCGCCAGTTCGGTTTTGGAGAGAAAACTGGTGTGGATTTGCCGAGTGAAAGCTCTGGTCTATATCCAAGTCCGGAATGGAAAATGCGTACCCGTAAATCCAAATGGCTACGCGGTGAAACTATTTCTGTGAGTATTGGTCAGGGTGCTTTCACCGCGACGCCATTACAATTGGCGATGGCCACTGCGATTACCGCCAACCAGGGTTCGCATGTCACTCCTCATGTGCTGCGTGACAGCAAAGGCGCCAAAGCCTACAAAGCGCATAATGCCCCGGATGGCAAAATCCAGTTTAACGGCAAGCCTGAAGACTGGGCCAAAATGCGCGATGCTATGGTGGATGTGGTAGAAGCTGGTACAGGTCGTGGTATTCGCACCCCCATGTATCTGATCGCGGGTAAGACCGGTACCGCCCAGGTAAAAAGTATTGCGCAGGGTAAACGCTATAACGAAGCCCTGCTGACTGAACGTCAGCTCGACCATGGTCTGTTCGTTGGTTTCGCTCCTGCCGATAAACCGCAAATTGCCGTCGCCATCATTTGGGAAAATGGTAAACATGGCGCTTCCGCTGCCCAGTTAGCACGACCAATTTTTGACTATTGGCTACTGAAACGCAAAAAAGAGCCAATTGTGCCATCAGCCCACCAAATTAGTGGCGGCCTGATGACAGCGGGCATCAAACCGGGTGAATTGCCAAGCGGTTCAGGCATTCTCAGCCCGGATAGTGCGGCCACCCCAGCCAACCAGCAACAAAACACCAATACAAGTGCAACACATCCAGCTGCACCTGCACACCCCGCCACTGCGGTTGAAGGAGATTAAGCATGAAAAATCAGCTGCGTATTATTGGTGGTGACTGGAAACGTCGTCAGCTGGCTTTTGCCAGTATTGAAGGTTTGCGTCCGACGCCAGACCGTGTTCGTGAAACCCTGTTTAACTGGCTGATGTGGGATGTACAGAATGCTAAAGTGCTAGACATTTGCACTGGCTCTGGTGCACTCTCTTTTGAAGCTTTATCGCGTGGAGCAGCCAGTGTCGTCATGATTGAACCTGACCGTACTCAAGCACAATTCCTGACTCAAAATCTGGAACTTTTAAAAGTAACCAAAGCACGTGCCCAACTCAAAGTTACTACGGCGCAACAGGCCCTGCCCAATTTAAAAGATCAATTTGATCTGGTATTTCTGGATCCACCGTATAGCCTGAATTTATGGACTGAACTGGCTGAACTGGCTGATCCATTGATTCAAACTAATGGCTTGATTTACGTTGAAGCCGACCGTGAATTACACACTTTACAACTTCCAGCATCATGGCAGCTGATCAAAAATACCAAGGCTGGAACGGTTCGTGCTGGACTCTATCAGAAAAAAGTCAGTGCATAATCCTAACTTTGCACAACATAAAAAAGGATTCCATTAAGGAATCCTTTTTTATTATATAGTGGAGTAATAATCAAAAAGACCATGAACCATCCTATTAACGGCTACGTCGCCAGTCACGGTTGTCACGATCACGTTTCCAATCACGATTATCTTTATGTTTCCATTTCCCATCATGATCCCGGTCATAATGGCCATGACGGTCGCGATAACCACGGTCATCATCATAATATGGATCCATCACACAGCCAGTCAGGGCGACTACCAATACCGATGACAGCACTATCATTTTTTTCATATTGATCACCTCCATCCTTTACCCTGTCAGTATCAGGCCTTTTCATGAAGAGTAATCGAAGCAAATGTTGATCTCTTGTTTGAATTTGTTTGCGTTTTATACATATTAAAAGCAGCTAAATACTTTTTAGTCTAAATCTTTTATCAAACCCTGAACTTAGGTTTACATAAATACAGCTAAGGATAAACTTGGATTTTCAGACCAGCTTCTGAATACTATGACTTTTCTAAAATACTGATCTATATGAGCTGGCTATTATTTATTCTCGGTGCAATGGTAGCAGGCTTCGTACAAGGTCTGACCGGTTTTGCCTTTGCTCTTGTTGCAATGTCATTCTGGGTTTGGGGGCTCAGTCCACAGCTCGCCGCACCCTTGGTAGTTTTTGCTTCCGTCTGGAGTCATATCATTTCAATTCCCAATGAACCAAAATTGACTCAGCTAAATAAAGTACTCTATCTGCCCTATTTAATTGCTGGGCTGATCGGTGTGCCACTCGGCACCTGGTTATTGAATATTGTCGAAGCTGAAACTTTCCGTATCTTCCTCGGAATATTTCTGGTCATCTGGTGCCCACTGATGCTATTGAATCCTAAAATCAAATCGATTCAGCATTCCGGCAAGACAGCCGACGCTTCGATTGGTCTGATTGGTGGAGTTCTAGGGGGACTGGGTGGATTCTGCGGTTCTGTGCCTTCAGCATGGTTAATGCTGAAACAGCTTCCCAAAGAGCAGCAACGTTATATCTTGCGCCACTTCAATTTTGCTATTCAAGTCTTTACTCTGGCTGTTTATCTCTTACACGGGACTTTAAATCAGAGTCATTTACTCTATCTGGCCATACTCATTCTAGCAGTCAGCATTCCTGCCATTCTGGGTGCACGGCTATTTCATCGTATCTCAGAACAATGCTTTAAACAGATTGTGCTGGGACTGCTGTTTAGTTCAGGCTGTTTTCTACTCATCAAAGCGCTGATGATATAAACAAAGAAAAACTGCCAAAGTTTTGCATTGCTTTGCATCTAATGGGATTGCTGCTAAGGTAATCCAAATCATTTTATTCAAAATTGAACTATGCAGATTCGTGATCAAATTGTACTTGTAACAGGCGGTGCTCGTGGCCTTGGTCTAGCTATTACACAACAACTGATTCAGGAAGGTGCCCGCGTCGTGGTGAACTACTTCAGTAGTCAAACCCAGGCAGAGGCCTTACAAAACCAATATCCAGAACAGGTTTTTGCCTATCAAGCTGATGTCACCAAAGCTGATCAGGTCAAAGCTATGTTTGCTGCTGCAAAAGCCCATTTTGGTGAGGCCATTCATTCTGTTGTAAATAATGCCCTGATCCAGTTTGAATTTAATGGGGATGCGCGACCTAAAGTGGAAGACCTGACTTGGGAAGCGATGTCCCAACAATTTAGTGGTGCTGTACAAGCCTGTCTGAATACCACTCAAGCGGCACTGGATGATATGAAACAGGCTCACTTTGGCCGTATCGTAAATATAGGGACTAACCTCGTGCAAAACCCGGTCGTGCCTTATCACGACTACACCACCGCAAAAGCAGCTCTTTTGGCGTTTACCCGTACTACCGCACAAGATCTTGGACAATACGGCATTAATGTCAATATGCTCTCTGGAGGCTTGTTACAAATGACCGACGCCAGTAAAGCAACACCCGATTTTGTTTTTGACCTAATTGCGCAGTCAACTCCGCTCCGCCGTGTGATTACCCCAGAGGAATTTGCTTCAGCCATCCTGATGTTTTTGTCTCCTTATTCACGTGCTGTGACTGGACAAAACCTGATTGTCGATGGTGGTCTGGTAAAAGGCTAGTACTTAAATCTTGTGCAGTGGTGATCAATCAATAAATCATGCTGCACAATACCTCATATTTTGATCAATCACAGAGTTAACCAAGGTTCAACCTTTAAAAATCCGCTTAAAATATCAGAACTCCCTTCTCTCTATTTGATACCTAAAATGAAAGTCTTAGCAGTACTAAGTCTTATGATGTTTCTTACAGCCTGTATATCTAATGATGCTCAAAAAGCCAAACAGATGTTAAAACTGTTCCATTGCAATGGAATTGAATCCTCACAAATGCAGCATAATAGTGTGACGCAATATTTTGAACAGTCTTTATATAGCTCAAAAAGCAAAGCGGAATCGTATATAGAAAAATATGAAAATGGCGAAGAACCTACAGAGATGCCTTTATATGATGCGGTGACTCAGCAATATGATCTGTATAAATCAGCCTGTCAGAATTTGGGTGGTATTCCGGCTAAAGAGAGCTCCTCATAATAAAAGAAACCTGAATTAATATTACTATTATTAATTCAGGCACATAATCTAGTTTATTCTTGGGTAAACTATTAAAAATATATTTAAAGAATTATTAATATGTAATTTTCAAAAAACAGCTCTTTTTAAATCAATTACAATTATATTTAATATTTTTCAATTCAAGTTCTAACCTCCCTCTTTTCGTCTAATATTGAAGTACAAATCATTTATTAATAATAACCTTATTCAATATTTAAATGTGTACCCTCCCTAAATAGGGATATCACCTTATTCATATGAATCTTTATATTAACAATACTAATACATGAGGGGAACCTAAATGAAAAAAACGTTACTTGCGATCACTTTATCTACATTCTTTTTAACAGCTTGTGGAGGAGATTCTGATTCCTCTAATAATTCTTCTCCACCATCGACCTTTACCAAAAAAGGACAGCTAATAGATGGTGCAATTGAAGGTGTTGATTATTATATTAACGGGAAAAAAGCCGGTACTACTGATATAGATGGTACTTTCTCTTATAATGAAGGCGATGAAATTACCTTCAAAATCGGTGACATCGAAATTGGAACTGTACAAGGTGCTGAACGTATCACACCATTAGAATTAGCAACAGATGCAGATGCTCAAACTAATCTTATGGTTTTCTTACAGTCACTTGATACCGATGGAAATCATGATAATGGAATTACCCTTCCAAAATTAGAAGACCTTGCTAGCTTATCTACTTTAAATATTGACTTTGAACAGCCTACTACTAATTTTTATCAAAATTTAAGTGCTAATCTTAGCAAAATTGATGAATTTAAAGATCTCCGCGTTGTAACCCCTTTACAAGCAATTGAGAACTTTAACAAAACAATGTTTGAGTTAATGTCAGAAAACACAAAAGCATCATTAAAAGATATTGCTGGTATCTGGTATTTTCAGGGTACTGAAGAAGATGAATCACCAATAGCCCTGATTATTAAAGAAGATGGCAGCTATATTATGGGTGAAGTTGTTCTTAATGAGGAAGAAAAAGAATTCAATGGCCTAGAAGTAGGGAAAATTAATACTTATAATCCTAGTACTGGTTTGTTCACGGCTTCCGCATTCATTGATACCAATAAAGATTGGGGACTCACTGACTCTGGTAAACCTCGTAATATGATACTAAAACTTGAGGCTGGTCAACTTACCATTCAGGAAGAAAAGGATCCTGAAGAATCTGCTACATTTAGCCAATTACCAAATACAGCAAGTGGTATTGTAGGAGCATGGAAAGCGGAAGCAGGCCCTATCTTTATTTTCAATACCGATAATACTTACTTGATGCTAGATCCAGTAGGTGATGATTTAGCTATAAGCGAGTCAGAAAGATGCGGTGATGCTGGTATAGAATACGGCACATATACATTGTCAGGTAATACTCTTCGTATTAATAGCATTATCATTGACACAAATGGTTGTGCAGGTTTATCTGACAATGGAGCTACTGGAGAAGGTCTGCCTATTAGTTTAACACCAAATTCTCTCTCCTTTACTGTAGCAGATGAGGGAACTTTTACTTTAAGCCGAATTAATTAATTATTAGCTGTTTGATCCAATACAACTGTATTGGATCAAACTATTCTATATGCTCAAAATTTAAAGTTAAGCCCATCAACAACCGAAGTAATTCCACTTGGGAAGTACATTTGGTTTTAGAATAAATCGTTTTCAAATATGTTCTTAAAGAGCTCATGGTAATTTTGCATTGCTGACTAATACCCTCTAAATCATAGCCGTTTAAAAACAGCTCACAAATTTCAATTTCCCTTGGTGATAAACCATATACCTCCTTCATGACCTTAGCAGAAAGTGAATATCGGGAATTTAATTGACTGATAAAAATTGCAACCGCTTTATTTATTTTTATAAACTCATAATCGGGTACATAATTTAAAGGTACTATAGTTAACATCAGTGGATGCTCTTCTGCATTTTTAATACAGAGTACCCCGCCTATTTCATGATTGATTGCTGCTTTAGAATTTTTATTTAACACACTTTGAATCAGGCTTTCTAATTGTGGCTGGTACTGTGCTAAGGTTTTTATATGCTGCTTTTGATCAATCCATAATAACCGGGTTTGGTTCAGAATATTTTGAGCATACTGGTTACTAAATCTAAGCTCCATATTTTCATTCAGTAAAATTACACCCACTTTCAATTTATCCAGAATTTGAGTGTTTTTACTATTTTCATTTTTCAATTCAATAATCTGTCGATAAATTTGTAGTGATCGTCTTAGATGCTTTCCAAATCTTTCCAAGATTTTTTTGTCTTGTTCACTATAGCCTTCCAATTGATCTGCACGATGGACTGCGAACATCGCCCATTTATAAGCACCATGCTCCAATAACACCCCATTCAGGTAGCGTATATTGGAAGGTTTTAGACATTTTAAATAAAATTTCTGTGCATCTGTATTCTTCATCAACTCATAGGGTTTGCTATCCAAGGTATAACTGCGCCCCACGCCTAATACTTTCATCGTCTCCCCATGTAATTTCATGTCAATTACATCAAGATGCTCTTTATGGTAGTTCGCCAGGCCTTCAGCAGGAATATTATGAGTCAAAACAAAATTCTGTGCAGGATTTAACTGATCCAGATAGGTATAAATCGCCGTAGTACTCTGAGTAAATTCAACAATTTCTCCCAATACTTTATTCCAAAGCTCTGGATTTAGGGCAGCATCATAAATAAGTTCAATGATTTCATTTTCTTTATCACTTAACATGATCCCCTCCTTACCCACTGATGATGAAGATTGAGCGATTTAGGCAAAAGATTCTCTTCTTGTATGGGGTCTTATTTCTGCCTGTATTCTTCTTTCTAGGTTTTATCACTTTTCATTTTGGTTCTTTTTTAAATATTAAATCTCTAATAGCTTTCTTTGACCACATTGCATAGCAACAATACTACCATTTACAAAGTTCCACTACTGTTTTGATTTCTAAATTTTTATCTTTTAAATTAAGACATAAATTCATGAGTTCAAAAAATGAACAATATTCTCCTTCTCATTACAATCACGACGATTACCTTAGGTTTAACTGCATGCTCTAAAACCCAAGAGCCTTCAGCTGTAGAAAATACTAATCAACAAACAGCTACGCAAAACAATGCACCAAGTATGCCAAAGAATACTGCTGTAGGGGATACTGCAGAAACTTCACTGGACTGGGCGGGTGAATATAAAGGGACTTTCCCTTGTGCAGATTGTGAAGGAATCAACATAGAACTGGAGTTACATCCTGACAAAACTTATGAACTCAAAGAAGAATATATTTCTGATACTAAAAATACCGAAGTAAAAACTAAAGGTAGTTTTAGCTTCGATCCGAATCAGCCTTCTATCATTACCTTGGATGAAAAAGGTAAAAACCGTAAATTCTTTGTTGGAGAAAATTTTGTCGAAGTTCGCGATATCCAGACAGGTGAGAAAATTAATAGCAGTCTGAATTACAAGTTAGTGAAAGAAATGAATTAAAATAAAATTTAACGAAATAACCCAATAAAAAATCCCCGCTTTCGCGGGGATTTTTTGGATCAATGATCGGATGATGAATTACATCATGCCGCCCATGCCGCCCATGCCGCCCATGTCAGGCATAGCAGGTTTGTCTTCTGGGATTTCAGTGATCATACATTCTGTAGTCAGCATCAGACCAGCAACAGAAGCTGCATGCTCAAGTGCAGAACGAGTTACTTTCGCTGGATCTAGGATACCCATTTCCAACATGTCGCCGTATTCGCCAGTTGCAGCGTTATAACCAAAGTTACCTTCACCGTTCTTCACAGCGTTGATTACTACAGATGGCTCATCACCAGCGTTGGCAACGATTTGACGAAGAGGTGCTTCGATCGCACGACGCAGAATGTTGATACCTACGTTTTGGTCATCGTTGGCACCAGTTACACCATCAAGTGCTTTAGCAGCACGTACCAGCGCAACACCCCCACCAGCAACCACACCTTCTTCAACTGCAGCACGAGTTGCGTGAAGTGCATCATCTACGCGGTCTTTCTTCTCTTTCATTTCAACTTCAGTTGCAGCACCGATTTTGATCACTGCTACACCGCCAGCCAGTTTAGCTACACGTTCTTGAAGTTTTTCTTTGTCGTATTCAGAAGTAGACTCTTCGATTTGAGCACGGATCTGTTGAACACGTTCAGAGATTTGTTCTGGGTTACCAGCGCCGTCAACAATTACTGTATTTTCTTTAGATACAGTTACTTTGTGTGCAGTACCAAGATGTTCAAGCGTAGTTTGATCTAACTGCATACCGATTTCTTCAGAAATTACAGTACCGCCAGTCAGGATTGCGATGTCTTGCAGCATTGCTTTACGACGGTCACCGAAGCCAGGTGCTTTAACAGCACATACTTTGATGATACCGCGCATGTTGTTCACAACAAGAGTAGCCAGCGCTTCGCCTTCAACATCTTCAGCAATGATCAGCAGTGGTTTACCAGTTTTCGCAACAGCTTCCAGAACAGTGATCAGTTCACGGATATTGCTGATTTTCTTGTCAACCAACAGGATGTATGGGTTTTCAAGTTCAGCTGTTAAAGTGTCTTGTTTGTTTGCGAAGTATGGAGAGATGTAACCACGGTCAAATTGCATACCTTCTACAACGTCAAGCGCGTCTTCGAAGCCTGAGCCTTCTTCTACAGTGATAACGCCTTCTTTACCTACTTTTTCCATTGCTTGCGCAATCAGTTTACCCACAGTAGTGTCAGAGTTCGCAGAGATCGAACCAACTTGTTCAATCGCTTTAGAATCAGAAGCAGGTTTTGCAGTGGCTTTGATTTCAGCAACCAAAGATTTAACCGCGATGTCGATACCACGTTTCAGATCCATTGGGTTCATACCCGCTGTTACTGATTTGATACCTTCATTCAGGATTGCTTGAGCAAGTACAGTTGCAGTTGTTGTACCGTCACCTGCGATGTCATTGGTTTTAGAAGATACTTCACGAACCAGTTGAGCACCCATGTTCTCGAACTTGTCTTTCAAGGTGATTTCTTTCGCAACAGAAACACCATCTTTAGTGATGTGTGGTGCACCGAAAGAACGATCGATTACAACGTTACGGCCTTTAGGACCAAGGGTTACTTTTACTGCATCTGCAAGAATATTCACACCAGCAATCATTTTGCTGCGAGCTGAATCACCAAATTTTACGTCTTTAGCTGACATGTTTAACTCCAAATATTTTTATATCTTTACAAAATCTGAAATGGAATATGTAAGATCGTTTTTTAGCGAAGATTAGTCTTCCAGAACCGCTAAAATGTCAGATTCTTTCATGATGAGAAGTTCTTCACCGTTTACTTTTACAGTTGTACCCGCATAGGTACCGAACAATACTTTGTCGCCAACTTTTACATCTAACGCGCGTACGCCATTGTCAGTGATTTGACCATTACCAACTGCAATAATTTCCCCTTGCGCTGGTTTTTCTGCAGCAGAACCTGGAAGTAAAATACCGCCAGCTGTTTTAGTTTCTTCTTCAACACGACGAATAACAACGCGGTCATGTAATGGACGAATGTTGCTCATATTTAACTCCATCAGACTAAGTCTTTTTTTGATGACTGATGATGACTCATTATTCCCTGGTCACCATCAAAACTTTTTGATGTCCTTTTTATGGAGATGGAATAAATCGCTTCAAGGGCTAAAACAAAAAAAAATTCATTTTTTTTAATTTTTTTAGTAGGAAAATCTTATTTTTGGTTATTTTTTAATCCACTTAACCTAAGAATTAGATTCGGCTTCAGTATTTTTCACCATTTTCTTTGCTTAACAACACTTTTAGAGACTTTTACAGGAAATGTTTTAGACAAAATAAGGAAACTCATTAAAGTCAAAATTGAGCAAAATAACCTACTTCTAAAGTGTAATTTTTTTTACGCCAGAGATCTAGATTTAAGTTCCCTTCGCTCTTTCATTCTTCTCTTCTTAAGACTTCAACATTATATAATGTTCTGCTAGATAGGCATTCGCATGGAAGAGATGAATATGCGTTATTCACCTTTTGGCAACTGACTAAAGCCTGATCCTTATGCCCTACTTATTTATATAGCTAATTTATAGACGACGATCAGTTGTGTCAGAAAAATTACAAAAGTTAAGATTAACAATTTCATCCAAGAGCCCTAATACAAGCTCTATACTTTAACAACGTGAGTTGAATCGCTTGGGCAAAATAAAAATTCAGCCTTTTTAGCTATACCTAATTCATTTTACACAATAGAAAAAAAATATATAAAATCAATATAGTGCAAAGATTAAACAGAATTGAGAAAATCTTAAGCAACTGTGAATATTTTCTAAACACATTCATGGGGACTATGCAAAATTCGAATTACCATCATTTATTTAATCAATGATGAGCTGCGTTCAGCATAAACTAATAATGTTTTGATTTTTAAAGTTATATCTCTATAAAATATTACACATCATTGAAATAAATACAAAGTTTCAGCACTGTACTCATATCTATCCTATTGTTATTAAATCATTTAATTTAAGAATTGCATTTTGTGACAATTTCAATCTAGCCCTGCTTAAGTCTTATTTTTTTTGTGATTTTGTGCTTTAATACAGCCACTTTTTTTCATATTTCATCTGGGCGGTATTTTCATCACCCAGACTATACTTTGTACATATTTGTACACTTTTGAGATAGGCCTCACCATGACCCAAGTGAACGCACCAGAATTCGTTCGTCACCCTAAGCTTATTGCTTGGGTGGAAGAGATTGCTAAATTAACAAAACCAGCAAAAATTGAATGGTGTGACGGTAGCGCAGAAGAATATCAACGTCTTATCGACTTGATGATCGCTAACGGCACAATGCAAGCGCTTAACCCAGAAAAACACCCGGGTTCTTATCTTGCAAATTCTGACCCTTCTGACGTTGCTCGTGTTGAAGGTCGTACTTTTATCTGTTCAGAAAATAAAGAAGACGCTGGCGCAACTAACAACTGGGAAGCGCCTGCAGAAATGCGTGCTCGCCTTAACGGTTTATTTGATGGTGCAATGAAAGGCCGTACCATGTACGTAGTTCCTTTCTCTATGGGTCCTTTAGGTTCTCATATTGCCCACATCGGTATTGAAATCACTGATTCTCCATACGTTGCAGTTAGTATGTCTAAAATGGCACGCATGGGTAAAGCAGTTTATGACGTTCTTGGTACTGATGGCGAATTCGTTCCATGTGTACATACAGTTGGCGCGCCATTAGAAGAAGGTCAAAAAGACGTTGCATGGCCTTGTAACCCTGAAAAATACATCGTGCATTATCCAGAAACTCGTGAAATCTGGTCTTTCGGTTCAGGTTACGGCGGTAACGCACTGTTAGGTAAAAAATGCCTGGCGTTACGTATTGCATCTTACATGGGTCGTCAACAAGGCTGGTTAGCTGAACACATGCTGATCCTGGGCGTGACTAACCCTAAAGGCGAAAAACACTACATCGCAGCGGCATTCCCATCTGCTTGTGGTAAAACCAACTTCGCAATGCTGATTCCACCAGCTGGTTACGAAGGCTGGAAAATTGAAACTGTAGGTGATGATATTGCCTGGATCAAACCAGGTGAAGATGGTCGCTTATATGCAATCAACCCAGAAGCTGGTTTCTTCGGTGTAGCGCCTGGTACAAATACCAAAACTAACCCGAACTGTATGGCAACCCTGCACAAAGACGTAATCTATACCAACGTTGCTGTGACTGACAACGGTGAAGTATGGTGGGAAGGCCTGACCAAAGAAGCGCCTGCTAACCTGACTAACTGGAAAGGCCAGCCACACACTGGTGAAGAAAAAGCTGCGCATCCGAATGCTCGTTTCACAGTTTCTGCAGCTCAATGTCCTTCTATTGATGCTGACTGGGAAAATCCAGCAGGTGTTCCAATTTCTGCGTTCATCTTTGGTGGTCGTCGTGCCGACACAGTGCCTCTAGTATCAGAAGCATTTGACTGGGTTGACGGTGTCTATAAAGCAGCAACTATGGGTTCTGAAACAACTGCAGCTGCAGTTGGTCAACAAGGTGTTGTACGCCGCGACCCATTCGCGATGCTTCCATTCGCCGGTTATAACATGGCGGACTACTTCACTCACTGGTTAGAAATGGGTGAAAAAGTTGGTGCTAAAGCAGCTGCTGCTGGCAACAAACTTCCTGGTATCTACAACGTGAACTGGTTCCGTCGCGATGCTGAAGGCAACTTCGTATGGCCTGGTTTCGGTCAAAACATGCGTGTTCTTGAGTGGATCATTGACCGTTGTGAAGGCCGTGCAACTGCTGTTGACACTCCAATTGGCCGTGTTCCAACTTACGAACAGTTAAACTGGACTGGTTCTGACTTCACTAAAGAACAATTTGACCTTGTAACTTCTCAAGACAAAGATCAATGGATCAAAGAACTTGAAAGCCACACTGAATTGTTCAAAAAATTGGGCGACCGTATGCCAGCTGCGTTAATCAAACGCCAAGCTGAGCTCCTGGAAGCTGTTAAATCTGCTTAATTGCTGATTTAAATCAAAAGGTCGCGTCAGCGGCCTTTTTTATTGCTTTAAGATTGAGGGCCTCACCATTTTTGATCTGTTTTACCTCTAAATAACGGTATTTTCCAAATACTAAAAAACCCAGAAAAGAACAATATTTAGGCAATCAATCTATTATTAAAATCAAGTAATTACTCTAAACAAATGGTAAATTTTTGTTTTATAAAAATATTTTAAACTTCTCTTATTTATTAAGACTAAAGTCCTATAAAAAGCGAAAAGTTGCAGGCGTATAAGTATATGAAATCTCCCCATTTTCCTTCTCACTAAAACATACCTTTTTAGATTTTATAGTAATGAAAATGTAAAAAAGATGTGTTTTACAGCATTCCTTTGGAGCAATGTTGTGAATCAGCCCCTTTCTGAAGCTGTCGCACCGCAGCTTGACCGTAAAACACGGGTTAAATCCATTCTCGGTGGTTCTGCAGGTAACCTGGTCGAATGGTACGACTGGTATGTCTATGCAGCCTTTACCTTATATTTTGCTTCTCAGTTCTTCCCAGATGGTGATAATACCGTAAAACTCCTGCAAGCTGCTGCTGTCTTTGCACTGGGCTTCCTGATGCGTCCGATTGGCGCATGGATTATGGGGATTTACGCAGACCGTAAAGGCCGTAAAGCCGGTTTAACATTATCCGTATCTCTGATGTGTGTCGGCTCGCTGATTATTGCCTGTGCCCCCACTTATGATTCGGTCGGCATGCTGGCTCCTGCACTGCTGCTATTCGCACGTTTGCTGCAAGGCCTCAGTGTCGGTGGTGAATACGGTTCAAGTGCCACTTACCTGACTGAAATGGCGGGTAAAAATCACCGTGGTTTCTACTCAAGTTTCCAATATGTCACTCTGATTTCAGGTCAGCTGTTAGCGCTTTGTGTACTGATCTTCCTGCAACGTACGTTGACTGAAACACAACTGACTGAATGGGGCTGGCGTATTCCCTTCCTGATCGGTGCTTTCCTGGCGATTGTGGTATTCTGGATTCGTCGTGGTCTGGTTGAAACCCAATCTGCAAAACAGGCGGTGGAACAGGCGAAAAAAGGTGGTCCAAAATCTGGTGCTTTAGCTTTATTCACCAAATACCCTAAACAGGCATTTACCGTGATTATGCTGACTGCCGGTGGTACTTTGGCATTCAATACCTTTACCACTTACCTGCAAAAATACTTGGTCAATACTTCGGGCTTTGAGAAAACCACAGCGACTGAAATCACGACTCTTTCCATCTTTGTATTTATGTTACTGCAACCGGTGATTGGTGCACTTTCTGACCGCATCGGCCGTAAACCCATCATGATTGCATTTGGTGTACTGGGTGTATTGTTTACCATTCCAATCTTCAATGGTTTAGGTTCAACTACCAACCCAACTACTGCATTTATGCTGTGTATGAGTGGTATGGTGATTGTGACTGGTTATACAGCGATTAATGCTGTGGTGAAAGCTGAACTATTCCCTGCACACATTCGTGCCCTAGGTGTAGCACTGCCTTACGCGATTGCCAATACTCTATTTGGTGGTACCGCAGAACTGGTGGCTTTAAGCTTTAAAAATGCCGGTCATGAAAACTATTTCTTCTACTACATTACGTTCATGATTGCGCTATCACTGCTAACTTATGTCTTTATGAAAGACACCAAAAAGCACAGTATGATTACTGATGACTAAGTAACTGTATTGCTTTAGGGGCTTTCCGTGTGGAAACATTCGGAAAGCTTTTTTATTGGAATTTTATGTTTGCTGCCATTCCGCTTTTTCACTGCTATGGCATACTTGTCGGATAAAAATACGGGAAATCATCATGATGAAAAAAACAGTTGTTTTACTGGGTGTAGCAATCGGTTCTTTAAGCTTGACAGCGTGTCAAACCACCCCACAATCGTATAACGGTCAGACTGGCTACGAAGTGATTGAACAGGGTGCAAATAGCGCAACGTTGCGTTATACACTTTCTGGCAAGGCCAGCAGAGATGAAGCACGTTTGCAGTCAGCCTGCAGACAGGTACTCGGTTCATCGAAGAACTGGAATGTCACTGTATTAAGCAGCAATGAAATTAGCAATACTGCTCTGGCAGATCAGCAATATGGTCGCCAGTTAGGTAATACCCGCGCACAAATCAGCTTAAGTAACACGCCTGACCTGTACAATACCGAAAATCCAGGTGTACGCGATGCACTCAATGCACGACCAAGTACACTGCGCGTGATTCAGTTCACCTGTTCTTAATGGTTGAGATTTAAAAAAGGGCTGAATGCCCTTTTTTATTTGCTTGCAGAAAGTGTTTTATAAAAACTCACATTTCTAAATTCTGGTGATTCATCCAGATCTGGCCAGGTTGTAGCACTCCGCTCATCCAGCTTTTCATATTTCGGATGGCTAAAGTTTTTTACCCGGCTATCAGCAACCCAGACTTCTAGGGCAAATTTCAGGAATTCATCCAAGAAGAAACGATTGCACTGGTCATATAAAACATCAGCTGCTAACAGGATATCCACCTGCTCTGCTTTATACAGATCATCCAGATATTCCAGCTCGACATGATTCAGTTCGGCATTGGCACGACAGGCATCCAGACTGACCTGATCAATGTCGCAGCAGATGACACGCTTGGCACCTGCCATTTTCGCTGCAATCGCCACTACGCCTGAACCCGCACCAAAATCCAGCACCACCTTACCTTTCACATGATCTGGCTCAGCCAATAGCCACTGTGCCATAGCCAAACCTGACGCCCAGCAAAAGATCCAGTACGGCGTATCATTCCATATCCGGCGTATCACTTCATCATCCAGCTTGTCTGTAGGAAATACGGGTGGAATCAGCCACAGTGAAATCGTTGTTTCCGGCAGCTGTTGTACCATTAATTCACAATTGGGAATGACTTGGTGTAAGGCTTGGAGTAAATGCTCAGGGGCTTTAGGAAATTGGAAAGTACAGCTCATTAGATTTTTATTCGTTTTAATTCGAAAAATTTAAGAGATTCCCTCTCCTTTTAGGAGAGGGTTAGGGAGAGGTCTAAATTTATTTAGTCCCTCATCCCTACCTTCTCCCAAAGGGAGAAGGAGAAAAGCATTAACCCAAAGCCTTCTCAGCAGCTTCTACAGTTTGACGGATCAAAGTAGTGATCGTCATTGGGCCTACACCACCTGGAACTGGTGTATAAGCAGAAGCGATTTCTTCGATACCTTGTAACTGGATATCACCAACACCACCGCCATCACGCGGATGGAAACCAGCATCAACAACCACTGCACCTGGTTTGATCCAGTCTTTTTGAATCAGTTCAGCCTTACCTACCGCACCCACCACGATATCTGCTTGTTTCACCAATTCAGGTAGGTTTTGAGTACGTGAGTGACAGATCGTTACTGTTGCATTGGCTTGTAACAGCATCATTGCCATTGGTTTGCCCAGAATTGCAGAACGACCAACAACCACCGCATGTTTACCCGCGATTTCAATGTTGTTTTCTTTCAGGATGGTCATGATGCCTGCAGGCGTTGCAGAACCATAAGCTGCTTCACCCATCGCCATACGGCCAAAGCCCAGGCAAGTCACGCCATCTACATCTTTTTCCAGCGAGATCGCATCAAAACAAGCACGTTCATCAATTTGAGCAGGTACTGGGTGTTGTAACAGAATACCGTGAACATCTGGGTTTGCATTGAGTTTTTCAATTTCAGCAAGCAGTTGTTCAGTAGTTGTTTCTTTTGGAAGTTCAACTTTTAAAGAGTCCATACCGACACGGCGGCAAGCATTTCCTTTCATACGAACATAAGTTGCAGATGCGCCATCGTCACCTACCAAAATAGTCGCAAGGATTGGAGTACGACCTGATTTTGCTTTAAGCGTTTCAACGCGAGTTAACAAATCAGCCTCAATTTGCTTTGCCAATGCACGACCATCTAAAACTAATGCCACGGCACTTCTCCCAAGTGTTGATATGAATCAATTTTGCACATTCTACATGATAATTCTGAATATTTTCCGCCATATGCTGTTTTTATGCGCATATGAATGAATACACTATTGTTTTTTTTTCAGAGCTTGATAATATACGCATCAACAAGACGCGGCGGGGTGGCAGAGTGGTCATGCAGCGGACTGCAACTCCGTGGACGCCGGTTCGATTCCGACCTCCGCCTCCAATCTTGTTAAAGCCCGAGTGGTGAAATCGGTAGACACAGGGGATTTAAAATCCCCCGCCCTTCAAGGCGTGCCAGTTCGAGTCTGGCCTCGGGCACCATTTTTAAACAATGAAAATGGTGTAATAAAGAATCCAGCGCAAGCTGGTTTTTTTATGTCTGAAATTCGGTAAAAGAGATTCCTACTGATATTTCTATCAGCTCTATCTCTTATCTTTTAGAAATCAATTAGCGACGGCGTTTGCGTTTGCCGCCTTTCGCCAAACGATTCAAATAATTTTCCAGATTTAACAAGGCCAGATAAAACACTTTGGCTTGCTTGGAGGTCACACGATTAAACAGTCGTGCCTGAATGACCTGTGCCAATGCCCGATTTTGATGGATGGGTTTAAAAGGTCCTTTTGCAATCAACATGGCTGTTCTCCCCGGGATCAAGCAAAATAAGAGTAACCACTGGATGAATGGTCTTGCTTAAACCATTGCAAAAACCCGACCAGTTTTTACTTAAAATTCAAAAATGCACTCATTAATAGGCAAAACCAAAAGAATCAGCTGAATGAAATAATTATAAATAATTGTTATTTAATAATTTTAATTAAAAAAGTAATTCGGAATATTTTTCACATAAATGCGCATGTTTTTCAATAGCAAATATTCCAGCCAGGAACAACGCGTACTTCATTGCTATAAACTGACATAATCTGTCAGTTTATGGTCATAAAATATACAAATAATTCTGTAAAACTTGAGTATGCATAAGAGGATTATTATGTGATAAATATCACTTCTTACACAAAAAAGATCAGTCCGTTTCTTTAAGCAGAAGTTATCAATCTTGAAGGATACTTACCCATTCATGAAATAAAAAAGGGATAAAACCGTGATGATTTTATCCCGCATAACAGCAGCTTATTTTAAATCACTTCAACCACAATCTTACCGATGTGTTCGCCCGTATCCATCGCTGCATGGGCATCCTGAATCTGGTCAAATTTAAAGATCTTGTAGATCATTGGCAGACACTGACCTTGTTCCAGTAATGGCCACACAGTTTCTTCCAGACCTTTGGCAATTTCTGACTTCTCTTCAGTATTACGCGCACGCATGGTTGAACCGGTAATGGTCAAGCGTTTCATCATGATCTGACCCAGTTTAACCTCTTTGGCCTTTGCACCGCCCAGGAAAGCAATATAGACCAGACGGCCATCACGACGCAGCAGGTTTAAGTTTCGCTCCAGATACGGCGCACCCACGATATCCAGAATCACATCCACGCCAGCATTGTCAGTCACTTCATTGATGACTTGTTCAAAATCCTGAGTCTTGTAATTAATCGCTGTGGTCAGATGCGAAATTGCCTGAACTTTGTCATCCGAACCCACAGTTGCAAAAGTTTTCATACCGAGTGCATTACATAACATCAATGCCGTGGTGCCGATTCCGCTGGTACCGCCATGAATCAACACAGTTTCTCCTGCTTTGGCTTTGCCCATCTGGAACACATTCGCCCACACAGTAAAGAAAGTTTCAGGAATCGCCGCGGCCTGTACATAGCTCACGCCATTTGGAATCGGTAAAGTCTGGCTTTCTGGGACCACACAATATTCGGCATAGCCACCACCATTGGTCAGGCCACAAACCTTATCACCAACCTGAAAGCGTTTTACATCGCTACCAACTGCAATCACTTCACCTGCCACTTCTAGCCCCGGAACAGGCGTTACGCCTTTCGGCATTGGGTATAAACCCTGACGCTGCAAGATATCCGGACGGTTAATCCCGAAAGCATGAACTTTAACCAGCACTTCATTGGCTTCAGGTTCAGGAATGGCAACTGTTTCATAAGCCAGTTTCTCTACGCCACCCGGTTCAGTAATGATGACTTGTTGCATAGTTTGCTGCGACATGAATTCTTTCCCTAATCTTTACGTTTCATTTATTTCCGGTTTATTTGAACACAGAAAGTCTGCAGATTGAAGAACTATGGACTTATGTATAATCAGCACAGTATTTATTAACTTGATACAAGACAACGCATGACAATAATTCAAAAAGCTCAACCAGAAGATATCAATCCGATGCTGGACATCTGGCTCAAGGCATCGCTTAAAGCCCATGATTTTATTCCGGCGGATTATTGGAAAAATCAGCTGCTTCCAATGCGGGATCTGTATCTGCCTTTGGCAGAAAATTATGTGATTAAGGCGCAAGACACCGTTTTGGGTTTTATTTCCCTATTAAGATCGGAGAATGTTTTGGCTGCCCTATTTATTGATCCTGAGCAGCAAGGTGCTGGCTATGGCAAATGCCTGGTTGATTTCCTAAAACAGCAATGTGAGCAACTACATTTGAATGTCTATGCTGCTAATACGACAGCCGTTGGTTTTTATCAAAAACAGGGGTTTCAGATTATCTCTCAGGGAATCGATGAAAATACCGGACACGCAGAACTCAACATGAGCTGGTTCAATTCATCTTCTTAAAAATTAAAAAAATATTAGGATGATAAAAATGGATTTAAAAATCATTTTGCTGTTTTGTATTCTGCCTTGTATTGGGGTGGTTTTTGTCACATGGCTATTACGCTTTCCCTGGCCCTGGTTTTTAAAAGCAATGATTGGCTTTGAAATTGTGATTGCTGCCTTCAGTATGTTGATTGAGATTGATGCCCAGCGCACGCCGGGAAATAGTGGCTGGATGATGATGTTTGCCGCAGCCTTTCAAGTCTATTTAGTCTTGATGCTGTTTTTGGCTCGCTTGATCATCTGGCAGGGCCAAAAACGGGACTAAATCTGACCTATTTACCGTGCTCCCACACTTCAATTTTTACTATTTTTCTTTTGGCATTTCGACAAACCGCATGAGAAACTTACGCACCAGCGGTAACACCATCAGAATCAATGGAAATGCCATCAGCCATGACAGACTCCAGGCATGCAGCCACAAGGAAATAAACTGGTCACTCCAGCCTTTATTAATAAACATGTTAAAGCAGGAAATTGCACCACTCATAATGCCGGAAAGAATCAGTGGCATGAGCCAGTTCAGATGTTTCGGGTGGAATTTTGGGAGATTATTTTTCATCATTGAACCTAATGTTTTAAATCTTGAATTGACTTACAAATGAGCGATATTAGTTGCTGCCTGCTCAATCTGATCTGCGATCTTCTGAATCTCGGCAATGCTTATTTCAGAATTCGACAGTTTTAGACGTAGTGCAGCTTTCAGATTTTCCATCGCAGTATTGATGTCGATATAGCGTTCATCTTCTTGAATCCGACGTCGGGTTTCAAAACGACCGAGAATATTTGCAACACAGTCCTGTTTCGCTTTGAGATGTTCAATACCTTGCGCAGTAATGCTGTAGCGTTTGCGCTCATTTGGGGTAATTTCTTCGTGAATGTATTGCTGTTCCAGTAGATAGTTCAGCGTTGGATATATCGTGCCGGTACTTGGGCTATAGCCACCACCTACGATGTCACCAATCTCTTTGATAATGTCGTAGCCGAACTTGGGTGCGAGCGAAATGAGATAAAGCACAAGCAGCTTCATATGCCCGGCTTCAAAGAGGCGTTTACGAGGTTTGGGGGAGCTTTCTCGTTCTTCTGTTAGGACAGAATCAGGAGCTTTAGACATAGAAAAGATATATCTTAAATTTAATTAAGATATATCTTAACATGGTTGGTTTAAAAATTATATTTTTCAGAAAAATTAAATAAGAAAAATTTGGATTATTGAAAAGTCTTTTATTTTCATATTTTTAATATATTATTTACCACACAATTAAATCTTGAGGGAGAATGTATCTTGTCTAATAGCGAATTAAAAAACTTGTTATTCCCGAAAGACCAACTGCCTTCATTATTAGAAGCTTTTCAACAAGAAAAAGGCGTTAAAATTACTGCAAAACAACAAACTCAAGACCTTGAGATTTATACTGTGTCTCATATTGGTGTGGCTGATGGTCTTTTGAATATATATAACAATAAAAATGGAACAACCACCTTCTATCCAAATGGTAAAAATATTGCTTTAGCACAACAATTAGCTTTTTACCTTAAACAGTCATGCTCCCAAGAACAAGGTCGTGTTCAAATGACATTAGATGGGTTTGAGCCTACAGATATTCAGAGTTTAATTGATATTTTGATAAATGATACAAAAAATGAAAATGGAGAATCGATCTACTCTTGTGAAGTCATTAATGAAAAACATGCAATTCGTTTTAAATTAAATAATCTCTCACATAAAGATTCCCTTAATATCACTGTATACTATACCAAAAAAATGATTATTAATGGATTACCCTTATCCTGTTACAAGGAATTTATTTTCAGATTATCTGAATTATTAGATGCAAGTGGGCTTGAGAAAGTTATTAGTAAAACTGATGAAAGCGCTGTGCAATTTTTGGATGAACGGACAGTTAAACATCATCTTAAATCTAAACTACCTAACGCTTTCGATCACTTACCTTCTAAGTTATTGAATATGTTAATAAGTAGTTCGACTTTAAAATCAGTTCAATTAAATTTACAAGATTATAGTTTATTACTTTTCTCAGAGTTACGGGCTTTAGAAGGAGTTTTAAAATCCATCTTACAAACTTTTCCTGAAATTGATGATAAAATAGATGAAGAGAAGTTTACATTTGGTCAACTTTTTGACAACATTGCACCATCTCGCTTCGAGTTAAACTCTGAATGTAAAGAAGTAATTTCTAATCCGAATTTATTTCTTGCATTAAATTCTGCTTATAGTTTTTTTAATAAACAACGTCATACTCTTTTTCACATTGATAACTTTGTAGCATCTTCACGAGTTATTACCGATTTCAACCAACTACTTGCATTAACCGATGAGGTATATGTATTGATTGACAATCTGTACAAAAATTTAAAATGAAAAACTTTATCAAATATTATGAGGATTTAAGTCTAGCCGTGATTACTGCATATGACTTTCAAAATCCTCTCAACAATTTGAAAACTATTATACCTGAACTGAAAAAACATCATTTTTCAGGGAAAGTCATTTTCGATTTAATTTTCTTTAATGATAATTTATCAGAGCGTTTTGCCATTTTGGAATTTGATGGCAAAAACTTCTTAAAACGCACTTTAGTTCTTAGTAGTCACCTTCAAGATGATTTAGAAGAAGCGCAAAATAAATTATTATTAGAAAATAAATATATAATTGAAGATAGTGTCCTTTCCTCAAGCCTCAAAAATATTTTTCTTAAAGCTTAGCAACCCGTTTTAAAACGGGTTTAATTTTTTCAATTTCTTAAGTTTACTCTTATCTCTTATATTCTCTTATCATCCGATCACTTACATCTTCCGGATAGCAAAGTGGCGCATAACCTCCAGCACGATTATAAGCACTTCGTTTACCGCAACGGCTACCATTACGTGCCATATTATAAGGGCATGGACAATTGCCTGGATAACTCTCGATCGACTCTTTAATAATTTTCTGTTTAATTGCTTCTACGCTTTGACTGCTCTGCTTGGCTTCAGCTCCAAAAGCTACACATAGCCCAACCAGTAACAATAATTTTTTCATACATCCCCCCATCTGCGGAGCATTGTATAAAGCAGAAAATAAATTGAAAGATCACATTTTCATTGATCGAATAATTTTCCAGCAATCAAAATTCAGGCAATAAAAAAACCCGCCATACAGCGGGTTTTTTAGAATAAGTCCAGTCTTATAGACGAACCAATTCCACAATTTTCTCAGCAAGTTCTTCAATTGCATGGGCTGTGTAAGTCACATCTGTACCTTCTGCAAGGTCAGTAATCACCACCACACCAGTTTCACGTACAAGCGCAACCTGTTCAGCAGTCAGACCAGCTTTTGCAATTGCAACCACACCTTGTTGGATCAACAGGCTTTCAAGTGCTTGTGCATTTTCCAGAGCTTTTGCAGTTACAGTTACTGCAGCAGGTTTTTGACCTAAACGTGCAGCACGTGCTTCAGCAGTTACAGGCTCGTTGTGTGCAGTCCATTCTACCGCAGCTTCAACCATACCCGCACCAACAGTCACGTTGCTTAGACGGTCAATGAAGATGAATGAACCTGTGTAACGGCTGTCTTGATAACGGTCGAATACCACTGGCGCATCAAATTCAATGGTCACGTCAGCAATCGCATTCAGATCAAGCTGCTCAACCTGCATTTTTTCCAATGTATTCACATTGGTACGGTAGTTGATTTTCGCAACTTTCGCCGGAATAGTTTGAGTACCAAACTTCACGTTATAAAGTTTACCCACCACCAGCGGTTGGTCATTCATCCATACCACAGATGCGCGAGCAGAACGTGAAATCAGCGGTTGTTCGCCCACTTTCACCAACACGTTACCGCGTGAAATATCAATTTCATCGTTCAGTGTTAATGTGATCGCCTGACCTGCAACAGCGTGATCTAAGTTACCGTCAAAAGTGACGATTTCTTTCACTGTTGATTTTTTGCCAGATGGCAGTGCAACAATTTCATCACCAACTTTCACTTCACCCAGTGCGATGGTACCGCAGAAACCACGGAAGTCGAGGTTCGGACGGTTAACGTATTGAACTGGGAAACGGAATTCGTGTTTGCTGGTATCGTGCGCAATTTCAACGTTTTCCAAAGTCTCCATTAAAGTTTCACCTTGGTACCAAGGTGTATTTGGAGATTTGTTGACAACGTTATCACCATTTAACGCAGAGATCGGCGTAAAGATGATGTTGGCAGGTTTACGATCGCCTAACTGATCCACGAACTTGTTGTATTCAGCCTGAATTTCATTGAAGCGTGCTTCAGAGAATTCAACCAAGTCCATTTTGTTCACTGCAACCACGATATTACGAATACCTAACAGGCTCGCAATAAATGAGTGACGACGTGTTTGAGTCTGAACACCATAACGCGCATCGATCAGGATAATCGCAAGATCCGCAGTCGACGCACCAGTAGCCATGTTACGGGTGTATTGTTCGTGTCCCGGAGTATCGGCAATGATGAACTTACGTTTTTCAGTAGAGAAATAACGGTAAGCCACGTCAATGGTAATACCCTGCTCACGTTCAGCTTGCAGACCATCGACAAGAAGCGCCAGGTCAGGTGCATCGCCAGTGGTACCGACTTTTTTAGAATCACGGGTAACGGCTTGCAGCTGATCTTCATAAATCAGTTTTGAATCGTAAAGTAGACGGCCGATCAGGGTTGATTTACCATCATCCACGTTACCGCAAGTCAGGAAACGCAATAAGTCTTTATTTTCGTGCTGTTTCAAATAAGCCAAAATGTCTTGGCTAATAAGTTCTGATTGGTGAGACATCGCTCATAGCTCCACAAATACGTTTAGAAATCGTTTCTAATCTTCAAATCCACCTAAATCCTCCTTTGCTAAAGGAGGACTTTTCTCCGTTTTCTTTCAGGAGTTCCCCCTCTTTCTCAAAGAGGGTGAGCAGCACTGCTGCGCAAGGGAGATTTCTTAAGATTCTTAGAAGTAACCTTCCTGCTTTTTCTTTTCCATCGAACCTGCTTCGTCATGGTCGATCATACGGCCTTGACGTTCAGATGTGGTCGCTAAAAGCATTTCCTGGATAATTTCCGGTAAAGTTGTTGCAGTAGATTCAACTGCACCAGTCAATGGGTAACAACCTAAAGTACGGAAACGAACCGATTTCATTTGTGGCACTTCGCCTGGATTCAGGCGCATACGCTCATCATCAACCATGATCAGCGTACCATTACGCTCAACTACTGGACGTTCAGCAGCTAGGTACAATGGAACAAGTTTGATATTTTCTAGGTAGATATATTGCCAGATGTCCAGCTCAGTCCAGTTAGACAGAGGGAATACACGGATACTTTCGCCTTTGTTGACTTTACCGTTGTAAAGGTTCCAAAGTTCTGGACGCTGGTTTTTAGGATCCCAACGGTGTTTAGAATCACGGAATGAATAAACACGTTCTTTGGCACGTGATTTTTCTTCGTCACGACGTGCACCACCGAAAGCGGCATCAAACTGATATTTATCCAGTGCCTGTTTCAGACCTTGGGTTTTCATAATGTCAGTATATTTAGAGCTGCCATAGTCGAATGGGTTTACGCCCGCATCACGACCTTCTTTGTTCTGATGCACGATCAGATCAAAGCCATGCTCTTTGGCCATGTTGTCGCGGAACTTGATCATGTCTTTAAACTTCCAGCCCGTATCTACGTGGAGTAGTGGGAATGGAAGCTTGGCAGGATAGAACGCTTTCAGTGCTAAATGCAGCATTACTGCTGAATCTTTACCGATTGAGTAAAGCATGACTGGGTTTTCAAACTCAGCTGCAACTTCGCGAATGATGTGAATACTCTCAGCTTCTAGCTGTTTAAGATGAGTAAGTCTTTCCTCATTTAATGACATGGACAACCTGCGTATTACACGTGTACTTATTACACTTTATAAAATTTATATTCATTATAGTGATTAAGTATTCATAACGTTTTCTTGTTTTGTGCTATCCATATATTAAAAGATCATATAAAAAATCTCTGATATATCTTATAAGTTTTATTCAATCTTATGATTTATAATGTATTTGATCTTACTATTTTCGCGCATTCTGCCTCAAAGACCCACTATTTTTTAATAATAAGTTGATAGAAAAATCATATAAAGTGGCAGTTTTCAATAGTAACAAAACCACCTAGAGTAGATCGTAGCTCTTATGATGATGATTCCAGATATGCCATTTAATCAATACGATCTCGAAACATTAAAAAACCGACTCGAACAAGCACCATTGGCTGGCTATATCTATCAGCATGAACAACACATGCTGATTTTGCAGGAACCTTTTGCCGATGATGGCAATCCATTAAATGTTTATGTACAGCATGAACTGACAGCCGATCAGATCGGGCTACAGTTTGGGGTCCGTATTAAAGAGGGTCAAGCCGAGTACGTTCTGGGCATTACCCACAGTAATCAGAATCCGAGTTATGAAATCGGTGCAGGCAACCTGCGCGGTGACCAAAAAGCCTTTAACCTTTTATATGCTTTCTATAATTATCCAAAAGCTTTTTATCTAGTGGCTCTGCCTTTAGCAGCAAATAGCCAGGCGCTGGAAAAAGCTCTAGAAGAACAACTTTTTAATAAACCTGAGCTGGCTTTCCTGCAAACTGCTGTAAAAACCAATCCTATGGGTGAACAAATCCAGTGGATGAAAACCTATATTCTGCAACAGGCACTCGATATGAAAGTACGCATTCAGACTTCATTACTTTAAATACTACTTAGGCTAATTTATATAGTGTACTGTTCTACTTTAGTCGAATATTGCGCTGTTCTCTTTTTATTGATTCATCTGTTTCGACTGCTTAATAACAAGACAGAAAAGTAAGAAACCTATGCCTTAATTAGCCTTGCTTTCCCACCATTTATCAGAAACTATATTTGCTTTTTCCGTAAGTTTTTCATTTTTTAAAAGTCATTAAGAATATAAACTTCTTTATATATCACCTCTTTAATAAGCAGTAGCTCGAAAAAGCTGCTGCACTAAACTTTTGAGTTTCCTAATTTATTTAATAACCCTATAAACATTAAAAATTTATGACATCTTTTAAATATTATCCAAAATTTCCTTTAAGTGTTCGCTCAATATCCTATTTATTATTTATCGATCAAGTCACATACCCGGAACTTTTGTGTGGATTTTGATTGCAAAATGTTTAATCAATGTTATCTTTTTTATAAGCAAGAATTATTCTTACTAAAAATGAAAACCATAATTATAGAGATCCTGAGGAATGTGGGAGCTTTTTACCGAACCATCCAACATTGTATTTAGCATCAGTTTAAGCTTGATGCTGATGTTTGCAGCCCTGGAATGTATCCTGCTGTTCTTGGGTGGCGGTTCGCAAAGTGTTTTTGATCAGCTCCTGCCCGAAGATGCTTCTCTCTCTGACCTGCATCCCGCGCAAGATCCAAGCCTGTTTACTAAAGTTTTTGACTGGCTTTATTTAGGCAAATTGCCAATCTTTATCTGGCTGATTATCTTCCTCAGTACCTATGGTTTAAGCGGCCTGATCCTGCAGGGCCTCTTTGAACGGATAACTGGCTATTTACTTAGTGGCTGGCTAATTTCCCCTGCCTGTCTGTTCCTATGCATGCCAATCGTACGTTTCAATGCCAAAATGGCTGAGAAAATCATGCCTAAAGATGAAACCACCGCGATTCATATTGAAGAACTCATTGGCCGTACCGGTACCATTATTCTAGGCGATGCCCGCATCAACTCCCCGGCCCAAGCCAAGGTTCAGGACCAGTTCGGTCAAACCCATTATGTCCTGGTTGAACCTGCGGCGGATGAAGTTTTGCCACAAGGTCAGAATGTTGTACTGGTAGAAAAAACACGTGTCGGCTTTCAGGCAACCAGACTCTGATTTAGCAATTAAAAAAAATTAATTCTCAACCGTTTTACACACATAACAATAGGGTCTCAATAACAATGCTAGATTTTGATTTATTTAATATTTTAATTATTGCAGGGGTAATTTTTGTTGTTCTGATTACTTTTGGGTTAATCATTGCACGTCTTTATCACCGTTCCAGCAAGGAAATTTCTTTTGTTCGTACCGGTTGGGGCGGTGAAAAGGTGATTCTTGGCGGTGGCGCCATCGTTTTACCGGTGCTGCACGAAATCATTCCAGTGAATATGAATACCCTGCGTCTCGAAGTCCGCCGCGCAGATGATCAGGCGCTGATTACCCGAGACCGTATGCGTGTCGATGTGATGGCAGAGTTCTATGTCCGGGTAAAACCGACTGCAGATTCCATTGCCACAGCAGCACAAACCCTCGGTCAAAAGACCATGTCTCCAAATGAGCTAAAAAATCTGGTGGAAGGTAAATTCGTCGATTCTTTACGTGCCGTTGCAGCCGAAATGGCGATGGAAGAACTACATGAAAAACGGGTCGACTTCGTCCAGAAAGTTCAACAAGTAGTTTCAGAAGACTTGCATAAAAATGGCCTGGAACTTGAAACCGTTTCTTTAACTGGCCTAGATCAAACTGGCTTTAAATATTTCAATCCACAAAATGCCTTTGATGCCGAAGGTTTAACCAAGCTGACTGAAACCATCGAAGACCGTCGCCGTAAACGTAACCATATTGAACAGGATACTGATCTGGCGATTCGTGCCAAAAACCTTGAAGCAGAACAGGCACGTTTACAGATCATCCGTGAAGAAGAATATGCCAAGCTGCAACAGGAACGTGAAATTGCCATTCGCCGTGCTGAACAGCTTGCTGAAATTGCAGCACAGGAAGCTGCGAAAAAACGGGAAGCGGAAGAAGCGCGTATTGCAGCAGAACGTGAAATTGAATTAAAACGCATTGCCGCAGCACGCGATGTTGAAAATGAAAATATCCAAAAAGCCCAACTAGTACAAAAAGCACAAGTTGAGCAAAAGAAAACCATTGAGCTGGCTGAACAGGATCGCGCCATTGCCATTGCAGAAAAATCTCGCGCTGAATCTGAAGCCAAAGCCCAAGCTGACCTTGCACGTGCACAGGCAGTAAAAGCGGAAGAAGAAGTCGTAACAGTCCGTCAGATCCAGCAGGCAGAACGTCAAAAGGCGGTTGAACTGGTGGCTGCAAAAGAACAGGCAGAAAAAGAAGCGATTGCGATTACCGTTGCTGCGGAAGCTGGAAAACAGGCCGCTGCGGATGAAGCAGAAGCCGTGCGTATTGCCGCTGAAGCCGAAGCTGAAAAAGTTCGCCTGAAAGCGAAAGGTGAAGCCGAAGCCAAAGTTTTACTCGCTGAAGCGATGGAGAAACAATATAAGGTAGATGCAGAAGGTACCCGTGCAGTGAATGAAGCGAATAATGTCTTGTCTTCTGAACAGGTGGAAATGCAGATTCGTTTAGCAATGTTGAAATATTTGCCAGAAATTATCCGTGAAAGTGTCAAGCCAATGGAAAACATTGATGACATCAAGATTTTACAAGTCAATGGTCTGCATGGGTCATCTGCTGGAGCTGAGGCTCACCATGAAGGTGGCAATATTGCCCTCTCCGATCAGGTGGTGAATAGCGCCCTACGTTATCGCAGCCAGGCACCCCTTATTGATAGCTTGATGAGTGAATTGGGGATTCAAGGTGGAGATATTAACGGGATGACGCAGAGCCTAAAATCAAAAGCCTGAACTTTTTATTTTCCAAGATATGGAACAAAAGGCTTCCGGTTCGGAAGCCTTTTTCAATAATTAAACATATTCCTGAAAATAAATATGCTATTTTGAATAATAAAAATAAGCATTATGTCGATAAGGTATTATTCATTTCCCTATAATAACGATAATTAATGGAATAGCATTATGAAAATTAAATTTTCTTCTAGAGAAAAACTATTCAAAATAAGTTGCAGTTTAATTTCTTGTTTGAGCTTACTCAGCCCAGCCTCTAGTTCAGCAAATGACTTAAATAATCCTTTCTCTTCAAACTCGCCAACAGCAGAACAAAATAAGTTAGATCAACAAATTGAAATGTCGATCATGCATCTGGATATAGACTATATTTACGATCCAGATCCAAAACAACTAACGCAGAATATCACTCATTTAATTAAAAGAATCCAAGAAGTACAACCAAATACAATTTTCCTGCAAGCTTTCGCTGATCCAGATGCGAATGGTTCAGCACATGAGGTTTATTTTCCTAATCCTCATCTACCTGTAAAAGCAGATTTGTTTAAAAACATCACTGATCAGATTCGTAGTCAAACCACTGTTAAAACAATATATGCGTGGCTACCGATGTGGGCTTGGGAACTACCACAACATTATCAAGCAAATTATGTAGAACATGCGAATCAAAGTACTAAAGGCTATATCCGCCTCTCACCTTTTGACCCCAAAAATTTCATTTATATTTATGAGATATATAAAGCTCTCACGGACACAGTTACTGTTGATGGTATTTTGTACCACGACGATATAACCTTGAATGACTTTGAAGACAGTTCGGCTTCTGCCATACAAGTCTACAAACGCTGGGGATTTAGAAATGCTGAGAAATTACTTCGTAATCCAGAGCATTCCGATCAATTAAAATTTGCCAAGGCAAAAACTACCTATCTTGATGGCCTTGCCCTACAATTAAGTCTTAAATTAAAAGAAATACATCCTAATCTCAGGTTTGCTCGCAATTCTTATGCCCCTGTCCTGCTAAATCCTGAAAGCGAAAAGTGGTTTGCACAATCCACAGTAAGTACTCTACAACACTATGATTACAACGCCGTAATGGCAATGCCATATATGGAAAAAGCCACGGACCCGAAACAGTTTTATTTCGACTTGATTGAGAAAGCCCGCCAATATGATCCAACATTGAAACGGACTATTTTTGAGATTCAGACTATTGATTGGAACACACAACGTAAGCTGTCGAATGAAGAACTTTTAGAAACTATTCAATTATTGAGAGAAAATGGGGTGCAGCATATTGGCTATTATCCAGAAGACCCTTACCAGCCACACCCCTCCGAATTGATTTTTAAGCCGAAGAAACTTTCATAATTTGACCTTGAATATCGTACTGCTCAAGTTTTCCTTCCCTGTTATAGTGCAAAGTTAAATTCTTCGCCTGTACCATTTCCAGTAGGGCATGTTTATCAAGTGCAAAACTCGATGCAATTTGCTGTAGTTCTACTGGTTTAGGTGCAGATCTACGATCAACACCATTAAAACGAATCCAGTTATAACTGGCCCATATCAATAGACATAAAAAAGCAACCACAATCAATATAGTCAACTTTATTAAAGTCAGTCCTTGATAAGAAGTATGTTCACTTAATACTTGACCTATAACCAGATTTGACTGAAACCACCATAAAGCAAGTGAAACCAGTGGCATAAACAACCACGCCCAGGCCATCCAGCCTAATGTCATTAAGGTATATCCACCAGTCCGGTCTTTCACATATTCAGGAACATCAATATATTCTGGAATATCTAATTCGGCACCTTCTATCTGAGAAAGCTCAAGCTTTGGTATTTCGATTGCTGCAGGGACTTCTATATATTCTGCAATTTTAATCTGCTTCTGCGCAGTATTATTGTTATTGTTCGGCATTTTATTCCACCTCTGTCTCACCACGGTAGCCTCTGTCAGGACTTGTCCACCGTGCTCGGGTTTGGGTTTTAAAAATGGTTTTCGGCAAAGCAATTACTGTCGTTAACATGGTCAAAATCCAGAAAAATAATGGATACCAAATTACCCAAAAATAACTTCTGAACATTCGTCCTTTATCGTAACGACGATCAATCCATAGACTTACGATGAATTGAATTAGACAGCTAGAACCGAGTATTACACCATACCATTGTGGCATGAGTGTATTGATGTACCACTCTGGTGCCACAGGAAAAAACAATCCATAGAAGAACAAAACGAATACACCAAACATGGTATATGCCCAAAGCACACTAATCATGGACTCTAGTGCTATTGGCCACATACGGCGTAAACGCCATTTAAATATTTTTGGCACATAGGCGAACAGCACTTCAATCCCGCCTTGTGCCCAACGTAGACGCTGTTTCCATAAACCTTTAAATGTTTCTGGCATATAGATATAAGTCAACGCTTGAGGAACGTACTGCACATCCCAATGGTCAAATTGCAGACGCCAAGATACATCAATATCCTCCGTAATCATGTCATCACGCCAGTAACCTATACGGTTTAGCGCAGTTTTTCTGAAACCGGCACAAACACCCGATACAGTAAAAATCCTCCCATAGGTACGTTGTGCTCGTTTAATCAAACCAATAATAGAAGAGAATTCACCGACCTGTACCTTACCTAGAATACTGGAGCGGTTCAGGATACGTGGATTTCCGGTCACTGCCCCGACACGCGGGAACATCGTCAAATGATGCATCATCCACAGGGTGCAATGTGGATGCATTAAGGCATCGCCGTCAATACAAATTAAATATTCATAACGGCTCACCATTGCTCCAGCACGTAATGCATAAGCTTTACCTTGATTATCCGCAAGATGTACTATTCTTAAATTTAAATATTTGCTGGCAAGTTCATGCAGAATTTCTCCAGTTTCATCAGAACTCCCATCATTAATTGCAATCACTTCAAATTTTGGATATTGGGTCTGCATGGCATAACGGATTGTCTGTCTAACCTGCTCTGCCTCATTAAAGCACGGAATCAAGATACTGCATCCAGCATTACTAGGTTTGGGCAATTCCTTTTGGCTCAGCTCACGTTTAAAAAAGAACCAAAGACCACCCGCGATCCACATCCAAGCCATAAATAACGGATAGAAAAAGGCAAATCCGAAGACGACATCACTTAAACTAATTTGAATCATTGATGTTCTCCTTGTGCCTTAAATGGATCACGATAAGCCAAAGGATTACTGTTTAAACTGACAGATGCATAAAGCCTTTGCTGAACATGTCCGGCATTTTTAAAGTTATAGTTTTCAAGTGAGATTTTTTGGATACCTTGTTTACGTAAATCAGCAATTCGGGTAGCAGTCCATTGGTCTTTGTTTAGCTGACCAGCAAGATCAAAGCCCACCATCAAGCGTTGTTTTTGTACAGGTGTGAGTAGCTGAATATTTTTAAGTAGCTGATCATGCTCAGCCTTTTTCATGTTTTCATCTACGACCAGATAGATATAGTCAGCGTCATCTAACAAATTATCGAATAATTTTTTTAAACCTATGCTTTTATTCGTTTTAATCTTTAAGACTGCGAGATATACATTACTGATATTGGCATAGTATTTCGCACGTTGCCCAGATTGCTGCTTTAAATCAATGACGCTCTGGATTTGCTTTTTACATTCAGCAGTCCACTGTGAGGTTTCGATTGCACAGTTCAGCTCATTTCCTGCATCAATTACCAACCCTTCCAGGTTACCATTGTATTTGAATATGTCTTCAACCAGCTGTGCCATATTGTAGCCTTGATTGGCTAGACTCAACGGTAACTCTGCATATACACGCTGGTAAGTTCGCGTACGTGCCTGCCATACAGTACGGTTCAGCAGATCCTGCTGCATTTTGATCTGCCGATTTGGGAAGTAGGCTACATCAATCGTTCCATTGCCATCCAAATCAGCCACTGGTTTTAAAATCAACTGATTGGTTTTCAAAGCATCTAATTGATTCAAAAACTGGCTTAATTTTTCATCTGCCTGTTTTAGCGTTGGCTGGCTCAGGTCTTGCAGGTTAAACTGAATGAAACTCTTCTGTTCCATATATGGCTGTTTAGTATGGTACAAGAAGTCAGCCATAGCTTCGGATATTTCAGCCGGGTTAGGATTGTTGATAATAAGCGCCCGCTGATAGGTTTTGACTGAATCAGCCAGTGGTGCCATCGTTCCTAAACTAAAGGACATACTGAGCCCAGCCTGCTTGGCGATATCTTCCGTCTCTGGAGTTACAGCACCATATGGCCAAAAGATTGCATGGGTTGGTGTCGAAAGCTCCTGTTCCAAAATATTTTTGGAACGCTTTAGATCATTCAATACCCTCTGTCTAAAAGCTTGATCCGTTTCATAACGGGCTTTTTTTGAATCATATATTCGTGCAGTCGCGGCAGGCTGCATGTTTTTCTGTGGATTTGCAAGCACACCACGATGCATATCATGTGAGTGTGAAACAAACTCAACAAGTCCACTGCTCTGCATTTCTCGCATCTGATCCCAATTCATCAAGTTATTGGCACCATATGCTTCTATTGCATCTTTATGATTGGTACCAATCCAGCTGGTTGGAATCGCAAAAACTGCATGCAGTTTGTATTGCTTTAACAAAGGAAAAACTTTGGTATAGCCACTTAAAGCTCCATCATCAAATGTCAATAAAACCGACTTTTCTGGTAATGAAACTTTCTGCTCACGAGCACGGCGGATATCTTTTAAAGTAATGGTTTTCCAACCTTCACGTTTTAACCATGCAAAATACTGTGCCAAATATTCGGTACTAATTGCATACTGGTCACGATCTCCCCGACGAGCCACATCATCCCTTACATCATGAAAAGTAAGAGTTACAAATTGGTTTTCGGGCAAATCCATTGCTGTACTTTCAGCATGACTATAGTTCACACATAGACTTAAGCATCCTAATAGGGCAAGTGTCAGTTTAATTTTTATTATATTCATTAGAATCTTCCCTCGAAGCCAAAACTTGCTTCTAGTCTATTTTCATCTTCACCATCGTAAGGATGCTGTCCATAAGACACTCCATAATTTAATGACCAAGTTCGAGTAATTTTCCAAAGGTGCTGGTATTTCGCTAAATAAATCAGTCCGGCATCATAGTCTTCCTGATCAAATACACCCAAGTTGAATGAAAAACGTTGTGTTAAAGATTGGTCATAACTACGCCAGGTAATCCAATCATGTTCTAAGCCTACTTCTGCACTCCAGCTGGAAGAAGGATTGAAATATGCAGTTTCTATATCTTTATTTTCTGCCCAGAAACCATATAAGTTCATATGGGTTAAATGATGGGGGGACTGAAATATACGTTGCTTGAAATAAGTACCAAGCTCTTGGCGCTCATTGCCATCATCAATATCTGTAAATTGATAACTTAAACCAGCTTTCGTAGATTCATGTTTTTGCCAGTTCAAATCAAAACGGTAAGACTGCCCTTCATGCTCATCTTGTATTTGTAACGGAATATCTGCTTGACTGTTATAACCAATACCATAATTCCAGTGGTCATCTAACCAGTGATTCCAGGTCAAATTAACACCAAAGCGATCACCTTCGGTTGCTTGAGAAACAGCAACCGTGGCATATTTGCGTTTATTTGCCCACTCCAAACCTAAGCCAATACGCTGATCATCTCGATCTCCTTCTTCATACTCCCCGCTACGATATTGATGTTCCACAAAACTCCGGAAATAATCTGAGAACCATGGTGTATTTAATCTTGTCCAGCTTTGTTTCTCACGTGCACCATTCAGATTATTCACTTCATTTTGTTCATCTGCATCACTTTTAGCATAAAGACTATTATGGGAAATAGTGAAACGATCGCGATCTCGAAGCTCTTTATGGCTACGGATCACACCAGTATCATTTTCTGCTCGTGTGTATAAATCGGTATTGCTATCACGCCAGGTCTTTACATCTGTGATGGCTTGAGCATTTTCCATACTATTGATGCGCGTTGCCCGAGTTACTGGCTCCGTGCCATTAAGTAAAGATACAGTCGCTTGTGCCTGTAGAGGTTTTTCACGCCAACGCTGGATGGTTGCCAGAGAATTAAGATAACTCTGATTACCTGGAGATTTAGCCACTAGATTCTGGAAATATTGCTCCGCTTTATCTAGCTGATTTTTATAACCGAAATGCAATCCTTTTAGAGTAATAAACTCATCACGATCCCAGTGAATCTGGCGGTCCACCCCTTTAGCACTACTATAAAAATATACCGGTAAACGCTGATCCATTTCTTCAATCAGTGCATCAGCAGCCTTAAATTTCTCCTGTTCAATCAAGCTATAATACAGACCGGCATAAACGTCATAGTCCACATAATTTTTTTCTTTAAACAGGCTGCGGTACAGTATTTCAGCCTGCTGAGGTTTATGCTCACGCAGATAGCTATCTGCAAGTGCATGTCGCGCATATGCTGGCATCTGCTCTACCGGCTGATTTAATTTGGAAAGTTGTGCCAGTGCTTCTTTTGATCGCTGACGTGCGCTTAATGCATAAATATAGTTGTAATAAAATTTCTGGCGAAGCTCTGGATAGTCAGCTAATTCTTTTTCATACATTCGCATCTCAGCTAGTACAGCATCAAGCTGTGTATAGGCAATCTTGCCTTGATCCTGTTCCGTTTGTACGCGATAAAAGTCTATTGCATGACGAATATTTTGACTGAACTTTATCAGTTGAACTTCATGCTTTAACTGGCTTTTTCCTTTTCCATTCAGCTGTAAGAATTGATTAGCACTGTCATAATCAGCATTAGCTGCAAGTGCCAGTACATACTGTTCTTGCACATTTTCAGCGCGGCTGATCGCCATCGCTTTCTTTGCACTTTCTAATGACTGTACAGGTTGTCCAAGTAACCGATAAGTATAAGCCAATTGTGCAAGCTGATCTGCATTTAATTTCTGCTGATCTACCTGTTTGAGTCGCTGCTTAGCTTGCTCCGCTTGGCCACCTTCTGCCAGCAATATTCCACGATACAAATTCCATGGAATATCACTGATACTGTGTTTTTGAAAGCCTGCCGCATACTGCTCAGCCAGCTGAAATTTCCCCTGATCTCTCAACAGCATCACTAATGGCAACTGACCATACACCGGATATGTTGAAAAATTTAAGTGATTAAGCTTGTAATCTTGTTGAGAAGCTTGCGGATTGTATTGCTTGCTTAACAAAATATAATCAGCCAGCAAAGTCATATTGCTCGGATCTTTTTGCACCATATCAGCAAGCAATTTAAGTCCTGTTTGAGCTTTTCCCGCCTTAATTTGTTCAACGACCTGTTGCCGTTGAACATCCGAAATAGCTGCATATAGAGGTGTGGAAGTCATTCCCGCCATTAACAGCATGTAGACAAATGAATAATGATTTTTGTAATTTCGCATTTGTGTATATCTTATTGTGTATTGTAGTTTTACAATCATTATAACAAAGTGAGACATTTCTCACAATTTCTTTCTATATGACCAAATTATTGTTAATTTGTTGTAAAAAAAGCCCTCATATAGAGGGCTTTATATTTGATTATTACAGTTTAGATTAAGCCATTATCTTTTAATACCTGATACATAGTTGAACCCAACTCTGCCGGACTACGGGTATATGCGATGCCCGCCTTTTCAAAGGCAGCAAATTTTTCTTCCGCAGTACCCTTACCACCCGAAATAATTGCACCGGCATGACCCATGCGCTTACCTTTCGGTGCTGTCACACCTGCAATATAACCAACAACCGGTTTAGTGACATTGGACTGGATATATTCAGCCGCTTCTTCTTCTGCGGTACCGCCAATCTCACCAATCATAATAATCGCTTCAGTTTCAGGATCTTCTTCAAACAGTTTCAGGCAATCAATCTGGTTCATACCTGGAATTGGGTCACCACCAATACCGATACAAGTTGACTGACCTAGACCCAATTTAGTTGTTTGTGAAACCGCTTCATAAGTCAGGGTGCCAGAACGCGAAATAATCCCAATCTTACCTTTTTTATGAATATGTCCTGGCATAATCCCGATCTTGCATTCTTCAGGGGTAATAATACCCGGACAGTTTGGACCAATCAGACGTGTACCATTGCCATTGGTTTCCAGATAACGTTTGGCTTTCAACATATCCAGTGTTGGTACACCTTCAGTAATCACCACGATCAGCTCAATGCCAGAGTCGATCGATTCAATAATAGAATCCAGTACGAATGGCGCTGGCACATAAATCGAAGTAGCTGTTGCACCAGTCTCACGCACTGCTTCTTTCATAGTATTGAATACAGGTAAATTAAGATGAGTAGTACCACCCTTGCCTGGAGTTACCCCACCAACCACCTTAGTACCGTAGGCAATCGACTGCTCTGAATGGAAAGTACCGTTTTTACCTGTGAAACCCTGAACCAAAACTGTAGTGTCTTTATTAACTAATACGCTCATGCTCGATACTCCCTTACGCTTTTACTGCAGCAACAATTTTTTCTGCAGCATCGGCAAGGCCATTTGCAGAAATCAATTTCAAACCTGATTCATCCAGTAATTTGGCACCCAGCTCTGCGTTGTTGCCTTCTAGGCGAACCACCACAGGCACAGTGACATTAACTTCCTGAACCGCTGCAATAATCGCTTCAGCGATCATGTCGCATCGTACAATTCCACCAAAAATATTGATCAGGACACCTTGTACAGAAGAATCTGCCAGGATAATTTTGAATGCTTCGATCACACGTTCTTTGGTTGCACCACCACCCACGTCCAGGAAGTTGGCTGGCTGACCACCATACAGTTTGATGATGTCCATAGTTGCCATCGCAAGACCGGCACCATTCACCATACAGCCAATGTTCCCTTCTAAGGCCACATAGTTCAGGTCAAATTCAGAGGCTTTCAACTCACGCTCATTTTCCTGAGATTTATCACGTAATGCTGCAATTTCAGGTAAACGGTATAGCGCATTTGAATCAATACCCACTTTAGCATCGACACACAGAATGTCACCATTTTCACGTACAGACAGCGGGTTAATTTCAAACAAGGCAAAGTCATTTTCAACAAATGCTTTATAAGCAGCCGTCATGACTTTGACAAACTGGTTCACTTGACCATCTTTCAGGTTCAGGGCAAATGCCACTTCACGTGCCTGGAAAGGTAATAAACCAACTAGCGGATCAACTTCAACTTTAATAATTTTTTCTGGCGTTTCTTCAGCGACTTTTTCAATTTCAACACCGCCTTCTGTAGATGCCATAAAGGTAATACGACGGCTAGAACGGTCAACTACTGCACCGAGATAGAGTTCACGTTCAACCGGATAAACATCTTCAGCCACCAGGATACTATTCACTGGTTGGCCATTGGCATCGGTTTGATAGGTAACTAAACGGGTTCCAATAATCTGATTGGCATATTCAGCAGCTTCTTCGGCAGATTTGACCACCTTTACCCCACCTGCCTTGCCACGCCCCCCGGCATGTACCTGTGCCTTTAATACAGCAAATTTTCCACCTAATTGCTGGAATGCCTGCACGGCTTCATCGGCATTGGTCGCAAGAATACCTTCTTGCACTGGCATCCCATATTTTTTTAATAAAGTTTTGGCTTGATATTCATGTAAATTCATTGATTGACCTTTTACTACTTTTCACTTTGTTATTACCGCGTCCAATATCCTGTGGCGCTGCAACATCGATATTGGAATTTTTTAAAACGATGTCTTATTTCTTATCTTTATTTTTAGATGATTATTCAAACAAACACAACCATCAAATGTAAAAAGAGCGGCTGACGCCGCTCTCTTTTTAATTATTTACGCTTACGTTGAATCGCGTGAATTGCACGTCCATCCACTGCCAGAGCAGCTTCATGCACTACTTCAGAGAATGTTGGGTGACCGAAAGTCATCAACTGCAGATCTTCCACTGAAGATACAAATTCAAGTGCGATCATGCCTTGGTGTACGATGTCAGACGCATTTGGTCCGATCACGTGCATACCTAGCAAACGGTCAGTTTTCGCATCAGCAACAAACTTCACGAAACCAGCACCTTCACCAGCAGCCAGCGCACGACCGTTTACAGCAAAGCCGAATTGACCAGTTTTTACTTCGTGGCCTTTTTCTTTCGCTTGCTCTTCTGTTAAACCTATCCAAGCCGCTTCTGGGTGAGTGTAGATTACAGAAATGATGGTGTCGTAGTTCACTTGAGCAGCATGACCGTGAATACGTTCAACTGCCATTACGCCTTCTTCCATTGCTTTATGCGCAAGCATTGGACCGCGTACCAAGTCACCGATTGCGTATACACCTTCAACAGAAGTTGCACACCAGTCGTTTACTTCAACCAGACCACGTTCAGTTAGTTTGATGCCTGAATCTTCAGCCAGCAGACCTTCTGCATATGCTTTACGGCCTACACAAACGATCAGTTTGTCAAAAGTCTGTTCTTTGTCTTCGCCGCCCTGGTTATATTTAACAGTCACTTCACGACCATTAATTTCAGTACCAGAAACTTTAGCGCCGATACGAATATCCAGACCTTGTTTAGTCAGGATTTTTTGGTATTCCTTAGCCAGTGCTTTGTCGGCCATTGGCAGGAATGCATCCATTGCTTCAAATACAACAACTTCAGCACCCAGACGACGCCATACAGAACCCAGTTCCAGACCGATTACACCAGCACCGATCACACCAAGACGTTTAGGAACTTCTGGGAATTCAAGCGCACCAGTTGAGTCAACGATCAGGTCTTGATCTACAGGAGCCACTGGAATGTTTACAGGTACAGAACCAGATGCAAGGATTACATATTTAGGTTCTAGAACTTGAGTTTCACCTTCGTGTGGAACGAACTCAACTTTTTTACCAGCAAGCAGTTTACCAGTACCTTGTAACCAGTCGATGCCATTACCTTTAAGTAACTGTGCAACACCACCAGTCAGTTGGTCTACAACTTTGTCTTTACGAGCAAGCAGTTTAGAAAGATCGAAGCTTACTTCACCAGTGGTAATACCGTGGTCATCCAGGTGATGAACAGTATCTTCGTAACGGTGAGAAGAATCCAGAAGTGCTTTAGAAGGGATACAACCTACGTTTAAGCAAGTACCACCTAAAGATGGTTTACCTTTGTGAATACGTTTTTCGATACACGCAACTTTGTAACCAAGCTGTGCTGCACGGATCGCAGCTTCATAACCACCTGGTCCACCACCGATTACAACTAAATCGTATTGAGACATTTTTATCTCCAAAAACGAGTTCAAAGCATCGCTTTGAACTCGTTCAGATTATTCTTAAGAACTAAAATTATAGGTCAAGGATAAGGCGAGCTGGTTCTTCTAACAATTCTTTGATAGTTACCAGGAAGCCAACAGCTTCTTTACCATCGATCAGACGGTGGTCATAAGAAAGTGCCAGGTACATCATAGGCAGGATTTCAACCTGACCATTTACAGCCATAGGACGTTCTTGGATTTTGTGCATACCCAGGATCGCAGTTTGTGGCTGGTTCAGGATCGGAGTTGAAAGCAGTGAACCGAAAGTACCACCGTTGGTAATAGTGAAAGTACCGCCAGTCATATCTTCAATTGCCAGTTTGCCTTCACGTGCTTTACCTGCGTATGCACGGATACCGTTTTCAACTTCTGCATAGCTCATGCGGTCAGTATCACGCAGAACTGGCACAACTAGACCACGATCAGAAGATACTGCCACGCCGATGTCATAGTAACCGTGGTAAACGATATCGTCGCCATCGATAGAAGCGTTCACTGCTGGGTAGCGTTTCAGTGCCTCAGTCGCTGCTTTAACGAAGAATGACATGAAGCCTAGACGTGCACCGTGACGTTTTTCGAAAACGTCTTTGTATTGCGCACGCATTTCCATGATTGGTTTCATGTTTACTTCGTTGAAAGTCGTCAACATTGCTGTTTCTTGAG
Source organism: Acinetobacter sp. HR7 (assembly GCF_000773685.1). GTDB lineage: Bacteria > Pseudomonadota > Gammaproteobacteria > Pseudomonadales > Moraxellaceae > Acinetobacter > Acinetobacter thermotolerans. The sequence continues at coordinate 51,050 of NZ_JPQO01000167.1, read as the reverse complement.
TCGCAGCAAGCAGACGTTCAGCAACACGTTTACGCAGACGAGTCATTGGAACGCGTTTTTCGATACGCTCACCAACAGCAACACTTAGAGGTGCTACTGGAGCAGCAGCTGCAGGTTTAGCTTGGTGGTTCGCAACATCTTCTTTAGTGATGCGACCGCCACGGCCTGTACCAGCAACGTCAGCAGCATTGATACCAGATTCAGTCAATGCTTTACGTACTGCAGGTGCTTGATCTTGAACTTGGCTACGCTCAACGATCGGTGCATTACCAGCTTGAGTTTGCGCAGCAGCTTGTTCAACTTTCTCTTCAGATTGAACTGCTTGAGTTTGCGCAGCACCAGAAACAGCACCTTCTTCGAATTGTGCAATCACTTCAGCAGAAAGCACTGTGTCGCCTTCATTTTTGATGATTGATGCAATTGTACCGTCAGCAGGAGCAACAACTTCTAAAACAACTTTATCAGTCTCAATATCACAGATCACTTCATCACGTGATACTGCTTCACCTGGTTGTTTGTGCCAAGTTGCGATCGTGCCGTCCGCAACTGACTCTGGAAATACCGGTGCTTTAATTTCGGTTGCCATTACTTAGAATCTCCTGGATTATTCAGCATCGATCGCTAGAGCGTCGTTAACGAGCTGAGCTTGTTGTTTTGCATGCAAATATGGTGAACCACACGCTGGAGCTGCAGAAGCTTCACGGCCAGCGTAGCTAATACGAATCTGTTTACCAGACTTCATCACATCTTCGTACAGACGTGGAGCGATGAACAGCCAAGCACCTTGGTTCTTCGGCTCTTCTTGAGCCCATACCAGTTCAGTGACATTTGGATATTGAGCCAGAACTTCAGCAAGACGTGCTTCTGGGTATGGATACAATTGTTCGATACGAACGATTGCAGTGTTGTTCAATTCTTTTTCACGACGTTTTTCTAGCAGGTCGTAGTAAACCTTACCACCACACAGTACCAGACGAGTTACGTCAGACTTGTTGATGTTATCAACTTCGTCTATCACAGTTTGGAATGTACCATTTGCCAGCTCATCCAGGTTAGACACAGCTAACTTGTGACGCAGCAATGACTTAGGTGACATTACAATCATTGGTTTACGGATCGGACGGATTGCTTGACGACGCAATGCATGGAAGATCTGAGCAGGTGTAGTTGGTGTTAACACTTGCATGTTTTCTTCAGCACATAATTGCAGGAAGCGTTCCAGACGTGCAGATGAGTGCTCTGGGCCTTGACCTTCGAAGCCGTGTGGCAGAAGCATAGTCAAACCACATACACGTTCCCATTTGGTTTCACCAGATGAGATGAACTGGTCAATTACAACCTGTGCACAGTTAGCGAAGTCACCGAACTGAGCTTCCCAGATGATCAGGCTCTTAGGCAGAGTAGTTGCATAACCGTATTCGAATGCCAGTACTGCCATTTCAGACAGTAAAGAGTCATAGATCGCAACACGTGGTTGATTTTCTTTGATATGGCAAAGTGGGATATATACAGAACCATCTACCTGGTTATGCAATTTAGCGTGACGGTGTGAGAATGTACCACGACCCACGTCTTCACCAGTTAAACGTACCAGGTAACCTTCGTCTAGAAGTGTTGCATAAGCCAGAGTTTCAGCAGCACCCCAGTTCAGTGGCATTTCACCAGTCTGCATTTTCAGACGGTCATCAATCACTTTAGATACTTGGCGCTGCATCACGAAGCCTTCTGGAAGCTCACGCATTTTACGACCAAGTTCTTTCAGACGATCTTCTGGGAATGTAGTATCCCAAACGTCTGTGTATTCGTGACCCAGGTAAGGCGTCCAGTCCACGAACATTTTCTTGTTCGGTTCAAGTACAAGTGCATTCGCAACGTGGTTACCAGCTTCAAGGTCAGCACGGTACTGCTCTACCATTGCATCCGCAGTAGCGCGGTCAAGAACGCCTTCTTGTACAAGTTTGTCAGCATACAATGTACGAGTAGTCGCTTTTTTGGTGATCACTTGGTACATCAATGGCTGAGTTGCAGCTGGTTCGTCCGCTTCGTTGTGACCACGACGACGGTAACAGAACATATCAATGACAACGTCTTTACGGAATGTATGACGGAAGTCATGTGCCAATTGAGCAACAAACAATACAGCTTCTGGATCATCACCGTTCACGTGGAAGATCGGTGCTTGGATCATTTTCGCGATGTCAGTACAGTATTCTGTAGAACGTGCGTCACGTGGATCAGAAGTGGTGAAACCAACCTGGTTGTTCACAACGATGTGAACTGTACCACCAACAGTGTAACCACGAGTTTGTGACATTTGGAAGGTTTCTTGGTTGACACCTTGACCTGCAAATGCTGCGTCACCGTGAACGATGATTGGTAATACGTCATCACCACCGATATCTTTACGACGTACTTGACGAGCACGTACAGAACCTTCAACTACAGGTCCAACGATTTCAAGGTGAGATGGGTTGAACGCCAATGCCAAGTGAACTTCGCCACCCGGAGTCATCACGTTAGAAGAGAAACCTTGGTGGTATTTAACGTCACCAGAACCTTTTTTGTTCAGAGATTTACCTTCGAACTCACCAAACAGGTCAGCCGGGTTTTTACCCATGATGTTCACAAGCAGGTTCAGACGGCCACGGTGTGGCATACCGATCACAACTTCTTTACAACCTACCGAACCTGCGCGTTGAATCACGGCATCAACCATCGGAATGAAAGACTCACCGCCTTCAACACCGAAACGTTTCGCACCAACGTATTTGTTACCTAAATATTTTTCTAAGCCTTCAGCTGCAGTTAAACGTTCTAGGACGTGTTTTTTCTGATCTGTAGAGAAGTTGAATTTGCCACGTGCACCTTCAAGACGTTGTTGGATCCAACGTTTTTCTTTGGTGTCCACGATGTGCATGTATTCAGCACCGATAGAACCACAGTAAGTGGTTTCTAGTGCTTCAAGAATTTCAGCAAGGGTTGCTTCTTCTTTACCAATTGCAAGGTTGCCAGTATTGAATACTGTGTCCAGGTCAGATTTAGTCAGACCGTGAGCATCCAGTTCCAGGTCAAACGCCTGTTCGCGTTTTGCCAGACCTAGTGGATCTAGTTTCGCCTTTTGGTGACCGCGGTTACGGTATGCTGCAATCAGTTGCAATACGCCGATTTGACGACGCTCATGCTCAGAACTTACTGCACTTTGTACAACAGGCTGAATACGGTTTGAGTTGCGACCTAGAAGAAGGAATTGCTCACGTACATTGCTGTGTGGTTGATCACCTTTAGGGAATTTACCGAAGTATTCCTGCCAGTCAGCACCCACTGATTCTGGAGCGGTCAGATATTGCTCATAAAGCTCTTCAATATACGCTGCACTATCAGCGCTTAATTCAGTGTCAAGACGCAATGCGTCAGCAACTTCTTGCATTTGTGGACCCATTTCCTATTGCAAAAACATTTTCAGGATGCTTTTTAAGCAAAACCCAGGATTTGTAATGTCAAATTGGTAATATGACATTAGTCCCCCATAAGGCATAAGCCATGAGGCGTTATCACCACATCAAGACCAAGGCTTGACGTGTTTAATGAACAATAACGCCCCTCAGCGGCATCATCACTCATTGAATACCCGATCGTGACCGGGCAATTTTTTGCAAATCGACTTAGAAAAAACAACGATTTAAGCCTAATTTTTTCTAAAGCGACTCCACCATACATTTATATACCAAGTGTCCCTCTTCCCATGTTTAAAAAATGTACGTAGAAAGACTCTTTTTTAAATATGCTTGTACGCTAAATGCTAACACGATCTCGACTAATCAATTGATTTTTTTGACAAGAAACGTATATTTTTTAGTCAAATACACCACCCTGGAATTACTCTATCATAAGTGGATTTAAATGAGAAACCGACTAAAGTTCTACATCCCATTGATAAACAAAAAGAGAGTAAATTTTCCAATCCACTCCCTTCAAAATAATGCGTTATATAATAACATTATTACGCAACATTTTCAGGTCAGATTTCCCCCTAAAACCCCTAAATAAATCGAATCCGATCAAATGAGTGCACAAAGTTGAGCAGTATGCTCTGAAATAGCGCATCACCCCGCCCTATTGCATAAGACAGAATACTGAAAACACCAGCTTTCCACTTCACCTGTCATTTTACGTGCCCCTATAAAGCAAAAAGCACACCAAGTGGTGTGCTTTTTGACAAACTGTTATATGCAGTCTGGATTAGCCAGCCATATCTAGAAGCATATTACGGATGTGACCAATTGCTTTAGTAGGGTTCAGGCCTTTAGGACATACAGATACACAGTTCATGATTCCTTTACAACGGAACAGAGAGAATGGGTCGTCAAGACGAGCCAGACGCTCTTGAGTCGCTGTATCACGTGAATCGATGATGAAACGGTATGCATTCAACAATGCTGAAGGACCCAGGAATTTGTCCGGGTTCCACCAGAATGATGGGCATGAAGTTGAACAACATGCACATAGAATACATTCGTACAGACCATTCAGGTGTTCACGTTCTTCAGGAGACTGCAGACGCTCTTTAGGCGGCGCAGGCTGGTTGTTGATCAAGAACGGGTGAATTTTGTTGTACTGATCATAGAACTGGTTCATATCAACTACAAGGTCTTTGATTACTGGAAGACCTGGCAGCGGACGGATTGTAATGGTTTCTGGCAAATCATTCAGGTTTTGCAGACATGCAAGACCGTTTTTACCATTGATGTTTACACCATCAGAACCACAAATACCTTCACGACATGAACGACGGAACGTCAAAGTTTCATCTTGTACTTTCAATGCTAGAAGTGCATCAAGCAACATACGGTGCTTGTCAGTCAACTCAAGCTTGAAAGTTTGCATGTATGGTGCTGCATCCTTATCAGGATCGTAGCGGTAGATATTAAATGTACGAGTACCTCTACTCATCTCACATCTCCTAATTAGAATGTACGTGGTTTCGGTGGAATGGCATCAACCGATAAAGGTTTGTAGCGAACTGGCTTGTACTCAAGATGGTTGTCAGCAGAGAACCATAATGTGTGCTTCATCCACTCATCATCGCGACGACCGTATGGGTATTCTGGGTGATCAGGTGGCAATTCGAAATCAACAACCGTATGTGCACCACGACATTCTTTACGGGCAGCAGCAGAAATCAGAGTTGCTTTCGCTACTTCGTATAAGTTTTCAACTTCAAGCGCTTCGATACGTGCCGTGTTGAAGACTTTAGATTTGTCTTTCAGGTGGATGTTGCGAACACGTGATTCCAGCGCAAGAATCTGTTTAACACCTTCTTCAAGCAGCGCAGTTGTACGGAATACACCAGCGTGGTCTTGAACGATGTCACGGATTGCGTCAGCAACTTCTTGAGCATTTTCACCTGAAGTAGATTCGTCAAGTTTACGAACACGCTCAAGTGTTTTCTCAAGTACAGTTGTAGGAAGTGGCGCGTACTCATCACCGTGGTGTTTAGTCACGTAGTCGATGATGTGTTCACCAGCTGCTTTACCAAATACAACAAGGTCAAGCAGAGAGTTTGTACCCAGACGGTTTGCACCGTGTACAGATACACATGAACATTCACCAATTGCGTAGAAACCTTTCACTGGTTTAGTGAAGTTACGATCAGTATTCACAGTATAAGTATCTGTGTTTTTATCGTAATGAGTCACTAGAGGAGCAGTTTCATTGCCTTCTGGTACTACAACCTGACCATGGATGTTAGTCGGAATACCACCCATTTGATAGTGAATTGTAGGTACTACAGGAATTGGCTCTTTGGTGATGTCAACGTTCGCGAATTTCTTACCAATCTCGAATACAGATGGCAGACGTTTCATGATGGTTTCAGCACCCAGGTGAGTCATATCCAGCAGGATATAGTCGCCTTTAGGACCACAACCACGACCTTCTTTGATTTCCTGGTCCATTGAACGTGATACGAAGTCACGAGGAGCCAAGTCTTTCAAAGTTGGTGCATAACGTTCCATAAACGGTTCGCCGTCTTTGTTACGAAGGATCGCACCTTCACCACGACAACCTTCAGTTAACAGTACGCCTGCGCCCGCAACACCTGTAGGGTGGAATTGCCAGAATTCCATATCTTGCAGTGGAATACCAGCACGAGCCGCCATACCAAGACCGTCACCAGTGTTGATATAAGCGTTAGTCGATGCACGGTACACACGACCAGCACCACCAGTAGCAAACAATGTTGCTTTCGCTTGGAATACTGCGATTTTACCAGTTTCTTGGTCGATCGCTGTCACACCAAGGACATCGCCTGCTTCGTTACGGATCAGGTCAAGCGCGATCCATTCGACGAAGAATTGAGTACCCATTTTCACGTTGCTTTGGTACAGCGTGTGAAGCAGTGCGTGACCTGTACGGTCGGCAGCAGCACATGCACGTGGAACCGCTTTTTCACCGTAGTTTGCAGAGTGACCACCGAATGGACGCTGGTAGATTGTACCGTCTGCGTTACGGTCAAATGGCATACCTAGGTGTTCAAGTTCATAAACAACTTGTGGCGCTTCACGAGTCATGAACTCAATTGCGTCTTGGTCACCTAACCAGTCAGAACCTTTAACAGTGTCATAGAAGTGGTAGTGCCAGTTATCTTCTTGCATGTTACCAAGAGATGCACCAATACCACCCTGTGCAGCCACAGTATGAGAACGTGTTGGGAATACTTTAGTCAGTACAGCAACTTTCAAACCAGCTTGAGCAAGTTGGTAAGAAGCACGCATACCTGAACCACCACCACCGACAATCACTGCGTCGAAAGTTAAATGTGGAATATTTGTGTAGTCTTCTTTAGGGGTTATAGCGCCCATGATTGTTTCCTATCAATTCGCCCAAAAAATCCGGATAGCCCAGATTGCATATGCAAATACAGCAATGATCACTGCTGAAGTCAGTACAAGGCGTAAACCTGAAGCCGATGGACCCATTTGACGAGTAGTCACATAGTCAGTGAATACCTGCCACATACCGATCCAAGCATGCGCAACAAGAGATAAGACTGCCAATAAAGACATAATCTTCATTGGTAATGTCATCATAAAGCCGTACCATTGCTCGAAGTTGAAACCACCATTCAGTAGGATCCAACCCAATACCACAACGGTATAAACAGCTAAAACTACAGCACTAATGCGTTGGATAAACCAATCACGAGAACCTGAACCTGTTAAACCAGTAGCACTTTTCATTAGAGTACGATCCATACAAATGCTGCAACGATACCGATAGCAGACAAGATTAATGAAATAGTAGCTGCAGTACGACCGCTTTGCAGTTCCTCTGCAACGCCGATATCTGCCAGTAAGTGCTTAATACCAGTGAACAAATGATAAATTAAGCCGGCTACAAATACCCATACAACGAAGCGGACAATGAAACCATTAAAGATTTCTTGCACTTGTGCAAAACCTTCAGGTGAAGACAATGATTTGTCTAAAATCCATAGAAGGACCGGTACGAGTAAAAATACGATTACACCCGAAAGACGGTGTAGAATTGATGCAATAGCCACAGGTGATTTTAAGTTTACTTCTAAAACTTGACCCATGGACAAATTGACAGGTCTGTTGCTTTTCACAGCGGGCATCCTGTAGTTAAAAACTCCATCCGGAGTTTGTTGGAATTAATTCGAAGGAAAGCTGGCATTATTAGACAAATACATGCCTAAACATAAAACGACACTGAATTATAAAACGCTAAATATTAAAACACAAACAACTCTATTTCGCTTTTTCACTAAAAAATATTTAAATAAGAATCATTAACAATTAAAAGTGCAATTCCCGCCCTTTCAAATAGTTAGCGTATGATGTTTATTTCTTTGTTTTTTAAAAATAAACCTGATCAAATCAGTGCAGTATATATAGTTAACAATATTGTCTATACTTTAGACTAAAGGAGAAGATTCAACCACTTAAGTAAGCCATTGAAAATATCACTCAAATAAGCCAATACTTCTTTTAATCTGGTACATCTTATATATAAGGAAGGATACCATTTGAGTCTAAATATTTTGCTGACGTATTCGATGATATTTAACCTTATTTAATTGAGTCCACCATCTTATTAATTCCCCTCTGCTCTTTAATTAATAAAAATGTGACAAAAATCTCACAAATATATCTTCACACAATATTATGGCTGTTCCAAATCAGTCATTTTTTAACCAAACAATCATTTTAATGAAAAGTGTTAAGCGCTTTTAATTATAAAACTGAACAAAAACAACAAGACTTTAAAAGTTAGCTAAGTCGCGAAATTTATATAGTTTTGCGAAGGGTTCTCATCTGAAAGCTGGATTTATAAACATTTTTTTACGATTAAACGATGATGATTATTGCTACAAACAATGTTTTTTTTCTGCACCTAAAGATATTTTTACCTTATTATACCGCGTTGATGCTGTGATTTTCATGAAAGCTTTATACAGAGATTATGTGACTAAACCACTGTGTAATGTCATTTTTTATCCATAAGTATAATTGACAAAATTTCAGTACTCACTAATCTTATAGCAATTTTTTGATCCGTCCGTTTTGTGCATTAAAAGATTGATAGACAACTCGGATAAACATTCACCAGGACAGGAGATCTATTGAATGTCTGAAGCAACTGGCAAGAAAGCCGTTTTACAGCTTGATGGCAAACAAATTGAACTACCAATTTACAGCGGCACATTGGGCCCAGATGTAATCGACGTTAAAGATGTATTGGCTGCAGGTCACTTTACTTTTGATCCTGGTTTCGTGTCTACAGCGGCGTGCGAATCTAAAATCACATTCATCGATGGCGGTAAAGGCGTTCTTTTACACCGTGGTTACCCAATCGACCAGTTAGCAACTAAAGCAGACTACCTAGAAACTTGCTACCTGTTGTTAAATGGCGAGCTTCCAACTGCTGAACAAAAAGCTGAGTTCGACTCTAAAGTTCGTAACCACACTATGGTTCACGACCAAGTTAGCCGCTTCTTCAATGGTTTCCGTCGTGACGCTCACCCTATGGCGATCATGTGTGGTGTGGTTGGTGCGCTTTCTGCGTTCTATCACAACAGCCTGGACATCGAAAACATTGACCACCGTGAAATCACTGCAATCCGTCTGATCGCTAAAGTCCCTACTCTGGCTGCTTGGACTTACAAATATACAGTTGGTCAACCATTCGTTTACCCACGTAACGACTTAAGCTACGCTGAAAACTTCCTGTACATGATGTTTGCTACTCCAGCAGACCGTGACTACAAAGTTAATCCAATTCTTGCGAAAGCAATGGACCGTATCTTTACGCTTCATGCTGACCACGAACAAAACGCGTCTACTTCTACAGTACGTCTAGCGGGTTCTACTGGTGCTAACCCATATGCATGTATCGCTGCTGGTATTGCTGCGCTATGGGGTCCTGCACACGGTGGTGCGAACGAAGCTGTTCTTAAGATGCTGGATGAAATCGGCACTGTAGAGAACGTTGCTCCGTTCATGGAAAAAGTGAAAACTAAAGAAGTTAAACTCATGGGCTTCGGTCACCGTGTGTACAAAAACTTTGACCCACGTGCGAAAGTAATGAAAGAAACTTGCGACGAAGTGTTAACTGCACTTGGTATCAACGATCCACAGCTTGCACTGGCTATGGAACTTGAACGTATTGCACTTTCTGACGAATACTTCATCAAACGTAACCTGTACCCTAACGTAGACTTCTACTCAGGTATCATCCTTAAAGCGATTGGTATCCCAACAGAAATGTTTACTGTAATCTTCGCTCTTGCACGTACAGTGGGTTGGATCAGCCACTGGTTAGAAATGCACAGCGCACCTTACAAAATCGGTCGTCCTCGTCAGCTTTACACTGGCGAAACTCAACGCGACATCAACCGTTAATCCGGTACGCGTCGAAAGACCCAAAAAACCGCCCCTTCGGGCGGTTTTTTTATGACTAATAAAATTAAAATCCTATCAGAGATGAGCTCTCGCTAAAAAAACCTTATGCATTCGGCTCCAATTCAATCACTTTTCCGGTACTGGACTGGTAAATCCACTGATGATCAAACAATCCTTTATCGAGATGATCAAAGCGAAAACCTCCAATCGCGACTCCATAAAAGCCAGCGCCCTGCTGCTTCTGCAGATCAATTTTTTCCATCAGCTCTGGACTGAGCTGCCCCATAATAAAGTCAGAAATCACGGCGACATCGGCATTTTGAAATTCCGGCCGTTCCAGCATCTCGACTGCATGCTCCATCACAGGAATAATATCGGTGCCACCATGAAAGGACTGACTGAGGAAATGGATCAGATCGTCTAATGCAGTATTGGTATTTAAACTGAGTGCCGTCAAATTGGTAGAGAAATTAATCAGGTACATCGGGCGCTTATCCCGCATCGCCTGAATGCCTAGGTATAGGCAAATGGCTTTGGAAATCAACTCCGGCTGACCATGCATGGAACCGCTGGTATCCAGACACACGATCATCGGCCCTTTCTGCCCAAGCTTTTTCTTGGCATGCCGAGAATCTTCAATCACCCGCCCCGACTGCTGCCCCTGCATATGGAAGCTCATCAGGTTGGATTCAAGGAACTTTAAGTCAAATAAAATCTGCAGGTCTGGATCGGACAGTAATGCCAGTTCATTCGGTAGTGCCAGATTCAAGGCTTGTCCCAGTGCAATGCCGGTGATTTCTTCATGGGCCACTTGTTGTATCTGTTCCTGTGCCTGAATATCATATTTGGCAGCAAGATTTTTACGGGGATAACAGGATGGCTGTGCCGAGCCAATCATCCGGCACAGGCGCATCAGCTCTGCATCTTCTTCCAGATAGCGACTCCACTGCTCAAACTGCTGGACATCCTGCTGGGTCAGCTTGCCACTGGAATAATCCAGAAAGATGCCAGTATCTGCGCCGAAACTATCCTTATATCGAGACATTTTTTGTAGTGAAGCCAAGAAGTCTTTTATCTCTTCTAAAAATGCATCCCGCAATAATGCCAGCTGTTCAAACTCCCAATGTGCTACCGCTTCCGTAAGCTTACGTTGCCATTTTTCTTTCAGCAACTGGAACTGCAACTGAGTGACGCTGTGCTTCGCCTGTTGCAGCTGATACTGCCAAAAATCGCTTAGATCTGGCAGACCAATTTGCTGAGTAAAACTTTGGTATTGCTCCAGCATCTGCTGAAACTGTGCTGCATTAACCTGCTCTAGTTGCAGCCAATATTCCAAATGCTGCTGCGCTTCCTGATAAGGATGCTGTTCATCCAGATTATTTTTGGCCTGATAGGCCCACTCCTGCACTTTTTCATCCAACCGCTGTGCCGTTTTATGGTCATTCAGCCAATGCTTGAGTGTGGACTGGTGCAGTTCATCGTATAGTTGATCGGTCAGCCTTTCTAATGATTGCTGTGTCTGTAACGGTGAACGCAGGTTTAGCTTCTGCATAACTGTTCCAGACGGGCACAATCCTGCATCTGCAGCTGATAGCGTTCCAGCTGTTGTTGCATGCCTTGTTGTAGTTGCTGAATATCTGCTTCCTGCACAAAAGGTGAATCAAGGGCAGCTCTTTCTGTTTTGAAACGTTGCTGAATGCGGACTACATCTGCCTGCAGTTTCTGTTCCAGTTGTTTAAGTTGCTGCAGCAGATCAATACGCACTTCGCTGGCTACACTGCTACGTGTAGTGCCTTTACTGTGTTTGATATAAGGCGAAACGGTTTCCTCTAATCCGTAATAGCCCCCTTTCAGGGTACAGATGCGCGATCCGTTAAAATTACACACAATACCACGGATTTCTTCACCGCTTTCATCCACAGCAAAGAAATCTTTTTTGGTCCCCATCTTGTTTAGTTCCAGATACAGCACCTTATCCTTATAGTGATGATCCAGATTGGTGACAGCGCGTAGATATTCTTTACCACGGATCAAATAGCTTTCATAAACATCATCGGTATAGTAAAAGCTGTTCAGGATATTCTGCTCCAGCATTTCTTTCTCTATGGTTAGTGCTTCCAGCTCTGATTCAAAAGCCAAACCCGTTTCTAGGATGGCGTTCTCTACAGCCTGATTGACCAATGGCACATCTTCCACCTGATTCCAGAGACAGTGCTTGAGAATAAATAGATCATTCAACTGCACCTGACTACGCTCATTTAAAAAAGCGGCGGCTTTAACCAGATAGGCAATTCGTTGCCAGCGACGGTCTGAAACATAAACCTGATGATCTTCATAGCTGTGATTCAGTCGCTGCTTGATCTCATCAAATACTGCCAGCACATGTGCTGGCAGCTCGACCTCATGCATCTGATTACGCCACTTAGCCAATTCATGTTTTTTAATTTTTAGGGCTTCATCAACTTCAGGCTTAGCGCGTGCCGGCTTGGTTTGCAGCAATGCATGAAAATTGGTTGCCTGCTCAATCGGAGGCACAGTCAGGCGTAAAATAAAGCGGTCATATAATGCATCCAATCCCTGATTCGGTTCTGGAATCTCATTGGAGGCACTCATCAGCACTTTCAGCGGCACCTGCTGAATCATATCGCCATTTTTAAAGATGCGCTCATTCACCAGCGTTAACAGGGTATTCAGAATGGCCGGGCTGGCTTTCCAGATTTCATCCAGAAACGCGAAATCCGCTTTGGGTAAATAGTGCTCGGTTTTGCGAATGTACTGGTCTTCTTTGAGAGCCTTAATCGAGACTGGCCCAAAAATTTCTTCCGGCGTACTGAAACGATTCATCAGATATTCAAAATATTCTGCCACTTCAAAGGCGCAGGCTATACGACGTGAAATCAGGCTTTTTGCCGTCCCCGGATGACCATACAGAAAGGTATTCATGCCCGCTGCACCTGCCAGCAGGCTCAGGGCGATAATATGTTCGCGCTCATACATATTTGCACTGATGGCGGAAATGAGAGTATGGATGCGCGCTTTCATAAATGGACTACCTGTTTGGAATCAAACCATTGTAACTTTCCAGTAGTTTGGATGAAACCATGTAAGCTGACTTGCACAACTCAAAAATAGGATGCTAAGGTCTGCCTATATATTTCACCCATTTCCCTGCACCGCCCTATGCTGTTGCTCAAGTTACTGCCTTTTTTAATCAAACTGCTCAAACTGGATCGCTTTAAATGCCGTCCACTCACTCAAGGTGAAATCCAGATGTGCCTTTCAGTGTTTGGTGACCGGGTTGATTACAGCAAAGTGCATGTCATGAATCATCCTTTCTTGCCCTGGCAACCGAAACATATTTTGATGGCACCGATCGGCTATGTGCATGTGCGCAATATTCTTTTTAAGGAGGATTATTCCAAAGAGAATGCGAGCTTTCGCGCCGTATTTATTCATGAGATGACCCATATTTTCCAGCATCAGCATGGTATTAATGTGGTGCTACGCGGTGCGATTTTACAGACCGCTTATTTTTTAAGTTTTGGCAAATATAATCCCTATCAATATACCTATATTCCGGGAAAAGCATTCTGGTGCTATAACATCGAACAGCAAGGCGATATTGCACGTGATATTTATCTTAAGAAAATACCCAATATTATTCAGGAACTGGAATAATTTTTTTAGAGCTAAAATCCTAATTTTTCACACAACATACTCACTTCAGACGGATTCCTTACAAAAGCATAAGCGTTCGTTTTATTTTTAATGATACAGTTGCATTTCAACAATAAATCTATGCAAACAACGCTAGCATCTGCTTCAAAATTCGATAGAATAACTCTTGTCTGATATTTTCCTCCCAATAATTGAGATTAAATATCACGCTTTATGATTGTGTTTAAAATTTATAGCCATTTGGCATTATGTTAGTACACCCCAATTGCACTCTACTGAAGAACTATAATTTTAAATATCAGCCGATTAGTGCAAAAAATCTATCAGGATTAGGATTTAGTTGGAATGAAAAGTTTTAAAATTGCCCTTGCTCAATTCTCTCCACATGTAGGCAATATCGACGCAAATACGCAAAAAATTATCGAACAGGCCAATCTGGCAAAAAAAGACAATGCTGATCTGATTATCTTTCCAGAACTTTCGATTCTTGGTTACCCTGCAGAAGATTTGATTCTGCGTCCAAGTTTGACCAAACGTACTCAACAGGCATTTGATCAACTGGCACAAGTCAAAGACATCGTAATGGTGTTTGGTTTTGTGAACGTGGCTGAAGATGGTCAGCGTTTTAACTCTGCTGCTGTGATGAAAGATGGTCAGGTATTGGGTGTTTATAACAAGCAGACACTGCCTAATTACAGCGTTTTTGATGAAAAACGTTACTTCAATAAAGGTCATCAGCACCTGGTCTTTGAATACCTCGGTCACAAGTTTGGCGTACTGATTTGCGAAGATGTCTGGTCTTTAAATACGGTGCAGCAACTGGCTCAGCTGAATATCGATACTGCCCTAGTACTGAACTCTTCTCCTTATGAAGTCGGCAAGCCACAGCACCGCATTGACACCATGGCTGCATTGGTCAAAGAACTGAATATCAATCTGGTTTACTGTAACCAGGTGGGTGGTCAGGATGATCTGGTCTTCGACGGTACCAGCTTTGTTCTGAATAAAACCGGGGAACTGGCACTGCAAGCACCTAGCTTCCAGGAAGGCCTACATCTGGTGGAATTCAATGCTGAACAACAAGCATTCAGCAAAGGCACCGTAACTCCAGTACTGGACACCATGGCAGAGATTTATCAAAGTCTGGTGGTTGGAACACGTGACTATGTTCAACGTTCTGGCTTCCCGGGCGTCATTCTAGGGCTGTCTGGCGGGATCGACTCTGCATTGACGTTAGCCATTGCCGTGGATGCCTTGGGTGCTGATAAAGTCCAAGCGGTGATGATGCCTTATACTTATACTGCGCAAATCAGTGTAGAAGATGCAGCAGAACAGGCCAAAACTCTAGGCGTGACTTTCGGTATTGCCGAGATCAATCCGATTGTAAATGGCTTCCTGCAAACCCTATATCCATTCTTTGGTGATGCACCAGTGGATGCAACCGAAGAGAACTTGCAGGCACGTTCACGCGGCACACTGCTGATGGCATTATCCAACAAGTTTGGTAACCTAGTACTGTCTACCGGCAACAAATCTGAACTGTCTGTGGGTTATTGCACCCTATACGGCGATATGGTCGGCGGTTTCGCAGTACTGAAAGATGTCTACAAAACCATTGTGTTTGAACTGGCGAAATACCGTAATAGCATTGCTGAAACACCAGTAATTCCTGAACGTGTGATTACCCGTCCACCTTCAGCAGAACTTCGCCCAGACCAATTGGATCAGGACTCATTACCTCCATACGAAGTGCTGGATGCAATCCTGTACTCTTATATCGAAGAAGATCAAAGCCAAGATGACATCATTGCCAAAGGCTTTGATGAAGAGGTAGTAAAACGCGTGATTCGTCTGGTGGATATCAGCGAATACAAACGCCGCCAAGGTGCAATCGGTCCTCGTATTAGCTCACGTTCCTTTAGCCGTGAACGCCGTTACCCAATCGTGAATGGCTGGAAACCGGGCGTCTAAGACTCCTCTTTTCTTAGAAGATAGAAATTCAAAATCGCTTAAGTCCGCTTAGGCGATTTTTTATTTTTAAATAATTTGAATGATAGAAATAAAATACTGAAAAATTAGAGGTGAAATTCAGAAGAATAGTGCAACAGTTTTAACAGAATAAAATATATTTTTTAGGCACAAAAAAAGAGACCAAGCTGAGAGCTTGGTCTATAAAAATGGTGGCTATGACTGGACTTGAACCTGTGACCCCAGCATTATGAGTGCTGTGCTCTAACCAACTGAGCTACATAGCCGTAAACTGTGTGCGCATTATCTTAACTTCCTTACCTATCGTCAAGTATTTTTACAGGTAAATGTTCAGTCTTTATGCAATGATGTAATAATCATTTAAAAATTAAACAAATTCATCATCTTATTATTTATTGTTCTTTTACCTAGAATTCCTCTTCTAATCTATTGAACAAAAAGAAGCGCTTAATCAACGCGCTATTTTTTTTAAATCTCCCATCCAGAAAGATCAGCAAAGAATGTATTTTTAAGTAGCTATTTTATTTTAGAAAATACCTCCAACCCTATCCCCTTAGATCTGCAGGTTAAAAATGATTAGCAGCTAAATAAATTTAATGAACCATTCATACAAGGCTTTTCCCTTTCCATTGCAGCAACCAGAACCCAAATAATTTAACTAGCTCCAAGATCAATTATTCAAAAACCCCCAAATAAGACTTTTCTACTACTAGAATTTTAGCTTAATTTTTCATCTATCTATTCAAACTAATTTTCCTGAATTCCTACGAATTTAGCTGGTTTTATTTCTATGCAATAGGGTATATGATCAAACTATAAGCAGGAAATTTTAGCCCGGACAACCGGTTCATAATTATAAAACTTTGCTTCCGTAAGGAGATTGGTTATGTCTTTTCAAAATATTTTAGTTCCAATTGATGGTTCACAAACTTCACTTGTTGCTGTAGATAAGGCTGTAGAACTGGCCAAAGCATTTAACAGCAAAATCACCGTGGTTCAGGTGATGACTCTAGACCCTTATATCGCTGCTGAATACATCACAGCAGCACAAACCAATGACCTGATTGAACGTGCGCGCACTTCCATTCAGCAAAACTTGGATGAAGCGAAAAAACGTTTTGAAGCTGCAGGTGTTCAAGTAGAAACCCAGTTATTAGAAGGTCAGGTGGTGAATACCGAAATCGCCAAAGCCGCAAAAACCTTAGGTGCTGACCTGATTGTGATCGGTTCACATGGTCGTACTGGCTTCAAGAAATTCTTCCTGGGCAGCGTGGCGCAAAGCATTCTTGGACAGGCTGAAATTCCAGTGCTGGTGGTACGCGGTCACGATTAAGCCTTAATTCGCCATATTTAAAATACCTCATCTCCGCATGGGGTATTTTTATGCGTGTAGACCATCCCATTGATAGGTTTTTAGATTCACTTTATCCCCTATCACCACCACACCTTCTTGCATTAATTTAGCCGCCTGTATATTCATGCCTTGCTCGTCGAGTTTATGCACACTGATTTTGCCTTGGGAATTAATCACCCGATGCCAAGGCAAATCTGAGGATTCATCCATTTCCTTCAGTACACGTCCGACCAGTCGCGCATGCCGTGGCAATCCTGCAAGTTTGGCAATCTGGCCATAGCTTGCCACTTTACCTTGAGGAATCAAGGCAACAATACTCAGAATCATTTGGGCAAGTTCATCACTGGGTCTGGCTAGTATCATCGATTTCCCTTTTGTTTTGTCCTGATCTTAATCATTTATTATTCACGTACCAATAGAAAATATGGGCAATAAAAAAAAGAGAATCCGGAGATTCTCTTTTTAACATAAGCAAGAAATTAGAAGTTGTCCGGACTTTCCAGGCGTTTTACTTCCTGCACTTTTTCCGGATTATGTACTGCTGCGACACCATCCTCATCTTTCTCATCAATTAAGGTTTCTGGCTGATACACGGTAATAGTTTCATTACCCTGCGCATCTTCACCGATAATATACTTAAAGCCTTTGCGGTTCATTCGATGGCACAACCGCTGATACCAGCCTTTCCAGCCCAGGGTTTCTTCATTAGGGTTGTGATAAAACGCATTCATTACCGCCGGCAGCCCAAGACCACACACCACACCGGAGAGCAGCACCACAATAAAGGTATAACCAATCAGAATACTGCTGTACTCTTCCAATTCTGGAATATTGGCAACCGCCAGAATTAGCGCCAGAGAAATCCCCCCACGGACACCACCCCAAGATAGAATTGCCAAACTGCCGTTGTAACGCTTTCTGCGCAAGTGCGGGAACATCGAGAAAGATAAAAAGTTTGCTGCAAAACGCGCGACGTGCAAGATAATAAAGGCCACTATCCCGCCCAGAATCAGGCTGGTACTCAGGTCAATAATAAATAGTTCCAAACCAATCAGGGTAAACAGGAAGGAATTAATAATCCCTTCTACGGTATGCCAGAAATGATTGACGTCCCCGATGTCGGCATCAGCCAGAATTTCTTTCCACTTGTTACCGACAATTAAACCACCAATCACACAGGCAATAGGTGCAGATGCATGGGCTAACAATGCCACTAGATAAGAACCACAAGCTAACAATGCTGTTGTCAGAATCAGTGATTCCATTTCATGTTTGCCACGCAAAATACGTAGGATTGCCCAACCAAATACCACACCAATCAGCACTGCGACGACAATTTCATACAACAGCGTTTGCAATACACCCAGAATAGTAAAGCTTTCCCCTTGCAATACATTTAGCAAAGTCATAAACAAGGCAATACACATCGCGTCATTAAACAATGATTCGCCTTCTAGCTTCACCATCAGATGATACGGTGCACGAACCGAACTGAGTACCCCTTTGATTCCGATCGGGTCGGTAGCCCCCAAGGCGGCGCCAAGCAGCAATAGTACGACCAGATCCACATGCTTGCCGATCAGGAACTGGTAACCATACAGCGCCAGACCAAAGAACACTGCACAGAAAACCAGTGCCAGACTGGCCAGAATCCCGATCGGACGCCAGTGGTTACGCAAATCTGAAACCTTAAATTTCAGCGCCGATGAGGTCAGGATGAAACAGATCACCCCATTGATCAGGAAGTCATAGAAATCAATATGCCGAACTGCGTTTTCAATATTGGTAATATTGATGCTGAAAAAAGGATTGCCATGTAGCAGACTCGCGCCCCATTGCAGGATAAACACGAAAATCGCGGAAACAATTGGAACCCCAATGGCTTGAGGAAAACCCAATACCCGCTTATTGAATAATGTCGTGGCAATAGATAGGGCAAAAACAACGGTGAGAAGTTGTAAGAAAAAGAAATTTCCCATGGATTTCCTTAAAAAATGCAGCCCACGCCTGAGAAAAGTGCCGGCCTATCAAAAAATAAAATATCTAGCAAAGAGGTATTTCCGGGTGAAATAAGTTTAATCCCCTTTCCCAGGCTTTTGAGTTAAGTTTCTTTTCAAGGATTTTAACTGATGAATTATCATACAATTCAATCATCATTTCTCATATATGCTTCGGCGTAATTTTTAACAGTTCTCCCATGCTTCAAATGGGGAAAACTATTTTTCGCCTATGTCTGGCCATAATAGTTTTTCTAGTCACACTGTCGTTGTGGTTGACCTGTGTCACCAGAATTCAGGAAATTCTGCAGGCAGAAAATCAAAAATATCAGCAAGGCAAATCTCTGACTTTAATCAGCAGCCCAGCTGAGCAAGTCATGCTCTCCAATAACCAGAAACCAGTGAATGCCGTGTTTATTTTCAACTGGGAAAAAGCAGATTTTATTTATCCCAAACATTAGATTCAGCAGTTTGTTCCGCAGAATATTTACAACCTGAAATTTAAAGTATTTAGGATCGGTCTATTTGCAATTGCTGTCTTATTTATCTGCTTTAGTCTGATTAAAGACTTCCGCCATTTTCTAAGCTAATAATTTAAATATTGAGTTAAAAATAAAGGAGCATTTTTGCTCCTTTAATTTATTCTGAAAAATTGAAATATTAAAAGCTTTAGATCCCTTTATTAAAGGTATCACAGTCCGCCATTTGCCCTGATTTCAAACCGGTATTAAACCACTGCATCCGCTGTGCACTGGTACCATGGGTAAAACTGTCGGGTACAGCATGACCTTGAGCTTTTTTCTGCAGATAGTCATCACCAATCTTATGAGCAGCATCCATCGCTTCCTGTACATCGCCCTGTTCTAGGAACTGGGTTCTTTCATGGTTATGATAGGCCCACACGCCTGCCAGACAGTCGGCTTGTAATTCTTGATACACAGATAACTTATTGGCCTGCGCTTTGGTCGCCTGCTGACGCGCCTGCTGTACCTGCGAAGAAATGCCTAACAAGGTCTGAATATGATGTCCGACCTCATGTGCCACCACATACGCCTGAGCAAAATCACCCGCCTGGTCATTACGTGACAGTTCAGTTTGATTCTGCTCGCCACTAATGTCCATTTGAGTACGCATGTCTCTAAAGAAAGACGTATCGATATACACTTTCTGGTCTGCTGGGCAATAGAACGGCCCCATGGCAGATTGTGCCGTACCACAACCGGAATTCACTACACCACTAAACATCACCAGTTTTGGCGGCGTATATTGCTGGTTCAGCTGCTGCTGAAAAACTTGTGACCAGGTATCCTCGGTATCTGCAAGCACTGTACCGACAAATTCCATCGCTTCCTGCTGCTCTGGCGTTGGATTATCCAGACCACTCGTTTCTGCACTGGAAACATTTTGAGTCACTTGTTTGGTGGCTTGATAAGCCTGCTGCGGATCGACCCCAAAGAATTTCCAGGCCACAAAGGCCACGATCAGACCAATAATACTGATTCCACCCGCTTTGGCGCCACCGCCACGGCGGTCTTCTACATTGCTACTAACTCGACGACCTTTCCAGCGCATAGTGATTTCCTTATAGTTTACTTCAGCTTATTTTAGCGATTCAGGATTAATTATGCCTGCTTCGATTTAGATTTAATCTTTTGAATTAAAGCAATTACGATAAATACTAGCAACCCGGCAATAAAACCAATCACCAAATTAATGAATGTTGGAGTAACCGCTCCTACAATGCTACCCATTGTCGGAATATGCTCGACATACTCTACAGAATCTTCGGTGAAATGATGGAACCATGGAATCGTATGCGCAATAATCCCGCCTCCGACCAGGAACATGGCAATCGTTCCTACAATCGTTAGGGTTTTCATAAGCTTGGGGGCAAAAGCCAGTAGGCCGCGACCCACGCTTTGTTTAAAACTTGATGCCTGCTCGGTTAGGTATAATCCCAAATCATCAATTTTCACAATCATGGCCACAAAGCCATACACGCCGATTGTCATCACCACAGCAATTGCCGAGAGTACCATCACCTTAGTCGTAAAAGCTGCAGTAGCGACAGTACCTAGCGAAATCACAACAATTTCAGCCGACAAAATAAAATCCGTACGAATCGCACCTTTAATTTTGTCTTTTTCGAATTGCACCAGATCTGTTTCAATTGTGGTTAATTCTGCTTCAGCTTCTTCTTCAGTCTTGGCTTTTTTGTGCTGTATGCTATGTAGTACTTTCTCCACACCTTCATAACACAGAAACAGACCACCAATCATTAATAAAGGATTGATTAACCATGGCGCGACTACGCTGATCAGCAAAGCCAAAGGAACAAGAATTAGTTTATTAACGAAGGAGCCTTTGGCGACGCCCCACACGACAGGAAGTTCACGTTCTGAACGTACACCACTCACTTGCTGAGCATTGAGTGCTAAATCATCTCCCAAAACCCCAGCCGTCTTTTTTGCAGCCATTTTACTCATGACCGCAACATCGTCTAGAACCGTGGCAATATCATCCAGTAATATTAATAAGCTACTCGCCATTCTTGTTATTCCTTATAAATCTAGAAATATTCTACTCAAAAACAAAGTTCGAGATTGTATTTACTTCTTTAAATTCCTAGATTTTTTGCAGCAGGCATTTATTGTGACTGACATTCAAAAACAGAATGCCGTACAATGTTGCGATCCTAAAAATTTTGAATGTAGTACGACTACTGTTTTGGAATAGATAATGAGTAATCAAGATAATCGTCCAGTGATCTTGACTGGCGACCGTCCTACCGGACAACTTCACCTCGGTCACTTTGTTGGTTCTTTGCGTTCTCGCGTGGGTTTACAGGATTCTCACCATCAACATCTGCTGCTTGCTGACGCTCAGGCCCTGACAGACAATGCAGATAACTTCGAAAAAGTACGTCGTAATATCATTGAAGTTGCAACTGACTATCTTGCTGTCGGTATTGATCCAACCAAAACTACCATCTGCGTACAGTCTTGCCTGCCAGCGCTGAATGAGCTGACCATGCTTTACCTGAACTTCGTAACAGTTTCTCGCCTGGAACGTAACCCAACCATCAAATCTGAAATTCAGATGCGTGGTTTCGAGCGTGACATTCCAGCTGGCTTCCTGTGCTACCCAGTCGCTCAAGCTGCCGACATTACTGCATTCAAGGCAACTGTAGTACCAGTCGGTGAAGACCAGATCCCAATGATCGAACAGACCAACGAAATCGTGCGTCGTCTGAACCGTCAAGTGGGTCGTGAACTGCTGCCAGAATGTAAGGCACTTCTGTCAAATGTGGGCCGTCTGCCAGGCTTTGACGGCAAGGCAAAAATGTCCAAGTCTTTAGGCAATACCATTGTGCTGGATGCCTCTGACAAAGACATTAAAAAAGCGGTCAATGCGATGTACACCGACCCGAACCACCTACGCATTGAAGATCCAGGTCAGGTAGAAGGCAACGTAGTATTTACTTATCTGGATGCGTTCGATCCAAACAAAGAAGAACTGGAAGAGCTGAAAGCACACTACCGTCGTGGCGGTTTAGGCGATGGTGCTGTGAAAAAACGTTTGGAAGGTATCCTGAAAGAGCTGATCGGCCCAATCCGTGAACGCCGTATGGAGCTGCAAAAAGATCCTGACTACATCATGGATGTACTGAAAACTGGTACAGATAAATGTCGTGACATCACTCAGGCAACTTTAGATGAAGTGAAAAATGCACTCGGTGTGTTCCACTTCTAAGTCCGGAATAAAGCTTTAAAATACTGAAAAGCCCTTCTCATGAAGGGCTTTTTTGTGAGTCATCTCCATAATTAGTTCATATTATGGAATTTAAGTCACAGAACTGTTTAAAAACTTACTTTACTTAACAGCACTTAACACGTTTACCAATGTAATAAAGGCTGAAGAGTTTTATTCTGATTACATATTGAGGAAACAGCAAGAAACATTCTCCACAGTTTCATTTGCAATAAGTTTTTCCTTTTTCTACGCAATGACAACCCCAATCATTGCGTTTTTTTTGTCTGTAATTTTATAAGAATGCATTTTAGCCTAGATGAGTCCATAACAATGTTCGGCTTATGTGACAAGAATGTAGCCCATAAAAAACCCGCATCATGTGCGGGTTTTTTTGTGCTTAGGTTTAAGCGTGTTTATGACGCATGTGTGGGAACAGGATGACGTCACGGATACTTGGTGCATTGGCAAAGATCATCACCAGACGGTCGATCCCGATACCTTCACCCGCTGTTGGAGGTAGACCGTATTCCAGCGCTTCAATGAAGTCCGCATCGTAATGCATTGCTTCATCATCACCCGCGTCTTTTTCAGCAACCTGAGCCTGGAAGCGTTCAGCCTGGTCGATCGGGTCATTTAATTCCGAGAAGCCATTCGCCAGCTCACGACCACCGATGAAGAATTCAAAACGGTCAGTGATGTGTGGATTTTCATCATTACGACGAGCCAGTGGAGAAGTTTCTGCTGGGTATTCAGTCACAAAAGTAGGCTGACGCAGTTTAGTTTCTACAGTTTCTTCAAATACGATCGTTTGCAGTTTGCCCAGACCGAAACCTGGTTTCACTTCTTCTTTCAACTCTTCACGAACAAATTTCGCCAGGAACTCACGGTCATTCACGTTTTCAGGTGTGAACTGCGGGTTGTGCTCAAGAATCGCATCAAACATTGAGATTTTCTTGAATGGGCCTTTGAAGCTATACACTTCATCGCCATAAGGCACGTCAGTTGTACCTAGGATATCCAGGGCCAGTTTTTCCAGCATTTGTTCAGTCAGTTCCATCAGGTCTTTATAGTCTGCATAAGCCTGATAGAACTCGATCATGGTGAATTCCGGGTTATGACGAGTTGAAACACCTTCATTACGGAAGTTACGGTTGATTTCGAATACACGTTCAAAACCACCTACGACCAACCGTTTCAGATAAAGCTCAGGCGCAATACGCAGGAACAGCGGCATATCCAAAGCGTTGTGGTGTGTTTCGAATGGACGCGCAGACGCCCCGCCTGGAATCACGTGCATCATTGGAGTTTCAACTTCCATGAAGCGTTTTTCAGTCAGGTAACTACGGATACCAGCAACCACTTTGGCACGGATTTCAAAAGTTTTACGGGTCTCTTCGTTAACAATCAGATCCAGATAACGTTTACGGTATTTCACTTCTGTGTCTGTCAGACCATGGAATTTGTCTGGCAGTGGACGCAATGATTTAGTCAGTAATTCAAAATGTTCGATGTGAACGTAAAGATCACCTTTACCAGAACGGCCGATATAACCTTCTGCTGCAATGATGTCACCCAGATCCAGTGATTTGATGGTTGCTAGTGTATCAGCATCCAGTTCTTTACGTGGAACATAGAGCTGGATACGGCCAGTCATGTCCTGGATCACAATGAATGAACCACGGTTCAACATCACACGACCAGCAACTTTTACATAAACCTTTTCGCCTGCTTCAATTTCTTCTTTTGATTTGTCAGCGAACTGGTCTTGAAGGTCTTGTGCATAGTGTTCACGCTTGAAGGTATTTGGCCATGGGCTCTTACCGGTTTCCTTGGCGTGTTCTTCAATTTGCTTTAACTTGGCATGACGCTGTGCAATTAAATCGTTTTCGGAAATGTGTTGTTCAGAAGTCGATTGAGCGTTAGTTTGCGTCATCTCTGCCTCGAATAAGATTAGTTTAAAAATAGAAGGTGCATACAATAGCAGATTTTGACGTTAAATCGTAGCGTCATGACTCATCTGAATTCTCTTTTCTGCTCAAATCTATTCTTTCCTTATAAATTTATTCCTGTCAGACAACCGCCAGCCCTTTACTGAGTAGAATTTGTGAAAAATTAATTGACCATTAATTCAAAAAATAACGTTGTGATATCAAAGTAGTGAAAGAATGCCTGCGACCTTTGGGTTAATTCTTTCATTGAACAAAATCTCTTAGACCAAATGCTAACTTCTTTCATTGTATAGACGTTCTACAATGTGTTCAGACGCAAATCATTGCTGGACCAGAAAACAAACGAATACGACGACCATAATGAGCCAATGCACTTCTAAAATCCTGTTTATTCATGGACTTGATTCTTCCAAAGAGTCAACAAAATTCCATGCCATTGATGCAGACAAAAAATATTGTATTGATGTGGATTATCGCAACCTC
Source organism: Acinetobacter sp. HR7 (assembly GCF_000773685.1). Taxonomy (GTDB): domain Bacteria; phylum Pseudomonadota; class Gammaproteobacteria; order Pseudomonadales; family Moraxellaceae; genus Acinetobacter; species Acinetobacter thermotolerans. The sequence continues at coordinate 25,924 of NZ_JPQO01000167.1, read as the reverse complement.
AATTATGTGACTGTAGCTGAATTCTATAGTGAAATTATTCAGAAGATTCATCCAGATATCCTGGTCGGACATAGCCTCGGTGGTTACTGGGCCTTAAAGATGTCGCAGCGCTTCCAGATTCCTTGTGTGATTGCCAATCCAAGCCTGAATCCAAATTTCCGTGATGATTACCCTGCCATCTGTGATGAGGACCTGCAGCACGATATTCCTCAATTTGCCTATATCGAACTGGGCGATGAAATGCTCGACATGCACGCAGTGCAGTCACAATTGGAAGACTACATGCAGGTCGAAGCCGTCGCTGGTGGCCATCACCGTCTGGAACATCCGGAACGAATCAATCCACTGATTCTGCAAATTGAACAGCTTCTGCAAAATCAATACATCATATAAAAATAACAGCCATAAAAAAGCCCCACAGGTTGTGAGGCTCCCAATCAATCGATAAGGCTTAAGCAGCTTCTACTTCAGGCTTAGATTTATCATCCAGTACAGTCCAGATATCCAGACCCAAGTCATTGTGCAGGTCGGGTAGATCAAGGAAGATGCTAGCGCCTAGCACTTCGTGATTACATTTAGCAGCCAGCTCACGTACCGCTTTCAAGGTACCACCAGTGGCCAGAACGTCATCGACAATAATCACCTTTTTAGACTGTACTTCAGCAGACATTTCCAGACGGTCCAAACCATATTCCAGACTATAACCCACACCCACGACTGGAGGTGGTAATTTACCTGCTTTACGAACCAGCAATAAGCCTTTTCCGGTACGCTGTGCTAACAGACTAGCCAGCACGAAACCACGTGCTTCAACCGCAATAAAGCTGTCTACTTCTTCCAGCTTTTCAGCAGGAATGCTCGCAATCAAGGCATCAGTCAATGCACCGATGTTGTTCATGAAAAGCGGCGTCAAGTCAAAGAAGCAGATACCTGGCTTTGGAAAATCCTGGACAGTACGAATGTGAGACCACAATGAAGTAGACATATTGCTCATGGGAGATCGTTAAATAAGAAAAAAGAACCGGTGAATTTTAAACTGTATTACGACTAAAGGATAGTGGAAATTGTGTATTTTTCCCGCAATTTCCCTCTTGACATTTGCGTATCTATTTTCAGTTCAGGGATTTATCACAGTGCTTTTTTAATAAAAATTTTAATGCTTGTTCCGAAGCCATTTTCCATTTCCATTCAGTCAAATATTTTTCTGAAGATGCTTATCGCCAGAAAAAAATCGTCCCTGACTGATCCATCAGAATGAATGCATTTTCCAGCATATTTCAATCCATAAAAAATTTGAATAAATGATATTTTCTGACCCGTATCGCTATTCTGCTTTTAATTTCACTGAATAAACTGTTATCCACTTTACTTTCTGAACAGAACTGCGTAAAAATTTAGCCAAATATGAATGCTGAAAATGCCATATTATTAGAGTCTTGCCTGTTCAGGTTTTTATCCAGCCCGAAGAATCGCTGGTTTTTGGAGAGTTACATGAAAAAATATCAATGCATCGTTTGTGGATGGATTTACGACGAAGCTGAAGGCTGGCCGCAGGACGGTATCGCACCAGGCACCAAATGGGAAGATATTCCAGATGACTGGACTTGCCCAGACTGTGGCGTATCTAAACTCGATTTTGAAATGATCGAAGTCTGATCACAGCCAGACAAAGGCCATTTTCAGTGGTCTTTTTTTATGCCCTTAAATACATACTAAAAAAGCATGGAGTTCAATATGCATCCTATCGTCATCATTGGTTCGGGTATGGCAGGTTATGCTGTCGCACGCGAGTTTCGTAAGCTTAATCCAGACCATGAACTGCTCATGATTTGCGCCGATGATGCGACCAATTATGCCAAGCCTACCCTGTCCAATGCTTTTGTTGGTAAAAAAGCGCCTGAAAATATTGCACTGGGTGATGCAGCAAAAATGGCAGCTCAACTGAATATGCGTATTGAACCTCATACCTGGGGGAAAGCGATTGATGCCGCAGCCCATGAACTGACCATTGCCAAAGACGGACAAGAACAAAAACAATCTTATTCCAAACTGGTATTAGCAGTGGGTGCTAATCCGATCCGTTTAGCCATTTCAGGTGATGGTAGTGATGACATTCACGTGGTGAACAACCTGACTGACTATAAAGCGTTCCGTGCCAGCCTTGCAGCTCGTCAGGACAAGCGTGTTGTAATTCTAGGTGCGGGTCTGATCGGCTGTGAATTTGCCAATGACTTGCAGCATACTGGTCATCAGGTCACCATCATTGACCTGGCACCATATCCATTAGTGCGTTTGCTGCCTGAACATGTTGCCAAAGCTTTCCAGCAAAATCTGGCAGAAACTGGCATCAAGTTTGTCCTGGGCACGACCGTTGAAAAAGTCTCTAAAGTGGACAATGGCGACTATCTGGTAACGTTAGCCAATGGTCAGTCTGTAGTTGCCGATGTAGTCCTGTCTGCTGTTGGCTTACAGCCAAATGCGTCTATGGCCAAAGCCTCTGGTGTACATGCAGCACGCGGTATCTTGACTAATGCACATCTGGAAACTAACCTGCCCGACATTTATGCAGTCGGTGACTGTGCCGAAGTCAACGGCACCTTACTCCCTTATGTGATGCCAATCATGCAACAGGCACGTGCCTTGGCAAAAACCCTGAATGGTGAATCAACTTCGGTCCACTACCCTGCGATGCCGGTGGCTGTTAAAACTCCAGCTGCGCCATTGACTGTACTTCCGGCTCCAGCTGAAGTCGAAGTAACCTGGGAAACTGAAGAGTTTGACGATGGTATGCTGGCGAAAGCCACCGATAGTGAAGGCACCCTGCGTGGCTTTGTATTACTTGGTCCAACTGCATCAAAACAAAGACTTACACTGACTAAACAGGTCCCTGACTTGATTCCTGCAGCTGTTTAAGGTTTAAATACACAGGACATTCTTTGTACAGAATGTTCTTTTTTCAGGAAATCGGTCATGAACAGTGCCTTGCAATACAGTGTTTCCCCATACTCAGCTTTTATGCATGAAACCAAGGTCGATCTTGGTAATGGCATTGAACTGCATGTCGAAGTGGGTGGTTTAGAAAATCAGCCCACGCTGCTGTTAGTCATGGGCCTTGGCGCACAAATGCTGTTCTGGCCAGATTTCTTCTGTAAATCTTTTATTGACCAGGGCTTCCGGGTGATCCGTTTTGACAACCGCGATATTGGTTTGTCGTCCAAGGTGCATCATAAAGGACCTCGCTTGAACACCCTGAAACTCATGGGTCGTTTCATGCTCGGTCTTGAAAATCAGGGCGCACCTTATACCCTGTATGACATGGCCGATGATGTCAGCCTGTTGATTGACCGCATGGGACTAGATGAAGTCTATGTGCTCGGTGCTTCCATGGGCGGCATGATTGCCCAGATTCTGGCAGCGCGTTATCCGGAAAAAGTGAAAAAGCTCGGTTTGTTGTTTACCAGCAATAACCAGCCGCTGTTACCACCCCCATTTCCCAAACAACTCTTTAGTCTAATTGGCAAGCCGGCTTCGCATGATGAAGATGGAATTGTCGACCACAGCCTAAAGCTTTTTAAAATCATTGGCTCACCGGGTTATGTCAACCAGATCGAAGCCATGCAGACCGCCCGCAAATTATATCAGCGAAGTTATTATCCAGCGGGTGTACTTCAACAGTTTTTAGCAATATTATGTACGGGCTCGTTGCTGCAACTGGATAAGCAAATCCCTCATGAGACGCTTGTGGTTCATGGCTCTCACGATCGCTTGCTGCCACCCGGCCATGGTAAGGCTGTTGCAAAGGCAATATCAGGTGCTAAATTTGAATTAATTGATGGAATGGGGCATGATATCCCACCGCATTTTATTCCATATCTTAGCGAATTATTTGCTGATCATTTTAAATCATTAAATTAGGACACTATGGCTGCATTACCATCCCTAAGACAGCTGTCATACCTCGTAACACTGTCAGAGACGCTGCATTTTACAGAAGCTGCTCGCCGTTCTTTTGTGACTCAGTCCACCCTGTCTGGCGGGATCATGGAATTGGAGCGTTTGCTTGGTGGCGTTCTGGTTGAACGTGATCGTCAGAACGTACGTTTGACCCCGCTTGGTGAACAAGTGGTTGCACGCGCCCGTGTTCTACTGGCAGATGCTCAAGACCTGATGCGTTTAAGCCGCGAAATGAGCGAACCACTGACTGGTGACCTGCACCTTGGGGTGATTCCAACCATCGCGCCATTTATCTTGTCACAACTGTTGGATGAAGTGCACAAACAGCTGCCAAAAATCCAGTTGCATCTGCACGAAGCCCAAAGCGAAAAGATTGTGGAACGTCTGGAGCACGGCAACCTGGATATGGTGGTGCTGGCACTGCCATTTGATACTCGCAGCCTGAAAGTCGCTGAGATTGCCAAAGAAAGCCTGTACGTGGTGCATCACAAATCTGACCAGAATGCAGCAAATGCTAAAACATTAGAAGATCTGGATCTCTCTCGCCTGATGTTGCTGGAAGAAGGCCACTGTCTCCGCGATCATGCATTAAGTGCCTGCCCGATTGGTGAACGTAAAAATGATCACCGCCTGAAAGCAAGCTCATTGCCGACACTGATTGAAATGGTTTCTTCTGATTTAGGCTTCACCCTGCTGCCAGAAATTGCAATTCATACCAATATGGTGAAAGCTAATTCTGAACTTCAGGTGAACCGGATTAGTGGCGCACCAACCCGTACTTTGGCTTTGGTGACACGTAAAAGTACGCCGCTGCAAAGCGAATTCGATGTATTGCTACAGATTCTGCAGAAAGTCACTCAACACTAATCTGCTAGTCAAGCTAAAAAGGAGCACTTCGGTCGCTCCTTTTTTATTGCCTGAATGATTTGAGATGGGCCGCAGAATAAACTTTCGATTAAGCCGATTCAAAATAAAAAGAGGCCCCATTTTGAGCCTCTTTTTGAATGAAAATTGACACGTTACTTAAAGGTTTCTAGCAGTACCCGCTGTGCATTATGCGGTGCTTCCCCTTCTGCTGGTTGAGCACGCACCCAGGTACCGTCACTTTGCAGCAACCAGGCTTGCTGGTTGTCTTTCAGGTAGTTCAACAAACCTTGCTGATAGATGCGTTTTTTCAAGGTTTCATCTTCAATCGGGAAACAGGCTTCAACCCGGTTAAACAGGTTCCGATCCATCCAGTCAGCACTTGAGCAGTAAATACGAGAATCGCCATTATTCAGGAAGTAATACACGCGGGTATGTTCCAAAAAACGACCGACAATAGAACGTACACGAATATTTTCCGACAAACCCGGTAAACCCGGACGTAGACAACAGATTGAACGGATGATCAAGTCAATCTTTACACCAGCTTGTGATGCTTCATAGAGCTTATTAATCAGCTGTAGTTCAGTCAGCGCATTCACTTTGACAATGATCTGCGCTTTTTTGCCCGCTTTGGCATTGGCAATTTCATTGTCGATGTAATTGATAAGCTGGGCATGCAAGGTAAATGGCGCATGTAGCAGCTTTTTCAGCTTGGCCATTTTGCCCATACCTGTCAGTTCCTGGAAGATCCGGTGCACATCTTCACACAAGTCTTTGTCCGTGGTCAGCAAACCATAGTCGGTATAGATACGCGCATTGCCAGCATGGTAGTTCCCGGTGCCGAGATGGACATAACGTACCAGCTTGTTGTTTTCTCGACGCACTACCAGAATCATCTTGGCATGGGTCTTATAGCCCACAATGCCATACACAACCACCGCACCCGCTTCCTGTAGCACATTGGCAACGGCGATATTGGATTCTTCGTCAAAACGCGCACGCAGTTCGATAACGGCGGTGACTTCCTTACCATTACGCGCCGCTTCAGCCAGTACCTGCACAATTTCAGAATCTGCACCACTACGGTAGAGCGTCTGCTTGATCGCCAGTACCTGTGGATCACGCGCCGCTTCACGCAGCAAAGAAATTACCGGAGAGAAAGACTCAAATGGATGATGCAGCAGGATGTCCTGCTTCTGCATCGCACTAAAGATATTTTCCGATTTCTTCAGGACTTTAGGTACCACCGGAGTAAATGAGTCATAACGTAGGTGTGGGCGTTTAAAATTCGACAGCAAACGCGCCAGATTTACTGGACCGGCCACTTTATAGAGTTGCTCTTCTTCCAGATCGAACTCATCCAGCAAGTACTGATAAATATGCTGAGGACAATTTTCAGTCACTTCCAGACGTACCGCACGACCGAAACGGCGAGAGTTCAGTTCGCCTTTTAAGGCAATCGCCAAATCTTCCACATCTTCATTTAAAGCCAAGTCGGCATTACGGGTGACACGGAACTGATAGCATCCGGTTGCGGTCATGCCCGGGAACAGGTCGGATACATGCTCATGAATAATCGCAGACAGCATCACGTGATGCTCTTTGCCACCGGTTAATTCATCCGGCAGACGTACCACACGTGGCAAGGAACGTGGTGCAGGCACTACCGCTAGGTCAATCTGACGACCAAAAGCATCTTTCCCTTCTAGGGTCACAATAAAATTCAGGGATTTATTGACCAAACGCGGGAATGGATGCGCTGGGTCCAGACTGATTGGAGTCAATACCGGTGCTACCTGTTCCTGGAAGTATTTTTTCACCCATTGTGACTGCGCTGGAGTTAACTCACCACGGCGCAAGAAGCAGATATCTTCCTCACGCAGTTTTGGCAGGATTTCTTCATTTAAAATACGATACTGTCGTTCAATAGCAGCATGCGCAGTTTTAGAAATCTGCTCCAGCACCTGTTTCGGGGTCAGGCCATCCGGGCTACGGCTTTCATTGCCCAGATACAGCTGTTCCATCACCCCTGCTACACGGATCTCGAAAAACTCGTCCAGGTTACGGGAAAAGATCAGCAGGAAGTTCATGCGTTCCAGCAAGGGATGCAGTGGATCTACCGCCTGCTCCAGAACACGCAAATGGAAATCCAGAATAGACAGTTCCCGGTTAATGTAGCGGTCGTTATAGGTATATTCAGTCTGTACTGTAGGGCTATTCGCTGCCGTATTCATATCGAACCTATATAAATTTTAAAGTCTTCATTCATTACTATCAGTATGCTTTAAATTTATGACATTTTCATAAAAAAAGCCCGATTTCTCGGGCTTGATGGTGAATATTTATAACAATATTTCCCTTAAGGAATTTCCGCATAACGCATATAGCGGCGAATCATGTGCTTACGTGCCTTGAGCGCAGAGGCATGACGATGTTCTTCGAAATATTTCGGATTGGTCAGGATGGCTGCCAGAAAAATCGCTTCATCTTTGGTCAGGCTTTCTGAAGTCTTGCCGAAATAGTGTTTGGCTGCGGCTTCTGCTCCATAGACATGATGTCCGAACTCAATCGAGTTTAAATACACTTCCAGAATACGCTCTTTTGACCACATCCGTTCCATCATCCAGGTGGCAATGACTTCCTGACCCTTACGCAAAAAAGAACGCTTGTTAAACAGGAACAGGTTTTTCGCCAGCTGCTGGGAAATGGTCGAACCACCTGCTACGACCTTGCCTTGCTCTTTATTCTTACTCAATGCGGTCTGAATCCCTTCCCAGTCAAAACCGTGGTGATGCATAAACTTGCCATCTTCAGCGGTGACCACCGCCTTTTTCAGGTTGGTACTGATCTCGTCATAAGGACGCCACTGGTGTTTGATCGGTACGGCTGGCTCACTCCAGTAATCCAGACGCATCATCATGGTAGTATCCACCGGCTTGAAACGCCACCAGGCCAGAGAGGCAAAAATCCAGAGCTGGATACATAGAAACACACTGAACAACAGCAGGAAGATTCGGATCAGAAAAGCTTTCATGTCAGTGTGTTACTCCTGAAGATGTCAATTTTTCGTGTTAAGCTTGTCGGAAAGATAAATACAGCACAAGAATAGCATGTCTGAATACGCACCGCCTTCCATTCACCGTAAACTGGACGTCCACGCCTGGTGGTTCACTGCCCTGTTGATTGCTGTGAATGTCGGATTATTTGTCTGGCAGATTCTGACCGGCACCGATGCCAGCCATCCAAGTACGCAAGACGCCATTCGTTGGGGAGCTGATTATGCACCTTTGACTTATCTGGCGGAACCCATTCGCGTATTTAGCAGCATGTTTTTTCATTTTGGTCTGATTCACTTGATGTTGAACATGTGGGCGCTGTATATCTTTGGTAGTGTCGCCGAGCAGATGCTGGGGCGAGCCTATTTCGTTGGTCTGTATCTCTGTGCCGGGCTGATGGGAAGTCTACTGAGTGGCTATATGAGCATTCAGGATACTTATGCGCTAATTGAAGGTGGTGTCGCCAATCCGGAACTGTTTCCACGCGTCAGTGCCGGTGCTTCCGGTGCCGTGATGGGACTCGGTGGCGCATTGACCATTATTTCTATTCTGCCCATTTTACCCCGTCAGCGTTTTATTCTGGATAAAAAGACCCTGCTGATGGTGATGGGCATCAACCTGTTTATGGGCTTTATGATTGCCGGCATTAATAATGCCGCGCATATCGGCGGCATGATCATGGGTGCGGTACTTGCAGCCCTTTGGTATGCCGGGCAAAGACTACATAAGCCGGCAATCATTAATTTCATCGCCCTGCTTGCCGCCTTTGCAGCCTGCTATTTCATGTATCAATACAACCTTAAACTGCTTGAACCAATTCAGCCGCTCTGGGAAGAAGTACTGGAGATGATGCGTAAGCAACTGAACATCTAATTTAGGTATCATCAATTTCTTATTGGTTTAATTCTCGCAGGCTTTGCAACGGGGGAATTTCACTGAGATAACTCAGTCGATAACGTCCAATCAAGGCACATAACAGCGTCATAAAGATCGGCAGAATTACCCAGATTTCCCAATGTGGCTGAATCGGCAATTCCATACGATAGCTCGCCACTGCACTAATCACTTCCGCAAACAAGCAAGATACGATACCAGCACACAGTCCAATAAAACCAATTTCCAGACTAAGCATAGTTTTCAGTTTCTGCTTGGAACTGCCAAAAGAACGCAGCAAGGCCACTTCCCGCTTGCGTTCATCCATCAGTAAATTCAGGCAGGCAATCAACACCAGCACCCCAGAAACACTGACCAGTAGTGCCAGTACAGTGACAATCTGTACCAGCACATTCACAATACGTTTGATCTCGTTCAGGATCAATGTCACGTCAATAAATACGGTATTTGAAAATTGCTGGATCAACTGCACCAGTTTCGGCCGTTCCTGTTCCGGCACATAGAAACTCCCCAGATAACTGCCAGCATTAGCGTCCATGGTATTCGGTGTAAAGATAAAGAAGAAATTTGGGCTAAAACTCTCCCACTCCACACTACGCAGGTTCACCACTTTGGCTTCCAGTGGACCTTCAGGCAGACTAAAGGTCAGCTTGTCATCAATCTTGATCCCCAGCTCTTCCGCAGTCGCTGCTTCAACTGACACTTCTCCCGGCTGTTTGAGTTCAGCCTGACCACTGACAATCACATTATCTTGCGGATAGCGATCAGTCTGGGTCAGATTCAATTCCCGACGCAACGTATTGCTCTTTTTGATCAACTCAGCTGGAAATGGCTGATCATTTTTAGCAATCAATCGACCGCGAATGTTGGGATACAGAGGCGTACTTTTCCATCCATTTTCTTCTACTTGTGCCTTGAATGCGGGCATTTCAAAAGGTGGCAAGCCATAAACAAACTGGTTCGGTGTCCCTTCCGGCAACTGCTGCTGCCAGCGCTCCAGCAGATCGGTTCGTAACACGGCCAGCACCGTAATCAAACTTAAACCGAGAGCCAAAGCGGTAATCTGTAAAGCAGTCTGATAGGGCGTTCGGACATAAGCTGAAATTCGAGACTTGGAATTACGTAAAACTTTCAATAAGCCCCAAACCGTCAGGTACAGCGCGGCACAGAGCAAAATAATCGCGCCAATCACCCAAGCCGTCAGCACGATATTCTCTGTCAGCACAATACTGAAAATGATCAGGCTGACAGTACCACAGACCAGCATCCACAGCATGGAATGTACCGATTTTTCTTCCTGACGGATGACACGGATGGGTGGTGTGTTCAGCAACTGCCATAAGCTTGGCATTACAAAACCCAGTAACACCACGGCGCTGGTCAGCATGGCGATTGGCAAAGGTCCTAACAGCATCGCTGCCGCAGAAAATTCCAGTTTCAGGTTTGGAATCAGCTGCAACATCAGTTGCAGCAATCCATAACCTAGACTCACCCCAACGATGGCCCCAATCAGCATCGCAATCACTAGCACTAATCCAAGTAAGGCTAGATAAGCTGCTAGAATCTGATTCCGGGTCGCGCCGATACAACGCATCAGGGCAATATGATCCTGATTCTGCTGCACATAACGCTGTGCAGTTAAGGCGATCGCAATACCACACAGCAGAATGGTGAGGATATTGGCTAATTGCAGGAAAGTATCCAGATTGGCAATCGGCTTCATCAAGCGGGTATTGCTTTCATTGGCATTTCTGAGACGCAGGCTGTTCTGCTCTTCAAACTGCTCTTGATCCGCATCGGAATCCGATTCAGGTTTGATAATTTTTTTAAAATCTTTCTGATAGGCTTTAATGCTTTCTGGCTCACCTGCCATCAACAAACGGTAATCAATCCGGCTACCAACCTGAATCGCATTGGTTCTGGCTATATCAGCCTGAGAAATAATCACGGTTGGAGAAAAACCGGAAAAGCCTAGTTCCTGATTGGAGTCATAATCAATCACTGCGGTGATCTTAAACGCAGCGTCGGCAATATTGACCTGATCCCCTACTTGGACTTTCAACAAATCCAGGGCGCGTTGACTCAGCCAGATTTCACCCGGCTGAATCTGTTTTGCTGCAGGTTTAACACGGAGCTCACCACGTAAGGGAAAAGCTGAATCAATGGCTTTGACATTGACCATGACAAATTCATCATTGGTATGCGCCATACTGCCAAATACGGTGACTTCAGATTGCTGCAAGCCCAGCTGATCTGCTTTATCCCGCCAGCGATCTTCAATCGGTTCATTGTTGCTAAGCTGCAAATCCCCAGCCAGAATTTCCGCCGCCTGTAGAGCTACCGCATTCTGAATCTGCTCATTACTAAACTTGAGGGCTGTTGTGGCACTGATCGCCAAAGTCAGGGCAATAATCAACAGATAAATACCGGTGGTCTTAAAGCTTTGAGTCAGTAAAGGTCGGAAGAGATGCATATCATCCTCCATTTACATGTTCAGTTAATTGACCATTGCTCAATTCAAAATGGCGCTGGCATTGTTGGGCCAGTTGCTGGTCATGCGTGACCAAGACCAACGTTGTGCCGAGTTCTCGGTTTAACTGAAATAACAGCTGTTCAATTTCCTGCGCGGTTTCCCCATCCAGATTGCCGGTCGGTTCATCAGCAAAAATGATTTTTGGTTCACTGACCAAAGCCCGGGCAATCGCGACACGTTGCTGCTCCCCACCCGATAAGACTTTTGGCGTTTGCTGTGCCTGACGGTCTAACCCAACTCGCTTTAACAGATTCAAAGCTTTTTGTTCGGCTTCGGCATAGTTAAAGTTTGGTTGCAGTCGTAACGGTAACATGACATTTTCCAGCGCAGTCAGATGCGGCAACAGCTGAAAGGACTGAAATACAAAACCGATATTCTCCAGCCGGACCTTGGCCCGCTGTTCTTCATTCAGCTTGGTAATTGATTCACCACAAACCTGTAGCTGCCCGGAACTGGTCTGATCGAGGGTAGCCAGAATACCCAGTAAAGTCGATTTTCCAGAGCCCGATCGTCCAGTAATCGCCACCTGCTCACCGGCCTGAATTTCCAGATTCAGATTCTCAAAAATCGTCAACTGTTTTTGTGATAGTTGTATCTTTTGTGTCAATTGTTGAGCAGAAATGATGGGCTGTGGCATGATGGAGCTTCCTTGGCGGTCTTGAATCATACTTGTCCTATGCGTCTTAATATTCGAATTCTAAAGTCTTATTTATTCCGCAGCTTAGCGCTTTTCAGCCTGTGCCTGATGCCTGTTCTGGTTTCAGCAAAGACGATTATGATTCTGGGTGACAGCTTAAGTGCGGGTTATGGTATTCAACCTGAACAGGGTTGGGTTCATCTGTTGCAAAAACGTTTAGACCAACAGTATCCGAAACAGCATAAAGTGGTCAATGCAAGTGTCAGCGGCGAAACTACCAGCGGTGCCTTGGCACGTCTGCCTAAATTGCTACAAACGCATAAGCCGCATGTAGTGGTGATTGAATTAGGGGGAAATGATGGTCTGCGTGGTCAGCCGCCACAAATGATTCAGAAAAATCTCGCCAGTCTGGTCCAGCAAAGCCAGAAAGCAAAGGCAAAAGTCATTTTATTTGGCATGAAAATGCCACCCAATTATGGCCAGAGCTATAGCAAAGCCTTTGAAAACAACTACAAGGTAGTGAGCCAGCAATATAAAGTGAAATTACTGCCATTTTTCCTAAATGGCGTGGCGGGTAATAAAGACCTGATGCAACAGGATATGATCCATCCCAATGCCAAGGCGCAAAACATTCTGTTAAATAATGCTTACCCATACATTAAAGGCGCCCTCTAAGGCGCCTTTAATTCAATCAGATTACAGAATCTGATCAGAAGTCAAAAAAAGTGACTTCACCTGTTTCCAGTGAATATTCTGCACCAATCACTTGCAGTTTACCTTGCAGAATCAGGTTCTCTAGTACGGCAGACCCATGACGCAACTGGTTTACAGATGCAAAGACGTTAGATTTTACTGCATGTCGAGACAGTTTGTTTAAGTCATCTTTCAGTTCAGTCTGCATCAGGATTTCAACCGATGGACGAACACGATTCACAATTGACATTAGGTTTGCTGACGGTGGAGTTGCCGGATTAGTCAGTGCTTCAATGGTTGAATGAATCGCACCACAGTGGGTATGACCAAGTACGATGACCACAGGGCAGCCAAAGCTTTCTGCCGCGAATTCCACACTACCGACCTGAGACGGCGCCACAATGTTACCCGCAACACGAATCACGAACAGGTCGCCCAAACCTTGGTCAAAGATCATTTCCGCAGGTACACGCGAATCTGAACAGCCTAAAATAATCGCAAACGGTTCCTGACTTTCTGCCATTTCCGCACGTTCTTGATGCGATAATAATTTTAAATGCTGTGTTTCACCATTAACAAAGCGCTGGTTACCTTTTTTTAGACGTTCGATCGCTTCCTGAGCTGTGAGCATTCCTGTTTACCACCATTGTTTTAAGTTGCAATATCTTAATCCCCTGATATGGGAATGTCACTTGCAAAAAAAGAACTTGTGCAAATTTCTATCTTTTCGGATAGTTCACAGTTTTCTTGCCATTTCCTAGCATACTTCACATGAAAACCGGATTTTTTCTAGACAACTGTATAAGAAATTCGTGACATTGGTTCACAATAATTTACAATAGAAAACACATCATCGTTTTCACCCAAAAGTTCTATTTACTTTGTGATTCATAACGATCTTTGAGCAGTGCACCTGATGCAATACACGGAATTGTAGCCATGATAAAAACACCAATAAAACGCTCAAAATTACTGTGCGCGCTTGCCCTAGCTGTCACTTCAACTATTAGTACAATGAGTCAGGCCCAGGTCTTTTCACCTGCTCGTGCTCAGACTTCGAGCAATATCTTAAATCAATATTTATTCCAGCAACGCACCCAAGCAGGCTTGCAAAATAAAAGCATCAAAGTTGGGGAAATTACCTGGAGTTATAATGAAGGTGGCAGTAAAAACCGACCTTCTATTGTACTGATTCACGGTCTGGCCGGCACCAAAGATCATTGGAATCGTGTCGCACAGTTTCTGACTCCTTATTATCATGTCATCATTCCAGACCTGCCGAATAATGGCGATACCAGAACACCTGAGGACTTTGATTTTTCCGTACCGAATGTCACCTCACAGCTGCGCCAGTTTCTGGAAGCCTTAAAAGTTGAGAAAAATCTGCATGTGGCAGGTCATTCTCTGGGCGGTTCTATTGCCACTGTCTATGCCGCTCAATACCCTTTTGATACGCAAAGCCTGTTTCTCATCAATAGTGCCGGCATCTATAAACAGGCCAATACTCCATATACTCGTGATCCGCATGCTTTAAAAAATCTGATCGTGAATAAACCGGGCGATCTGGATGATGTGCGGCATAAATTGATGCAGCATCCACCTGCCTTGCCCGACAAACTGGTACAAGCACAGGAAAAACTGCTGATTTCACAAGCGGACAAAACCAGCAAAACCATTGACCAGATTGTCATGCTAAGCCGCATCTATACGCCAGAGACTTTTGCCCGCTTAACCCGTAATGTAGAAGCACCAACTTTAATTCTCTGGGGCAAGCAAGATCGTATTATAAACGTCGAAGTTGCCAAGGAACTGCATTCTTTATTAAAACGGGCTGAAACACCGATTATTCTGAATAATGTCGGTCACGTGCCGTTACTGGAAGCAGACCAACAGGTGGCACAGTATTATTTACCTTTCCTTGCAAAGACACAGACACTTAAAAATCCGCTTGCTGATAAACTCATTCCTTTAAATTAAGTTTTAGAATAACTATGCAGAAACACCAAATGATTGAGCAATTGATTGATGCTCAACTTGATTTTCTCGATCAGTCCTTTGCTCAATCTGAAACCATTCAGCAAGAGTTTCAGGCATTCTATCTCTGGTTTCGTAAACAGACACTGAAAGATCTGTGGAACCCAGCCCAGATTAACCAGCTGCTACAAAAGCAAATCTTAGGCACAGCAGCAAGCTCTTTTCTAATCGAACAGATTGCCGAACATATCCGTTTTGCACTGGTACATCCGGCAAATGACACGACCAAGATTTCTGATGTGATTCCGGTCATGACCATCGACAAGATTGCCCAGTATGTGGCGAGTAAAAGTAGTCACCGCCAACGCCTGATCAAACGCATCGTGAATAATCCTGCTTTCTCTGCCATGATCAGCCAATTGATCCAGCATTCGATTCAGGATTATCTGGACAATTCAATGATTGCGAAAAGTGTTCCGGGTGTTTCCCGCTTTATGAAAATGGGCAAATCGGTACTGGAAAATGTCACCGATAGCAGTCTGGACAATGCCATCAGCAAGTACCTGCAAAAGAATATCCTGAAGCTGGGTCAGCTGAGTGAAAATATCCTGAACCAGCATTTTGATGATGAGAAACTGTATCATTTTCAGGCAAATCTCTGGCATAAAATCAAGGATATGCCGTTATCAGTACTGAAAAATTATATTGAAGTGCAGGATCTGAACCAGACCGTGAATCTGGGTCATGAAATCTGGGACCATATCCGCCAGACTGATTATCTGCAGCAGCAATTACATGACGGCGTGCATGCCTGGTATGTACGTAATCAGGATCATACTTTTGACTCAATGCTGCGTGATCTGAATATTGACGAATCTCTGATTCAGCAGGAACTAAATGAATTATTGGTTCCTGTGATTCAGCAGATGATTTCACAAGGTCATTTACGTGAGCGTGCCCGTAGCTATCTGGAAAAATTCTATTATTCAAAAAGTACGTTAAAAATTTTAAAAATCGAAGCATAAAAAAAGACCCCGAACATTCGGGGTCTTTTTTCATAAGCTCAATTTGATTGAAGACTTATTTGAAGTAAGCACCTTCAGCCTGGCTGTGGTCAGTTTGGTCCACTACACGTGCCAGTTCTGGAATATGCTGTTTCAGCGTGGTTTCTACACCCTGTTTCAGCGTTACATCAATTGCTGAACAGCCTTGGCAACCGCCACCGAATTTCAGAACTGCTGTCAGACCATGTTCTTCATCTTCAATCACTTCTACCAGTGCACAGTTACCACCGTGACCTGCCAGACCTGGGTTAATTTCTGCCTGAAGCACATAAGTGATCCGCTCTTCTACAGATGCATCTGGACCCACACGTGGCACTTTAGAGTTTGGCGCACGGAAAGTCAGCTGACCACCAAAACGGTCTTTGTTGTAATCAATCACGGCATCCAGCAAGTAAGGAATTGACGGTGTATCGATGTATGCAGGAAAATCTGGATATTCCTGTTTGTAGTCTGTCGGTACAACTTCATCCGGTGCACTATAAGCCATGCAACATTCAGCGCGCGGAGTACCAGGATTTTCCACGAAAATACGCACACCAATGCCCGGCGTGTTTTGCTTTTCCAGCAATTCTTTCAAATACTCTTGCGCATTTGGTGTAATCAATAGGTTCGGAATTTCCTCTGCAACTGTAGTGCTGCTGTTCTCAGTCGACATAACAATAATTTCCTCAAGCTGAAGCTGCTATTTTAACTGAAGATGCGGGGGAAATATAAAATTTCAACTAAAATTGTCGGATTTATTATAAAAGTTCCACCTAAATGCCAGATTAATGGCAAGATTAGATATCCCGACTTCAGAATTAGAACTGTCTTATATGCTGCATTTACCTTTTAATCATACCATTACCCTTATTCTGATTACCTGTGTCATCTCTTTCATTGCTTTTTCCAAAGAAAAAGTAATGAACCGTCTAATTTTCTGGCCGCCTGCCATTCAACGTGGTGAATATGACCGCTTTATTGCGCATGGTTTTATTCATGCTGATGGTACCCATCTGCTGTTCAACATGATTACCCTGTTCTTCTTTGGCAGCATCATTGAAAGCTTTTACCGCCAGTATCTGTTTGACATGGGCTTTGTGCTGTTCTATCTGGGGGGGCTAATTGCGGCAATCCTGCCAAGCTATTTAAAGAATAAAAATAATCCGCGCTGGGCCAGCCTGGGTGCATCAGGTGCAGTTTCTGCGGTACTGTTCGCCTATATCCTGTTTGAGCCATGGAAACTGATTTTTGTGTTCTTTATTCCAGTACCCGCGATTATTTTTGCCGTGCTATATGTGGTTTATAGTGTCTGGTCTGGCAAACGCGGCAACAGCAATATCAACCATAGTGCTCACCTATGGGGAGCAGCTTATGGGGTGATCATCACCATCATTCTAGAACCTCTTGTCATTCCACATTTCCTAAATAAACTAGCTCAGCTTCCGCTTTAAATTTTATGGAGCACGGGGATAGTCTTATCCCCTTTTATGATTTATAGAGATCTGTCCGGATTACTCTATTTTCGTACCGAGTGAGCTGATACAAGTTCAGTTAATGAATTTTTAAGCAGATTCCTCAAAGGAAGTATCATACTTCCTTTTTACTTGAAACATCTCGTAATAATTTCCAAAGTCAGGATGTCATATATTGCCAAGCCTGGACTAAATTTTGCAGCGATAATGTGTATATCTATCTATAAATCGCTGTAAATCACGAGATATTTTGCATGTCCAATTCCCTAGACGGTCTTCAATTCACCATTTCAGCCTCAGAAAAAAAACCAAGCACCTCAAAAATTGGCCGTAACATCATTTCCGCAGCCCTAGGTGCAGTTGATCCTGTACATGCCAATGCCGCACAACAGGAGAAAAACTGGCGCAAACAGTATCCAGTGCATTTTAAGCGCCTGGTTGAAGATGGACTGCGTTCTGCAGGTGCTGCACTGAGTATTGCCAAACAGGGTCTGGAAACGGCGCATTGCAGTTTTGAGTTTTACCGTAATGGTCAAAAATATGTACTCAAAGATGTGATGTCTTTGCCTGCAGAAAAACTGCATACTTTCCAGCTAAAAGGCTCATCAGAAAATTCACCGGAATGGTATGTGCCTTATCATGGCAAAAAGCTGCAAGGACAAGCTTTACTAGATCAGATCCAGTCTTGGGAAGAACGTGGAATTGTCGAACCAAGTCATGCCAATGCCCTGCGTGAATGTATTTCCCATCCGGAATGGTTTGACCTGTCGGATCGTACTATGGTGCTCTTCGGCGCCGCTTCTGAAGCAGGCCCACTGACCTGGTTATCCAAATGGAGAGCTAATATTGTCGCGATTGACCTGCCGAATACCCGTGTCTGGGGCAAGATTCTGGATACCGTGAGTCAAGGCAATGCCACTTTATATGCACCATCGGTTGAAGCACTATCTGCAGATACATCACTGGAAATCTTAAAAGAAAAACTCGGCGCAAATCTGCTGACCCAGATTCCTGAAATTGCCCAATGGCTAATTCAGTTCAAGCAAGATCTGGATCTGGCCGCGATTGCCTATCTGGATGGCGAAAAGCACGTGCGGGTTTCCATGGCGATGGATGCCATTATGAGCTACGTCAGTGAACAGAAAGCAAATACCAGCCTGATGTATATGTGCACTCCAACCGATGTCTACGCAGTACCTGAAGAAGTGGTTCAGGCTGCACAAAGCAAATACCAGCAATTGTCTAAACTGGAAAGTACCTTAACCAAGGGCATTTCACTGATTTCCCGTAAACACTTCTTCCAGAAAAATGAGCAGGAACTCTTCAAAGTTGGCGAAAAACCTTACGGTGTTAGTGACTGTCTGGTGGTGGAGCAAGGTCCAAACTATGCACTGGCCAAACGTCTGCAGCAATGGCGTGCAACTTTAGCGCGTGCTAATGGTCAGTGTGTCAGTATCAATATTGCACCTTCAACCACGACTTATTCAGTGACCAAGAACCCTTTGTTAAAAGCAGCATTTAATGGCGCCAGTCTGTTTGATGTCGAAGCCTTTGCACCTGAAACGACGAATGCGATTATGGCAGCGCTGTGGATTCACGACCTGCGTAATCCTGAATCTGTGGCCAATCCAGATGTAAAACTGAATCATCCACTCGAGTTGATGATGTATGGCGCAAACCATGGCGGTTTATGGCGTGTGGCTTATCTGGCGCGTACTGCCCTGCCATTTGCGGCTTTATATGGTTTTGCAACGGATAAATTACCGAAAGGATTACTGGGTAGGTTGAAAAAATAATTTTTCTTAAATGAAGTTCCCTCTCCTGAGCAAGCTTTAAAGCACTGCTTTTAAAATGCAGCGCAAGTGAGGGTTAAGGAGAAGTATTTTAATAGTTATTCCTATTCTTTCCCCTCACCCCAGCCCTCTCCCATAGGGAGAGGGCGCATCCGTTATAAATCTAAATTACTATTAGATATTTAAACCTACATCTTTTAGGTAAAAAAAGAGCAGCATTAAGCTTAAATCACTCTATTTGAATACGTAATGTAAAATCCCCTCTCCTTCTAGGAGAGGGTTAGGGAGAGGTCAATATAGGCTTTTAATCTTTCAAATTTTTATGAATGGACTTTAAGCAAATTGAAGTTGATCCATTCTTTTCTTCTTTACTTTTGAAAGATCGAAAGTAACAAAAATCTTTTGTTAGACTGATGATATGTCCCTATATCACAGTCTAACGGCGACATCCCTGTCGCCTTAGTCGTTATCCTGATTTCCTCTTTTACATCCGATCTTTTTAGAAAACTTTTAATAACAACCAGTACAGTGCACCGGATAAACAGATCGTTGCGGGTAGTGTAAACACCCAGGCAGACAAAATCGATTTCACCATCTTGAAGTTCAGACCGGATTTGTTCGCCACCATGGTACCTGCAACGGCAGAGTTTAAAACGTGCGTGGTAGATACCGGCATACCAAAGCCATCCGCAGCAGCAATCGTAGACATCGCAACCAGTTCAGCAGACATACCCTGACCATAAGTCATGTGTTCTTTACCAATACGCTCGCCCACAGTCACCACGATGCGTTTCCAGCCCACCATAGTCCCTAAGCCCAGTGCCAAGGCAGTTGCCACTTTCACCCAGGTTGGGATGTACTGCAAGAATGAATCCAGATTATCGCGATATTCATCGACTGTTTTTTCCTGAGCAGCGGTCATCGTCGGTAAAGCTTCTGCTTTTTCCAGACGTTTAAATGCTGTGGTGCTCAGGTACATGTCATTACGGAATTCAGACACCTGTGCTTCAGGAACATCCTTGATGTTGCTGTAGCTGCCGACCTTGTCACCCAGGTGATCCGTCAGGCTTGCCAGTGCAGGTACCACTTCAGCATTCAGTTCTTTGGTTTGAATGTAAGTCGTGATGATGGCGCGTGCTTTTTCATCTGGAATATCTTCATGCTTTGGATAGATGGCATCAGCCGTTTGTACAGACAGCTGACCGAAAGACTGGATATGTGCGGTATCCAGATTCTTGTTCAGTGAGTAAGCCAGCGGTACACAGCCGATCAGGATCAGCATGATCAGGCCCATACCTTTTTGACCGTCGTTTGAACCATGCGCAAAGCTGACACCAGTACAGGTAAAGATCAGAATGGCACGAATCAGTGGTGGTGGTGGCTTGTTGCCTTCAGGTGGCTTAAACAGTTCAAGCTGACGTTTAAAGATTTTTTTCACCAACAGGAACAAGATGCCGGCAAAAACAAAACCGATCAGTGGCGAGAACAGCAAGGCTTTACCGACCTTGATCACCTGCTCAACATCGACACCAGATGCACCACTACCCGCATTCAGCAGATAGTTCATGATGCCGACACCCAGAATCGAACCGATCAGGGTATGGGAACTGGAAGCTGGAATACCCAAGAACCAAGTGCCCAAGTTCCAAAGAATCGCCGCAATCAGCATGGAAAAGACCATGGCAAAACCGGCACCGGTGCCGACATTCATGATCAGCTCAACCGGCAACAGGGCGATAATCCCATAGGCAACCGCGCCGCTTGCGACCATCACCCCCATGAAATTACAGAAACCCGCCCACATCACAGCCACAGGTGCAGACAAGGCGTTGGTATAAATCACGGTTGCTACTGCATTGGCGGTATCGTGGAAACCGTTGACAAATTCAAAGCCCAGCGCAATCAGTAATGCTGTGCCTAAAAGGATCAATGACCCCATCTGTACCGCAGGGACATGTGCAATATCGGAAGTCAATTGAAAGCCGATATAGATCAGCGTCGAAATGATTAGAGTCAGGAACACCGGCATAAAAAACTTCGGTGTCGGCACATGTACGTTCTTCGTGTGTTTTGAAGACGTTCCTTGTGCTGATTCTAAGGGAGTTTGATTAGAATTCATGCAAGCAGGAATAGAGGATTCTAGAATCCCCATATTGTTCAATTAAATTGTGACAATTATATGACAATGACCTGCCAGCGAAAGTAATTTTTTAGACTTTATAACTGCCAGTGATCCTAAAATTTTTACAAAAAATTTTATTTTTAAATTTTATTAATCAATTACTTGTGAACATTCACCCTTTTCTGATGTGCCAGTTTTTATAGGTTTTGAACTATATAAGCGGCTAAAGTTCAGCCTGTCATAGAACCACTTAATTGCTGCTTGTCTAAATATTGCGCCCCTAAGATGACAGTCTGATGAAACTCGCTTACATTTTTCTGTTCAGCTCAGCTTGTTAATCTGTCCATCGCTTTTTTTGAGTTTTCTATCTGATTTCAGTCTTCTATCCAGCGTCTGAACTGCTTATCAAAATTTCATATCAGACATATCCAGCATTCTGAAGAACAGCTACAGCAAACTGTCCACTAATCTGTTAAGATTATTGCCGTTTTTTAATGCTTACTGAGAAAGTTTGAATGTCCACACTTGCCACCCTAAAAGAACTTCTTGCCAAGAGAATTTTAATTATCGATGGTGCGATGGGTACCATGATCCAACGCCATAAATTGGAAGAAGCCGATTATCGTGGTGAGCGTTTTGCTGATTGGGCATACGACCTTAAAGGCAATAACGACTTATTGGTACTGACCCAGCCACAGATTATTCAAGGCATTCACGAAGCCTACCTTGAAGCCGGTGCCGATATCATTGAAACCAACTCCTTCAATGGTACCCGCGTTTCCATGTCCGACTATCACATGGAAGATCTGGTTCCGGAAATCAACCGTGAAGCTGCGCGTCTGGCCAAAGAAGCTTGTGCCAAATATTCAACACCAGAAAAACCACGTTTCGTGGCAGGTGTGATTGGACCAACATCACGCACCACTTCCATTTCACCGAATGTGAACGACCCAGCCTTCCGTAATATCACTTTTGACGAACTGAAAGTGAATTACATGGAATCAACCAAGGCGTTGATTGAAGGCGGTGCCGATATCATCCTGATCGAGACTATCTTCGATACCTTGAATGCCAAAGCTGCGATCTTTGCAGTCAAAGAAGTGTTCAAAGAACTGGGCACCGAATTACCAATTATGATTTCCGGGACTATTACTGATGCTTCTGGCCGTACTTTAACTGGTCAAACTGCAGAAGCGTTCTGGAACTCGGTACGTCATGCGGAACCGCTATCAATCGGCTTTAACTGTGCCCTCGGTGCCGATGCAATGCGTCCACACGTGAAAACCGTGTCTGACGTTGCTGATACCTTTGTTTCTGCACACCCGAACGCCGGCCTACCAAATGCTTTCGGTGGTTATGATGAAACGCCGGAACAGACTGCGGCCTTTATTAAAGAATTCGCTGAAAGCGGTTTGATTAACATCACGGGCGGTTGCTGTGGTACCACTCCGGATCATATCCGTGCGATTGCGCAAGCCGTTGAAGGCATTGCACCACGTAAAGTACCAGAAATCGAACCAGCATGCCGTCTCAGTGGTTTAGAACCATTTAACATCACCAAAGATTCGTTGTTCGTGAATGTCGGTGAACGAACCAACGTCACCGGTTCAAAAAAATTCCTGCGTCTGATCAAAGAAGAAAACTTCACTGAAGCTCTGGACGTTGCCCGTCAGCAGGTTGAAGCCGGTGCACAGATCATCGACATTAACATGGATGAAGGTATGCTGGATTCTCAAGGGGCAATGGTTCACTTCCTGAATCTGATCGCCTCTGAGCCGGATATCTCACGTGTGCCGATCATGTTGGATTCGTCTAAATGGGACATTATCGAAGCGGGTCTGAAATGCGTACAGGGTAAAGCGGTCGTGAACTCGATTTCCCTGAAAGAAGGTTATGACGAATTTGTCGAACGTGCCCGCCTGTGCCGTCAGTACGGTGCTGCCGTGATCGTCATGGCCTTTGATGAAGATGGTCAGGCAGATACTGCGGAACGCAAAAAATCGATCTGTAAACGTTCGTATGACATTCTGGTCAATGAAGTCGGCTTCCCTTCTGAAGACATCATCTTTGACCCGAACGTGTTTGCGGTAGCAACCGGTATCGAAGAACATAATAACTATGCTGTTGACTTCATCGAAGCGACTGGCTGGATCAAACAGAACCTGCCAAATGCCATGATCTCTGGCGGTATCTCAAATGTATCCTTCTCATTCCGTGGTAATGAGCCTGTCCGTGAAGCGATCCATGCGGTATTCCTGTACTACGGTATCCAGCAAGGTCTGACCATGGGTATCGTGAATGCCGGTCAGCTGGCGATTTACGATGACATCGATCCTGAACTGAAAGCTGCGGTTGAAGATGTGATCCTAAACCGTAACCAGGGCGAAAGCGGCAACGAAGCAACTGAAAAACTGCTGGAAATTGCTGAAAAATACCGTGGTCAGGGCGGCAGCCAGAAAGCTGAAGAAGATCTGGCTTGGCGTAATGAACCGGTAGAAAAACGTCTTGAGTACGCACTGGTCAAAGGCATTACCACTTATATCGACCAGGATACTGAAGAAGCGCGTCTGAAAGCGGTTCGTCCACTGGATGTGATTGAAGGTCCATTGATGGCGGGTATGAACGTGGTTGGTGACCTGTTCGGTGCCGGTAAAATGTTCCTGCCACAGGTGGTGAAATCTGCACGTGTGATGAAACAGGCCGTGGCTTGGCTGAATCCGTTCATTGAAGCAGAGAAAACCCAAGGCGAAGCCAAAGGTAAAATCCTGCTGGCGACCGTAAAAGGTGACGTACACGATATCGGTAAGAACATTGTCGGCGTGGTACTGGGCTGTAACGGTTATGACATCGTGGATCTTGGCGTGATGGTGCCATGTGAAAAAATCCTGCAAACCGCGATTGACGAAAAAGTCGATATCATCGGTCTGTCTGGTCTGATCACCCCTTCTCTGGATGAGATGGTATTTGTTGCCAAAGAAATGCAGCGCAAAGGCTTCAAGATTCCATTGATGATTGGTGGTGCGACGACTTCTAAAGCACACACTGCCGTGAAGATTGCGCCTCAATACCAAAATGATGGCGTACTTTATACGGCTGATGCTTCACGTGCAGTCGGTGTAGCGACCCAGTTACTGTCTCCAGAAATGAAGCCACAGTTACTGGCAGACTATGCCGCGGATTATGAAAAAATCCGTGTGCGTTTAGCGAATAAACAACCGAAAGCAGCAAAGCTGTCTTATCAGGAAGCAATTGAAAATAGCTTCAAGATCGACTTCGACAAGAATGCGCCAGTAAAACCAAACTTTATTGGTTCACAAACCTTCACCAACTATCCGCTGGAAACCTTGGTGGAATACTTTGACTGGACACCGTTCTTTATTTCTTGGAGTCTGGCGGGTAAATTCCCGAAAATCCTGGAAGATGAAGTGGTTGGTGAAGCAGCACGTGACCTGTATAACCAGGCTCAGGAAATGCTGAAAGACATCATCGAAAATAAACGTTTCGATGCACGTGCAACCTTTAGCATTTACCCAGCGAACCGTGTCGCAGCAGATACAGTTGCCGTTGCCGATCAAAATGGCAATGTTACCCATATCTTCCAGCATCTGCGTCAGCAATCTGACAAGGTAACTGGCAAAGCCAACTACTCGCTGGCTGACTTTATTGCGCCTAAAAATGTGGCTCAGGATTATCTGGGTGGCTTTACCGTTTCGATCTTCGGTGCGGAAGAACTGGCAAATGAGTACAAGGCCAAAGGCGACGACTATAACGCGATTCTGGTGCAGTCACTGGCTGACCGTTTTGCGGAAGCCTTTGCAGAACATCTGCACCAGCGGATCCGTAAGGAGTTCTGGGGTTATCAGGCAGATGAGTCTTTAACTAACGATGAGTTGATTAAAGAGAAATATGTTGGTATCCGTCCAGCACCGGGTTACCCTGCTTGTCCTGAGCACTCAGAAAAAGCGCCATTGTTTGACTGGTTGGGTTCAACTGACAAGATTGGTACTTACCTGACTTCTAGTTTTGCAATGTGGCCACCTTCATCAGTCAGCGGTTTCTATTATGCGAACCCGCAAACTGAATACTTTAACGTGGGTAAAATCTCTGGTGATCAGCTGGAAGATTATGCGAAACGTAAAGGCTGGACACTGGATGAAGCGAAACGCTGGTTAGCGCCTAATCTGGATGATTCTATCGTGTAAGATTCCTCTAGTTTAGAGTGGAAAAAATCCCCTCAATTGAGGGGATTTTTTTTGTTTAAGTACTTTTGAATCCCCCTAAATCCCCCCTTTTGCAAAGGGGGACTTTCACGCATCAATTTAATTACATGACAGCTCCTCCCTTTTCTAAAGGGAGGTTGGGAGGGATTAATTGATTAATAATAAAAATTAAGCGATATTATTCAAATTTTCAAAAACATACGCATACTGAAAAAAATGAATAATATATGTGCGCTTTGCCATGAATCGAAAGAATTAAAAGAAAGTCACTTTATCCCCAAATTTGTTGGTAAATGGCTAAAAAAGACTAGTGCTACAGGCTATCTCCGAAACGTAGATAACATCAATAAAAGGCAACAAGATATTATCAAGGACTATCTATTATGCAGCGATTGTGAGCTTCTTTTTTCGAGTTGGGAAAAACAATTTTCTGAAAAAATGTTTATGCCTTTTTTAGATCAAAAAATTTATGTTATTGAGTATAAAGATTGGTTAGCAAAATTCTGTGCTTCCCTTTCATGGAGAACATTAATCTACATAAAAAATAAGAATTCTAATTTTGAAAATGAAAGTAAGTATTTCATAGATCAGATCAATCGTGCTGAACTGAACTTAAGAAATTTCCTTTTAGGTAAACAAGATAATAGGACTTACGCATTGACG
>NZ_JPQO01000166.1 GCF_000773685.1 Acinetobacter sp. HR7 | reverse complement strand
CACTTCAAGTTTTACTCTGCCCTAATATACTCTTAGTACAATTTTGCAATATGCATTAAAAACTGTTCTCGAGGGATCAAATGCTTAAAAAATTTCTTATTACTATATCAATTTTTAGCAGTTTTTGTTTAACTCATGCAATGAGTCCTTTAACTAAAATTCCACTTATTAATAATGAAATGACAATTAGTGTTTCTAGTGAATCTATATCTAAATTTCGATATGGTGCGATGCGTGATAAATCATTACCGAATGCTCAAGTGCTCATTGGACTTCCTCCAACAATTGGTGGCGCAATGCCAACACCTGGACCACTTTTTGCAGAGATTATCGGACTAAGTATTGCTAACAATAATGTAAGTAATGCAAAAACTGCAAATCGATCACTTTTCTTACAGCAAAAAAAATTTGATCAACTTGTCACTGAAAAACTAAAAAAGAAACTGATAACTTCTAGCCCTTCTTTTGTTTTTAGCATAGATGAGAAAACAGATATTAAATTAATACCCTATGTTTTCGTTTCATCTGATAAAAATAAGTTTTATTTAGATTTTACGATTGCGATGGATATTAATAAAAAGACACGAATGTATCGTTATAGAAGTGAACACTTTTCTGTGATCACTGAAATTGATGAAAAACGATTTGATGAAGTAGCTAGTTATGCATTTGACCGTATTTTTGAACTCATGTTTACAGATCTAAGTGATGTTCTGGATTTTTCACAACAAGATTCAGAGCTACAAGCTAGCTGTGAAAAAATCTCTGGTAAAAAATGGGGTGTAAATAGTCCATTCAATATTAATTTCAAATATATTAAAAATCCAAAAAATCTATGCATTGCCAATGTAAGAGATACTTTAGGTGCCGAATTCATAGCCTATCCAATGGTCTATATAATTGAAGAAACAAAAAATCAGCCGATTCCACAAATAGCAAACTAACTTTCAAGGATTTATACGTTTTTTTATCACATCTTCGCCTCTCTCTGGAAGAAGGAGCTTTCATCCCTCTATCAAATTTCTTCATAAATTTAGTAATGGATATTCCCTCTCCTTTATTAAAGGAGAGGGATAGGGAGTGGATTATTATTTAAATTTCATCAATTTAAACATACAATCAATCCAGACACTTCCTATCAAAAACAACATGACCATCAAAAAAGTATCCTCTATTAATAAACTTGAAGATTTAGGACGTATCCGACTTTCAAAGTCCTTCTTTATGCGTGACTTCCTCTATAGCGAAATCGCCAATTGGTACGGCATTCCTAATTTTCCAGACCATCCTGACATTGCCATTCGCACAGGCACGGAACTCTGCCAACAGCGACTTGAACCGCTACAAGACAAATTTGGTCGTATCGCCATTCGATCTGCTTATCGTTCGCCAAGCGTGAACCAACTCGGCAATGAAAAAGGACATAACTGCGCCAGTAATGAGAAAAACTTTGCTAGCCATATTTGGGACTATCCTGACGAAAAAGGCTACGGCGCAACGGCGTGTATAGTCATTCCTTCATTTCTAGAACTGTATGAAAAAGACCAATCCAACTGGCAACAGCTTGCTTATTGGATTCATAACAATCTGAACTATAGCCATCTACAATTTTTCCCAAAACTTTGTGCTTTTAATATTGGCTGGCACGAACAGCCTGCACGGGAAATCTATAGTTATATTCAGCCGAAAGGTTATTTGCTGCGAGGTGAAGCAGTGAATTTGGAGTTTGAGAAGTTTTATCCTAATTTACTGTGATTTTAATCCCTCTAAATCTCCCTTTAAAAAGGGAGACTTTATCACGTAATCAATTTGAGACGCGGGATTCCCTCTCCTTTTTTAAAAGATAGGGTTAGGGAGAGGATTATCTTTTATGCTATAAAATCAAAAACATCAAGGAAAAACAAAAATGACACCTGACCTTTTGCTCTTCGTTATCCAGATCGCCATTGGCTTATTTGCGCTAGTCATCATCATTTTGATGTTGATTCCCAAAAGCCGTAAATGGCTATCCGAAATGCAACCCGAACCCCGCAGAAAACAGCGAGGTCTAGGCTTGGTGGATGGAATCGAATTTATTTTCTATCCCATTTACTGGCTGGTTAGAATCATCGTTGCCATTTTCAAATAGGGCTTGAAAACCTTATTTCCCTCTTACCACACCCAACTTATTCCAAATATCCGGTGTCAAGAAAGTGGTAATTAACTTACTCATATCCACATAACGCAACACACCCTTCAGTTGATTATTCACTTCCGGATTTTTCAAAATTTCCTCACCCGTACTACGTCCGAGTGCCTGAAAACTATTCCCCACTGCTTCCAAACCTTCCGCCTGAATTACAGCTTTAGTCTGTGCCGAACATTGCTCCACCAATATTCGCTGCAATACCGCTGCCAGATTCTTATTCAGACTTTCCTTGTGCTGTGCAGACACATTGCTAAACGCTTTTAGGTCTGGATGTGCCGCCAAAGCCACAAAAGTCCATTGCATCACTGTAGTTTTATCGGCAGCAGTGGTTGATTTTTCTAAACAATCACTGAGTTGATCAACCGTTGAGCCTGCATTTGCCAGTTGCACCGTTCCAAACAAGGCCGTTGCCATCAGTGCAGAACGAATGATTTTAAAAAATCTATGGCGTACAGGGGAAACACAGCGAGACATAAGCAAACTCCAATCAACAGTCTGCCTGTTGTACCATAAAACATGACAGTTCATCTGTTATTGCATTGCAAAATCCACCTGATTTTTAAGCTGTTTAAAGTGAATAAAACTGAGCTTGTCCAGCTACGACTAAAGTGAACAATAAACATATTAAATCCAAAACCGGCCTATGCTATGGTGAATGAAAGTAAATTTCCTATATAAATCATAATGAATGAGAGGGTAACAACATGGCTAAACAACTGCTGATGCTGGTCGGTGACTATGCCGAAGACTATGAAACCATGGTGCCATTCCAGTTTTTAACTGGCCTCGGCTATACCGTACATGCCGTCTGCCCGGACAAAAAAGCCGGTGACACGGTAGCCACTGCCATTCACGACTTTGAAGGCGACCAGACCTATAGCGAAAAACGCGGCCATAACTTTGCCATCAACTATGACTTTAGTGCGGTGAACACGTCTGAATATATCGGACTGGTGATTCCTGGTGGCCGTGCACCGGAATACCTGCGTATGAATGAACGCGTAATTGAAATCGTACGTGAATTTGACAGTGCCCAAAAACCGATTGCAGCCGTGTGTCATGGTGCCCAGCTGCTTGCTGCTGCGAATGTACTCAAAGGCCGTACCTGTTCTGCCTACCCGGCCTGTGCGGCTGAAGTGAAACTGGCGGGTGGACAGTATGCCGATATCGCCGTGACTGAAGCAGTAACCGATGGAAATCTGGTGACTGCGCCAGCGTGGCCTGCACATCCAGCCTGGTTGGCTCAGTTTGTGAAAGTGCTAGGGGCAACCATCACACTATAAGTATTTGCTGAATTCAGCCTTAAGAATAAAAAATGCCACGTCCGGAAACATGGCATTTTCAATTGAACCGGAATATTTACTTGAGCTGTCTCAGCATGTTCTTCGCCCCAGCATGGTTATATTGGCTAGCCAAGCCATTCAGTATCCGCTTTGCCTGCCCTCTGGCATTTGGAAAACGGCTACTATATACCGGCACACTGGTCAGGCATTTTGCCACCAACATCCCTGATTCAGTATAAATGCGGGTGCCTTCTGCACCTTGCAGCTTGCCATAGTTATAGGCACGCTGGGCATTGTTACAGGCATTCAGCATGTTTCTGCCACTTTGAATGTCACGTCGTGCGGCCGCATAGAGTTTTAACTGTTGTTGCTGTGGAGTCTCTGCCACCGGACTGCGTGATGTTTCTTTTACAGCTGCTTTGAGTTCTTTTTCCTTTTTCTCGGCTTCTTTTTTTTCCAGCTCTTTGCGTTCCAGTTCCTTACGCTCGAGTTCTTTGTCTTTCTTTTCCTGTTCCTTACGCGCCAGTTCTTTGGCATCTGGTACTTTAGCATTTGCAGCTTTAGCGGTTGCCGCTGCTTTGGCTGGAGCTGCGCTCAGTTTGGCTTTTTCTTCAGCGATAGCTGCTTTGGAAGGACGGTAAAAATTCTTCGCCTCATTCGCACTCATCAAACGCGTCAGTAACCTGACACTACGGCTAGAACTGCTATTATTCATCTGCCGTTCGGAAAGTGGCTCAATCGAAGCAATCCAGCTATCGGTCAGATCATCCATATTACATTTATACGCCCCAATCCCCTGCATAACCCCACGGTTGCTGCTTAAACGTTTGCGCTGGGCAGCATCTCGAACCAGATTTAGCTGACTTTTATATAGCAGGGAAAATTTACCGCCCTGTTCATGACAGTACTGGGTCAAGATCGAACGCGGATACATGGCCTGTGTGGCATTATTCTGCTGGTTTTTATCCCAGAGATAAACATAGTCTTTGGCACTGCCATCCGTATTGTTTAACTGTCGTTTGGCAATCAGTTCCTGCGGACTATGATAAGGATGCATGATCGTTTTTTTTCCATGCTGTATTCCATTACACGCGGCCAAACCCATTGTTATTATTGTGAGAGCAAATACTTTCAGTTTCACTTCCGTTATCTCAACCCAAAGCATGCCCATAACATAAAGCAAAAATGGGGAAACAACAAATACAAAACTTTGATTAATAAAAATTATTTAACTCATAGAAAATCATTCAAATGACAACCAGAGCACAGAACAATGATCAATGATTGATCTATTCTGCTTAATTTTTATCTGGATAGATGAGGCTTGAAGGTTAAAATCAGACATGAAAAAAGACCAAAGAAGAAATGTTAACTTCTTTGGTCTGCGGAACTGTCATGCTGAAACACGAGCTCTTAAAGGTGGACAGCAAAGCACTCTCCATCACCAGCATACAGTTAAATGCGCTTCAAACTCCTTAATTTTCACTCACGTACAGTTATTATTTTTATACGGCAGAGGGACTGAAAATTAAGCACCAAACAAACTTGGTCTTTATGATTCTAGTCATGCGAAAATTCACTGAATATCCCAAAATTGGGATGTTTTTCACATTTTTTCACTTAATATCAACCGTTCATCGGATACTTAGTTTAATTCGAAGTAGACATAAAAAAACCAGTCATAAAACTGGTCTTTTAAAATGAATCTGCACCGATTAATGGATATGCGATTCAAATGCTTTCAAACGTTTATAGATCGATAGCAGTTCGATAATTTTCGGCCAAGACAAAATCAAATACTGGAATGATTCACGTACTTTGTTAAATACATTCAGAATCTGCATCATCAAACCTAAAGTAATCGTCCCTGCTGCAATGCTCGGGAACAGCACAAACAGACCATAGATATTGTCCAGCTGCAAATACCAGATCCGTACCATGTTGAAATAGGCATAGTGGAAATACAAGCGGAAATAGTTCCAGCGCACCCGTCCAAACAGTTCTTTTAAGGTCAGTGGCTGAGCACGTTCGGCATAATCTTCACCATAGACCAGTTCCTTCCGGTAAGCCGCTTCCACCTTCTGGTTGTTAAATTCCAGACCAGGCAGTTTCATCCCCACTACCATCAGGATCACCGTGCCCAGAACGGCCCAACCCAGTGATGCCCACATCAAGGCATGATCGACATGCCCCACGATCGGCAAAATGGTGACATGACTGGACAGCTTGTACAGCACTGGCAGGAAGGCCATTAGCAGCATAAAGGATTCAATAAAGGATACGCCCAACTCTTCAGTACTACGGGCAAAGCGCATGGTATCTTCCTGAATACGCTGTGAAGCCCCTTCAATATGGCGCAG
The DNA here is from genome assembly GCF_000773685.1 of Acinetobacter sp. HR7. GTDB lineage: Bacteria > Pseudomonadota > Gammaproteobacteria > Pseudomonadales > Moraxellaceae > Acinetobacter > Acinetobacter thermotolerans. Next base: position 869 of record NZ_JPQO01000166.1, on the reverse strand, counting down.
TTTTTCCCAGAACGAGGTGTAATAATCGTTCATTGCCGTACGCCAGCGGAATACATAGTGGCTGACAAAGAACATGTTAAATACCGCCAAGGTCACATAAATCATCGCGATATAAATAAAGGTCAATGCCCCCTGATACAATAGTCCGACATCGCCACCACCACTGGTCAACATCTTCTGAATCTGGTCATAGAACGGGCTGTACCACTCATTCAGCACTACATTGACCTGAACGCCAAACCAGATATTAAACAGGATAAAGGCTGAGCCCCAGACCGACCAGCGCTGCCAGGGATGACGTGCCACCACATACCAAAATCCTGCAAACAAGGCTGTCGCGGTCAGGAACCACAGATAAAACCACAAGAATTTTTGCGACCAGAACCGGCTGATATCAATCGCCAATGTCGCTTCATGATAACCTTCACTAAACCCCACATAGCTGCCCCAGCCGGAACCACCGGAATGCCAGATCGCGAGGTTGATAAAAAACCAGATCACCACGCTGAGAAAAAACCAGAGGGGTTTCGGAAAGAAAGACTTAAACATGTCCTTTGCATGCTCCTTATTTTTGTAGACCACAGGTCAAGAAATCGCTGCGTATTATGCTGTAATGTTTTGCAGCTCAGTGCAGTTGTTACGGTATTATTAAATAATCTCTGCTGGAAAACACGTTATTTTTAAAGTACCTGGTACGAAAGATAATAATTCACGTGGCCAATGTCTTGAAAACTCATGCAATATATCATTTTTAGAATAAAATACGAGCATAAACAATAACTAACATATTAGTACCTCATTTATACGTACGTCCCAAATCAATTATTCTAAACTTTATGACTTTGTATCTTTGACATCCTCTCCGACCT
>NZ_JPQO01000165.1 GCF_000773685.1 Acinetobacter sp. HR7 | reverse complement strand
AGTAATAGTGCGTAAGTCCTACTAACTACAAATGTGTCGCACTTGGGATTTGAATCTGCGATTTTTATAATCCTCCCCCTTGCAAAGCAGTGCTTCTCACTTTTTTCAAAGAGGGAAAATCTAGGAAATATTTATTATGGTTAGATTCTCTCTCCTTTTAGGAGAGGGCTAGGGCGAGGTCTAATTCCATATAAGTCCCCTCCACCTAACTTTCTCCCACAGGGAGGAGGAATATTTATTACAAATTAAATCGTATGACCTAGTGCCTCACCCATCAACACCGTTGAATTAGCCTTAAACTTCTCATCCCACTGCATCTTATTCTCTTCAAACAGGATGATTGCAGTAGAACCCAAATAGAAACGGCCTAGCTCAGCACCTTTTTCCAGGAACAGGTCATGCTGGTTCAGTTCGATACGCCCAGACGGTTTTACCTTACCGGTTGCGACGGTTTCAATCCCCGCTACGATCATGGCGCCAACTAAAACCACCGCCATACGGCCCAGTTCAGTATCAAACAGGCACACCATACGCTCGTTACGGGCAAACAGACCTGGAATATTTTCTGCAGTTACCTGATTCACCGAGAACAGTTCACCCGGTACATATAAGGTTTCAGTCAAAGTACCAGCAAATGGCATATGCACACGGTGATAGTCACGTGGTGACAAATAGACGGTTGCAAATTCACCATTTTTAAAAGGTTGCGCCAGTTGTGGATCGGCAATCAAGGCTTCAACCGTAAATTTCTGTCCTTTGGCTTGAAACACATCACCATCTTCAATTTTGCCCAGCTGGGAAATCGCACCATCAGCTGGAGAAACGATGCTGGTCACATCCGAATCCACCTGACGTACGCCGGTACGCAAACCACGGGTAAAGAAGTCATTAAAAGAGCTATATTTCAACGCATTGGTCTGCTCAGCTATCGACATGTCGATGCCATATTTCGCTTTAAAGGCAGAAATCACCGCAGTTTTGACAACTGGATTTTCACTGGCTGCAATTTTGCCGACCACACGGGACAGACGGTGTTGTGGCACAACCTTTTGAGCCTGGATAAAAAGTTGTTGTTTTAAACGCGATGTGATGCTCAAGATGGCGACTCCCCTGTAGCGATTGGACTATCGAGGCGGTTGCCCCATTCACTCCACGCACCATCATAAGCCTGGATTTCCCAGCCAAGTAGACGACCTAAAATATAAGCCAGCCCTGAGCGGTGATGTGACTGACAGTACACCACCACAGGCTGCTTCAGATCAAAGCCCAGCTGTTCCAGACGCTGTTGAGTGCGCTGTAAAGGATGCAATTTTAAATGATTTTGCCGGTTAAGGGCAGTACTCCACTCGAAATGACGTGCCCCGGTAATGTGACCGCCGCGTCGCGCTGTCAGGCGCAGACCGGTATATTCTTCTTCAGTACGACAATCCCAGAGTTGAACCTTGCCCTGCTCGACCTGCTGACGTAGCGCTTTATAATCAATACGCACCTCTTTTTCATGATCCAGCTGAACGGGAACCAAATTCTCTACCGGCTGTAAGTTCACCGGATCAGACGAGGTTGGCAGCCCAGCTGCGATCCAGGCATGAATCCCGCCATTCAGCAGGCTGGTATTTTCAAAACCGATGCAGTGCAGGTTCCAGAGCAGACGCCCCGCCCATGCTCCACCCTCGTCGTCATAGGCTACGACATGATGATCTGTCGAGATATTTAGATAACGCACTAATGCTTCAAGACCGGCTTGATCTGGCAACAGACCCAGCGCATTTTCTTCCTGACGCACCAGCATTTTCGGCTGCAGTTGCAAGGCATTCGGAATATGCAACTGCTCATACACCGAAGCACGGCTCAGATCGACAATACGGAGTTTTTCATTGCCCAGATGTGGCACCAGGTCTTCTGCTTCAATCAGCAGACCAAAATTAAAAGCTGAAGCTGTCATCGTTGTCATAGGAATTATGGTTCAAATCAGTCTGATCTTAGCACAGCTCATTTTTACAATTATGCGGTTTTTAATGGGTTATTTATCACAATTTATGATAACGAATTTGGCAAACAGAACATTGTATAAAAAAACCGTCTCAGGTTTGAGACGGTTTTTTATCTTAGGCTTCAGCCATTTCGCTGATATCGAAGACCTGACGCAGATAAGCCAGGAAGGTATCGTTATCGGTCATGGTTTTTCCTGGGCTGTCAGAAATTTTCGCCACAGACTGACGGTTACATTCCACCAGTTTCAGCACGATATTCAGTGGAGTCTGGCCCATATCATTGGTCAGGTTGGTGCCAATCCCGAAACTCACCTGGAAGCGATCTTTAAAGTACTGATGTAGTTTCCAGGCTTTTTCCAGATTCAGTCCATCACTAAACGTCAGCATTTTGGTTTTGCTGTCGATTTTCAGCTTCTTGTAATGGGCATAAGCCTTGTCGCCCCATTCATACGGGTCACCACTGTCATGACGCAGGCCATCAAACAGTTTGGCAAAGTACAGGTCAAAGTCACGCAGGAAGGCATCCATACCGACCACATCAGTCAGCGCGATCCCCAAGTCACCACGGTATTCCTGTACCCAGGTTTCCAGCGCTGCTTTCTGGAAATCTCGCAAACGGACGTCTAAAGCTTGGAACGCCTGCAGGAATTCATGTGCCATAGTACCGATTGGAGTAATACCTAATTCTTTGGCTAACAAGACATTACTGGTTCCACGAAACACATGCGGTGCAGCCTTGTTAAACTCTTCCACCACATGCTTTTGCCATTCGAAGCTGTAACGACGGCGGGTACCAAAATCCGAGACCAGGAATGGCGGATCATTCGGATCCTGTGCTGCATCGTACTGTTTTAGCAATTCAATCTTGGCTTTCAGGCGACGCTCGCCTTCTGTCAGCACGTCAGGCGTACGGATACGGCTGAAATAGAGTTCATTCACAATCGCCAGCACAAAGATTTCAAACATCATCGCCTGCACCATCGGACCTTCAACAGTAATATCCAGACGGCCTTCGCTGTCGATGCTGGCTTTGATAAAGCGGCGTTTCAGCTGGAACAGTTCCAGATAATCGACAAAGTCGCTTTTGATAAAGCGCATGCCACGCAGGTATTGCAGTTCATCTTCTTTAAATTTCAGCTGGCACAGCAAATCGAGCTGATGGTTGAGATCATCCAGAATATCAGTCAGTGGATAAACTGTATCTTCTAGGTTGCGGCAACGGAAATGGTACAGGCTGTGGGTTTGCGGAAACTTGTGCAAGACCACTTGTAACATGGTGAATTTATACAAGTCAGTATCAAGCAGGGATTGGATGATTGGCGCCATAACTTCAGAAATATCGCTGTGCTTATCTCTGCATTAAAGCATAAAACGGCTCGTAATATTGCAGGAATTACGTACAGCTAGGTGAAAATATCACGAAAAATTAAATGTAAAAAACAGCTTATTTATCTGCTTTTACTGAAAATTTCTTGGCTGTCTGAATGATTTTTTGTAGCTGTTTTTTCCTGGCCAATCACTTTGGCAAACTCAGCCATAGTCTTCGGTCCAGTCTGTTGAATCTCAATAAATGGAGTAAATTTTAAGCAGTATCCATCCACACCTTTTCTGCTGATCTTGTACAATGCAGGCAATTTTTTAGTTTTGAGTCAAATATGCGTGCATTGTTACAACGGGTACTTGAAGCCAAAGTCGTGGTCGAGGGTGAAACCACTGGCGAAATCCAGCATGGCATTCTGGTGTTTTTGGGGATTGGCAAAGAAGATACTCTGGAAAAAGGTCAGAAGCTGATTGATAAAATCTTGAAATACCGTTTCTTTGATGATGATCAAGGCAAAATGGGCTGGAACGTGACACAGGCTAATGGTGGAATTTTACTGGTGTCACAATTTACCCTGATGGCACAAACCCAGAAAGGCTTACGTCCCGATTTTGGACCAGCCATGCCACCTGCAGAAGCCAAAGCCATGTATGAGCAACTGGTGGACTATACCAAATCACAATTTCCAGCGGTTCAGACCGGCATTTTTGGCGCGGACATGAAAGTGCATCTGGTCAATGATGGACCGGTGACGTTTAATCTGGAAGTAGAATAAACAAAAAAAAAAAAGCCCTCGGATTGAGGGCTTTTGCTTTTAAAAAATCTTTCATCCTACCTTTTCTTTCTTCCTCTGGGAGAAACACAAAGAGGGTGTAAAAAGGATGAAAGATTTTTAATTTATTTACCAGTCTTTTCTTTAATAAACTGACGCACCAGTTTCACTTTTTCTTTGACTGGTTTTGGCAGTTTCGGTGGAATCATTTTCGCGACTTGGTTAAACCAAACCAGCAAACCAAAATCCCCTTCCATCTTGATACTGCCGTTTTGCATACCGGTCATAAACGCAGTCGGGTCACCTTTCATCAAGGTTTTTACACCCTGCTCGCTATCGGCAAACTGCAACACGAAATCTGCGGGTTCAGGATTGCCAGATACCGTATCGATCTGACCATTATTGACAATAATCTGGCGGGCAAAGCCTTCATCAGTACCGATCTGGATTCGGAACTGACGCTCATGCACCAGTTCAATAAATTTTGGGCTGGTACGTGCCAACTGCTTCATGCGCAAAGCCAGACCAGCCACCAGCAAATCCAGCGGGTCAGTGCTGACATCAACCAAAGGAAGTTTCACGACAGGAATCGAAGACAGTTTCATGCGTTATGCCTATTTTGTAATTGTACGAAAATTGACAGCTATCCTAGCATAAAATCTTGGCAGGTTAAGCATGCAGTTTGTTGATGTTGTTTAACAAAAAATGCACCCGAAGGTGCATTTGTTCTTTTTATTTTAAGTACTGTTAGCGGCTGGATAACTGCTGCTGGTCATCTTCATATACTGGTGTGTGCTCGATGCAGCGGCGCTTGGCGAGCAAGGCACGTTCAGCACGACGATCTTCGCGTAGCAGCAGCAGAGTGACAATCACCATGACACTGCTTAAAGACGCCAGATAAGCATAGGTCATTGGCAGTTCAAACAGGGTTTGTGTACCAAAACGAATAATTTCGATCAGTCCCCAGGTAAACATACCCGCTACCATAAAGCTCAGCCAGCGACGATAAGGTGAGAAGAACACAATAAGCACAGCAGCGGCTACCAGGCTCAGGCCTACAATTGTTGCTAAATTCGCTGTTACCATAACATCCCCTCCGTTCAACTGAAGCTGCTGCAGATGCAGTCTTTCTTTCAGCTGAAGTCGATAAAACCACCAAGTGGAACATACTGATTTGTTTGTCTATGCCAGCATTATGATGAGTTTTTTGACTAAAAAAAGTCCTTTTCTTTTACGGAACGACATATATTGTCGCGATATTATTTTGTCATTACATTTTTTGATTTTCGAGTTTTTGCAAAACATTTGTGTCATCGACGCTGGCGTGTCATTACAAAATCAACGCTGTTTTTTTGGACTAAAAAAATTTTTTTTCCGTTTAAGATGATCGGTGTATTTCTATACAGGCTGCCCTGTTCATCTTTAAATCATTCTCAAATGGCATAAAAAAACGCAGCTCTTGGACTGCGTTTTTTAGTTTAAATCGATCTGAAATCAAGCACGGCTTAGGTCTTTGTCATGCACACCGAGCAGGTACAGCACCCCATCCAGACCCACGCTAGAAATCGCCTGATTGGCATTTTGGCGAACCAGTGGTTTAGCACGGAACGCGACTCCTAGGCCTGCAATTGACAGCATTGGCAGGTCGTTAGCCCCATCACCCACAGCAATGGTCTGTTCCATGGAAATGCCCATCTCTTCAGCAATGGTCATCAATAGATGTGCTTTACGTGCACCATCGACGATATGACCTTTGACTTCACCAGTGACAATACCATCCTGAACATCTAGGACGTTGGCGTGCACTTCATCAATTCCCAGTTTCGCTTGCAAATGCTCAGCAAAATACTGGAAGCCGCCAGACAGAATCGCTGTACGATAACCCAGTGCTTTTAAAGTCGAAATCAGGCGTTCTGCACCTTCACTTAAGGTTAGACGTTCAGCAATTTTTGGCAGTACCGATGCATCCATACCTTTCAGCAAGGCCACCCGTGCACGGAAGCTTTGCTGAAAGTCCAGCTCGCCCTGCATCGCGCGTTCAGTGATCTCAGCGACCTGTGCACCGACACCGGCTTCTTTGGCCAGCTCATCAATCACTTCCTGCTCGATCAGGGTGGAGTCCATATCGAAGCAAACCAGACGGCGGTTACGCCGATAGACATTGTCTTCCTGGACTGCCACATCAATGCCCAGTTCAGTTGACAGACGCAGACACGCAGTACGCATGGCAGTGGCATCCAGCATCTGGCCCTTCAGGCTAAACTGTACGCAGGCACGTTTCGGCCCAGCTTCAGCACCATCCAGTACCGGACGACCGGAGAGTCGGGTCACGGTTTCAATATTAAAGCCCTGGTTGGAGACGATCTGGGTCACCGCCTGCAGGTCAGAAGCCTTTAATTCTGGAGCCAATGCAGTCACGATATAGCGGGTCTGACCGCCTTCCTGCACCCATTGATTGTATTCTGCGACGGAGATTGGTTTAAAGCGCACTGTTAACCCGATTTCATGTGCTAGAATCAGGATTTCCTTCATCGCTAACGCGGTTGCAGTCTGGTCGTCCGAAGATACAACAATACCTAAGGTCAACTGGTTATGAATAACCGCTTGTCCTACATCCAGGATCTGTAAGGAATGAGCGGACAAAACCCGCATTAATCGTGTAAATTGATTAGGCTGGTCCGGTCCTAAAAATGAAATAAGAATGATTTCTCGCATGAATTGACTCGGGTCTGAGCTACAACTATTGTTAGAATCATAATCGAAATTGAACAGAATTGCCTTGGAAGTTTACGTTGAATGCGCCTAGACAAGGGCTATTTGCTAGCCTACTGATTATAAGTTTTGCCCTGCATACCTTCTTGCTGGTATTGGCAACGACTCACCAGCTGAATGAAAACCGTGCCAGTCAGGGTCAGCTGATGACCAGCCAACTGGTGACAGACAGCCTGGCCGAGCTTGATCCACCCAACCGGGTTTCACTGGCTTTGCTGGCAAACCGTTATGCCACCAACCCAAGTGTGGCGTCAATTCGTATTCTCGATTCAAATGCTCAAGTTTTAGCCACTGGTGGACTGACCAAAACCCGTGAAGGCGAAGTTTTTGTCCGTGATGCACAAGTCAACGAGAAAAAAGTCGGTTCAGTGGAAATTACCCTGATCGAACTCAGCATCGGTGAAATTCTGCGTACCCAATGGATGGCAATTCTGTTCTCGTTCATCATCCATGCATTGCTGTGGTTAGGCTATCGTGCCATCGCCCGCCCGAGCCGTAGTGAATATCTGGCACGGATTAACAATGAATCACGTCTGAAATTCGAGATTCAGACCTTGACTCAGGCACTGGAACAGGAAAAACATAATGCCGCACTGGCAATTGCCCAGGCACAGCAAGCCATTCAGCAAAAGCCAAAAGAAAAAACTTCCACCCCAGTGGCCGAGGAAAAAGATACCCTTTCCCTGAATATCCAGTTCTATGATCCTAAACAGCTACTGGATTCAGTGAATAAGACGGTTTCTGTGCCCTACTTTAACCTGTGCCAGATCTTCCTGAACAAGGCCACTGAACTGTGCGTACAGCATTACAAATTAAACAGCTCGGATATCCAGACCGTGCACAAGTTTGATGAAAAAGGTGCAACCTTAAGCATTGCTGCGGACAAACCGGATGCTCTTGCCTGCCTGACCCTAATCAGCTATGTATTCCAGCTGTTGTCTGAAGTGCTGTATAAACGCTACCGTGAAGACAAACGCTTTGTGCTGCAGACCCGTTGTGCAATTTCATCGAAAGTGGATGAAATGCAGTTGAACTCAACTCAAGCAGCGGAACGACTGGTACAGCAACTGGTGGCGCGTGAAAGCGCTGTGCATGTGCCAAATACCTTACTGAAAGAGATTGCCGATCACTATGAGCTGGTCAGCATGCCAAATCCAACCAATGTCCTCACTCGCCATGCGTTTGTCATGAACGGCATGGATGCAGAGATGGCGGAACTGGCGCAAAGCTTCCGAACCGATATCCTGAAATCAAAACAATCCAAAGCTTCTTAAGAAATTTAGATAACAAAAAGCCCGATTCAAGATCGGGCTTTTTTATGACTTATGGCTGCTGAGATTTGTTAGCTTGATCTGTTTCTGGCGGCTGTTTAGCTGCCCAATAGGTTGCCAAAGCAGGACCGGAAATATTGTGCCATAGGCTGAAAATGGCACTGGGTACTGCGGTAATCGGTGATGCAGTAAAATGAGCCGCCGCCAAAGCCACGCCCAGACCTGAGTTCTGCATACCGACTTCAATCGATACCGCACGGCAGTCAATTTCTTGTAATTTAAAGATACGGCTGGCCCAGTAACCCAGTAGATAGCCCATACCATTATGTAGTGCCACGATCCCGAGGATCATCAGACCCGATTCTAGAATCTGAGCTTTACTGCCAGCAATGATCGCTGCCACAATCGTGACAATGGCCACTACCGAAATCAAAGGCATCACCTGGATAGATGCATTGACTTTGGCTTTAAAAATCGCACGTACAATCAGACCGAGTAGAATCGGAAATAATACGATCTGTAAAATCGACACCAGCATCGATAGGGCATTGATTTCAAGCCATTGACTGGCCAAGAGATAAAAAATAGCAGGTGTCAGGATGGGTGCCAACAAGGTGGATACTGAAGTACATGCCACCGATAAAGCCGTATTGCCCTTAGCCATATAGGTAATCACATTCGATGCTGTCCCCCCCGGGCAGCAGCCCACCAGAATCACCCCGATGGCAATTTCTGCCGGAAGCTGGAACAAATGACAGAGCAGAAAAGCCAAACCCGGCATCACCACAAACTGGGCGAACACACCAATCAATACCGCTTTAGGACTTTGCAAGACGCTTTTAAAATCGGCCAGGGTCATAGTCATGCCCATCCCAAACATGATGATACCGAGCATCCATGGAATATAGGCTTTCAGCCAGACGAACGTCGCTGGCGAGGCAATGGCAAGCACCGCGAATACAATGACCCAAAGCGCAAAGGTTTTCTGAAAAAATTGGGTAAATCTAAATAATGCCGACATGTGGGGAGTCCATGGGTCATAAAAGAAATATGCCATGGCAATCCACGGCTATTGAATGCAGGCAACTTAACATGGCAAACCGCCTGCAAAATCTGGCTAAGACAAAAGGTTTAGGCCAGTTCTACGATATCTTTCATATAGATACGCTTTACACCCTTGGCCAGCATATCTTGCCAAGCATGCTGCAGCGAACCATTTAAGTCGATGCCTTTAGTGGCATCCGAAATCACAAAGGTCTTGAAACCGAGTTTACATGCATCCAGTGCGGTCCAGGCCACACAGAAGTCCGTCGCAATGCCGACAATAAACACAGTATCAATACCGCGCTCGCGCAGATAACCGGCCAGACCGGTCGTGGTTTTCTGGTCCGCTTCCATAAACGCTGAATAACTGTCAATCTGCTGATGGCAGCCTTTACGGATCACCAGCTGCGCATGCGGCAAATTCAAATCTGGATGCAGCTTGGCATCTTCCGTACCCTGTACGCAGTGACTTGGCCACAGCACCTGAGAACCATAATCCAGCTGAATCGTGTCATAAGGTGCCTTGCCTGCATGATTCTCGGCAAAAGAAATATGATTTGCTGGATGCCAGTCCTGGGTCAGCACCACATTGTCAAAATACTGTCCTAGTTGATTGATATTGGGAATAATCTGATCCGCATCTTTGACCGCCAGATTGCCACCCGGGGTAAAGCCTTTTTGTACATCCACAACAATCAACGCGGCGTTTTGCTGCATAAGTCCTCATTCCATGAAAATTTGATGATGGTCCAGCATAGCGAAAAAACCTGCACTTTTTTAGTCGCGACGATAAAAATAGAATGACTCATCATTCTGACAAAAGTCATAGTCAGACAACTGCTGACACAGCCGCTCGGCAAACCGTGGGTAGATCCGCGCCTTGCGTGGTGTAGATGCGTGAAAGTAGAAATAACGTAGCGGATGTTTGGCGAGATAGTGGCGTAAATGCTTTCGGCACTGAATCATCACAGCAAAGGCATTGATGTTCTGCCCAACATCATCCATACGGGCCTCATCTTCGAAATTTAGCCAGGCCTCTGAACTGAGCCGGACTTTGGGAACTGCTGCAGCAACCTTATGCAGCTGGATTTCATATTCGTGCAGGTAAAGATGGAATTCATGCTGGTCAATTTTAAACTGGGCGATTAATTGCTTTGCGCTCAACCCTTTCCTCCAGGCTTTATTATTTTTTACACAGCATTATGCCATTTTTTATTTTTAAAATAATGATTTAATAAATGTTTTGCGACTCAGCTTGTCGCATTGAAAACACATCATTCCAGCAATAAAAAAGCCTGCATCACGGCAGGCTTTTTTGGATATTCATTTCTTATTTTAAACTTTGGTACGGCTCACCAGGAACAGCATACATACCGCAGAGATCACGATACATGGAATCGCTGCCGAGATTACCCCTGCTGCACCAAAGCCTGCAGTCAGTAACTGACCCGCGATTGCAGGACCAAGCATTGCACCGATACGGCCAACAGCAGAAGCAACACCCACACCGGTACCACGCACTTCAGTTGGATACACGATACTACCGAAGGCATACAGTACGCCCTGACAGCCAATCACGAAGGCACCCGCCAATGCTGCTGCCATGTACATTTGCTCCAGTGAGCTTGCACCATTCAGCGCCAGCAGACCTGCCAGGATACCACCGTACATCAAGATGATGACATAGGCTTTTTTCAAGCGATCCGTCAGCATACCCAGAATCACAGTACCGATGGTTGCAGTCACCATGAAGTAGAACTGTGCAGTTGAACCATCTTTACGGGTGAAGCCCAGTTCCATAAACAGGGATGGCAACCAGCTTAGCATGATGTAAACCACCATCAGCGTGAAGAAGTAGCTCACCCAGATACATAGCGTACGTAACAGGTTGTCCGAGTTAAACAGATCCTTGAATGAACCTTTTGGTGAGGCTGCCAGTTCTGCCGCAGTTTTGTTTTGCGCTTTCAGGTATTCTTTCGACTCTGGCAGGCAAAGCATCATCAGTGGAATCACGATGAGAGGTAGCAAACCGCCCAGGTAGAATACATTTTTCCAGTTAGCGCCGAATTCAGTTGCCGCAATCAACGACAAAATCGCCGCACCAACGGGCATACCACAGTACATCAGGCCCACCGCACGACCACGATTTTTTGGAGCAACGGCTTCAGATGCCAGGGTAATCAGGATTGGCATCGCACCACCCAGACCCGCACCTGCCAGGAAACGCACTGCCAGCAAGCTGTGAAAGCTGTTCACCCAAACGGTACATAAGGTGAATAGAGCGAAAACCCCTGTAGACCAGATCAAGACTTTCTTACGGCCAATTCGATCCGCAAATCGACCGCCGACCAGTGCACCAGGTAATAAACCCAGAATCCCTGCACTGAAAAACACCCCCAATTGCGAGCTATCGAGACCAAAATGCTCACGAATACCCGCTGCCGCAATCCCTGCAGCCTGAATATCTAAGCCTTCAATCACGGCGATCAGGAAACAGATCCCGACCGTGATTATCGCGTGCTTGTTGTCTGATTTTTCCATTGGAATATCCTTGTTCAATCAGCGTTCAAAATTAAAGTCGCCATCATCGCTAAGACCGAAGTCGGATTTAACTACCAATAAGTTGAACATTTTTGTAGGATTTCTCTGGACAAACCCAAATGTTATTACTTTTCTTCTCAATCACAGAAAGTCGAAAAAACAATTAGTCCAGTCATGAAAAATTTTGTGTTCATCGCTTTAGCAGTGATAAATCAATCTTAAAAATCCAACATTCAATCAATAAACCTATTTTAATTAATATCTAAAAAGAATTAATTGATTATTTTTATCTAACTTTTGGCGATAAATTCACTTTTTATTTCTATATATTTTAGCTCTTATCTCATTCTTTATTACTCTAAATAACAACTAAGACACTGTATTTAAAATAAATTATTCCTATAAACACATTTCTTTATATCTGCTGTACCAAGAGATATGTTCCTCAACCAGACCATTGAGAAAATCCTCACCAAAGAAATCATTATAAAATTCATTCTTTTTAGTGATTGCTTGTTCAGCCAGAGCTTTGTATAAAGAATTGCACCACTTTGGCGAAAGCATATTGTTCTTATGCAGCCGATCGGTCATAATTTGCATACGCAATATTCAATTCAACGCAAGTATATTGAATTTGCTACAAATCAAAACAAACCCATCCAGCTTTATGTTTTCTCATTCTCTTCGGATGGACAAATAGGATAGTTTTTCAAAATGACTCAGCAAGCACAGACCATTCAGGGTTCCATTGTCGCACTCGTCACCCCCATGTTTGAAGATGGCAGCGTAGATTGGAAGGGTCTCGAGAAGCTGGTTGAGTGGCATATTGCAGAAGGTACTAACAGCATCGTGGCTGTCGGTACGACTGGTGAAGCATCAACGCTCAGCATGAGCGAACACACCCAGGTGATCAAAGAAATCATCCGTGTTGCAAACAAACGTATTCCGATTATTGCCGGTACGGGTGCAAACTCGACTCGTGAAGCGATCGAGCTGACTCAGGAAGCCAAAGACCTGGGCGCAGATGCTGCCCTGCTGGTGACCCCATACTATAACAAGCCAACTCAGGAAGGCTTGTACCAGCACTATAAAGCCATTGCTGAAGCGGTTGATCTGCCACAAATTCTATATAACGTACCAGGCCGTACTGGCGTAGATATGGCAAATGAAACCGTGATCCGTCTGGCTGATATTCCACAAATCGTCGGAATCAAAGATGCGACTGGGGATGTAGAACGTGGTGCAGCCCTGATTGCTGGCCTGCAAGGCAAAGACATGACCGTGTATTCAGGCGATGATGCAACTGCATATCAATTGATGGCACATGGCGCGAAAGGCAACATTTCGGTGACTGCAAACGTTGTACCGAAAATCATGAGCGAAGTTTGTGCTGCTGCCCTTGCTGGTAATGCAGCATTAGCAGAACAGATGAATGCTCAGGTTGCAAATTTACACAATATTTTATTTTGCGAATCCAACCCGATTCCTGTGAAATGGGCGTTACATGACATGGGTCTGATCGGTACTGGTATTCGCTTGCCACTGACTCCACTTGCAGAACAATATCGCGCACCGCTGCATGAAGCACTTGCTGCTGCGGGCGTTATTCAATAAGAGCACAAGATTATGCAATTACGTTTAGGACTTATCCTTGCCCTTTCAGCAATCAGTTTAGCGGGTTGTAGTACCTTTAAAAACGGGACTTTGGACTACAAAAACACCACCACGCTAGATCCTTTGCAATATCCGGAAGGTGCCATGGTTCGTCCTGCAACGCCATTGTATCCTGCTCCGACAGTGGATCCGCTTGCGATTGAGCATGCACCGAAGCTGGAAAACGAGCGTGGTACGCGTTTTGCCCTGCCACGCCCAGCAACAGAAGCTGTTCGTTCAAATCAAGCAGATGAAACTGTTACAGAAATTAGCGGAAAACCACAGCTAGTCATGGACGGAAATCAAAATCCGTTGCTCAAAATCGATGGAAATCCTGCTACAATATGGCAATACACTCTTGCCACGCTCAGCAGCCTTAACCATTCCATCGTTGGTCAAAGCAAGGATCGTTACCAGGTAACGATCAAGGTCGATCAGCAGACCTATGTTTTAAGACTCTCTCCTGCAGGTTCGAGTAACACCCTGGCTGTGTTTAATCCAGATAACAGTTTTGCCGACCGTGAACAGGCAGCAGAACTGTTAAATCAGATTTACCAAAATTGGCCAGCCTAGACATTTTCTAGGCATTTTTTTTTGTAGAAGGTTCCCTCATGTTAAAACAAACCTTGCTCTATACTGGTAAAGCGAAATCTGTCTATACCACAGACAGTGAAGACCACCTGATTTTAGTTTTTCGTGACGATGCGTCCGCATTCAATGGCGAAAAAATCGAACAACTGGATCGTAAAGGTAAGGTGAATAACCGTTTTAACGCCTTCATTATGGAGAAACTGGCTGCTGCTGGCATCGAGACTCACTTTGAGAAACTGCTGTCACCAACTGAAGTTCTGGTGAAAAAACTCAAAATGATTCCAGTAGAATGTGTGGTTCGTAACTATGCTGCAGGTTCTTTATGCCGTCGTCTTGGTGTAGAAGAAGGTAAAGAGTTAACTCCTCCTACATTCGAATTGTTCTTCAAAGATGATGCGCTGGGCGATCCAATGGTGAACGAATCTCAAGCAATTGCTTTGGGTTGGGCGACCGCTGAACAGCTGGCAAAAATGAAAGAACTGACTTACCAAGTGAACGAAGTGCTTAAAGCATTATTCGAAGCGGGCAATATGCTTCTAGTTGACTTTAAACTTGAATTTGGTGTGTTCCACGACCGTATCGTACTGGGTGATGAATTCTCTCCAGATGGTTGCCGTCTATGGGATAAAGACACCAAGAAAAAACTGGATAAAGACCGTTTCCGCCAAGGCCTAGGTGGTGTGGTTGAAGCTTATGAAGAAGTTGCTGCACGTATCGGCATCGATCTTTCTGACATCTAATCTATTTCTTAAATAAATTCAAAAAGCCGGGCTTAGTGCTCGGTTTTTTATTGTTTGTTCAATAATCGAAAAAATAAATTTTCTTAATGAAAAACACCGTTTTTACAACGTTCGGTAAAATATTTAAAATAACTTCCATACCGGGCAAGCTACTGACACTCAGCTCTCCACCAGTAGATTGCCAACCAGATTCTTTTCTACCCTCTAGGATGTATCTCCCCCAAGAACATCCTATTTTTGGCCCGGTTCTCCCAGAACTGGGCTTTTTTTTGCCAATAATTCAGATGATTAAATGCTTAGCTTGGGTTACTTGAATTCTGTCAAAATAAAATGATCAACCTACTTTAACACCCGACTTCTTGATCTTTTCGGTAAAGGAGAATTATTTTTTCCTTCCAATCCTCCATAAAAAATACCGGCCCAATTGAACCGGTATTTTTGACCATTCATTCTATTATTGCTGCTGTTGTGCCTGCTGCCAGCGACGCTGCTGTAAGCGTTCTGCTTCGACTTCACGTTTGTTACGCGCGGACTCATACAGCTTGGTGCCTTTCAGCTCCGGTGGCAGATAGTCTTGCAAAACAAAGTGTTCCGGATAATTGTGCGGATACAGATAATCCACCCCATAACCCTGTTCTTTCATCAGCTTGGTTGGCGCATTGCGCAAATGCAGCGGCACTGGCAAGTGGGAAGTTTTATCTGCCAGCTCCAGTGCTTTGTTAATCGCCAGATAGGTACTATTACTCTTGGCACTGGTCGCCAGATAAACAGCACATTGACCGAGAATAATCCGGCATTCCGGCATACCAATCGCCTGTACCGCACGGAAACATTCTCCAGCTAAGAGCAAGGCATTCGGGTTGGAATTGCCTATATCTTCTGAAGCAGCAATCAACATACGGCGTGCAATAAAGACCGGATCTTCACCGCCTTTCAGCATACGTGCCATCCAGTACAGCGCTGCATCCGGATCACTCCCACGAATGGATTTAATAAATGCTGAAACCAGATCATAGTGTTGCTCACCCGACTTGTCATAACGGGCAATATTCTGCTGCGCGACTTTCACCACCACGGCATTGGTGATGATATTTTCCATATCCGGTTCAAAGGTGCTGGCGACCAGATCCAGCAGATTGAGTGCCTTACGGGCATCCCCTGCGGCGAACTGGATCAGTGCATCAAATTCCTCAATCTGGATATAACGTTCTTTCAGGAAATCATCGCGTTGTACGGCCTGAGTGAGCAAGGTCTGAATCGCCTCATTACTCAGGGCATTCAGGGTATAAACCTGACAGCGAGACAACAAGGCACTGTTGACTTCAAAGGACGGATTTTCTGTGGTCGCACCGATCAGGGTAATTTTGCCCTTCTCGACCGCATTCAGCAGCGCATCCTGCTGGGATTTGTTAAAGCGGTGAATTTCATCAATAAAGACGACAGGTGTCAGCAGATCGCCCCCTTCGGCAATCACTTCACGTAGCTCTTTGACCCCGGTATTCAATGCCGACAGACTAACAAAAGGACGGTCTACCGCCTGCGCCAATAACAAGGCAATCGTAGTTTTACCTACGCCTGGCGGCCCCCAGAAAATAATCGAAGGCAAATGTCCCTGATCAATCATCTGGCGCAATGGCGCATTTTCACCCAACAGGTGATCCTGTCCGATAATTTCCCTGAGGTCACGTGGCCTCAAACGTTCAGGAAGAGGAATATGGCTGTCTGACATTTTATTATTGGCTCACATTGAATCTGTCTGCATTCTAGCATCCGTGATCCGGATTCCACAGATGCAGTTGCAGGGTATTCAGTTATCAAAAAATAATATCCTTATGCTTTTTATCATTTCTTTGGAATTAATTCTTGCAACTTCATACAAATTTGATCATATTCTGTATGACAGCACTCATGCTGAAATATTATTCTTTTATTCTAATAATAGATAACTGATCTGGAGTCGGGTCAAATTAAAAGTCTGTATCGGTGAATACATGGAATTTGATAAGCAAAATCTGGACGCTTTCACACGATTTGAATCGCCGGACTCCTTCTATTCGAATACGTCCTCTTCTACACCTGAAGAGCTGTCTTTGATTCAACAATTTGCTGATGCACTGCCCCATCCGGTCTGGGTACAAACTCAAAATAATGAGGCCTATTTCAATCAGGCCATGACCGACTATCTGGGCATCGACCTGAATCAGCATGGCAGTGAAAAATGGCAACAGTTTATCCATCCTGATGATTTAAATAACTTTACCCAGGAATGGCATGCCGCGCTGAATGTGCGCCAGAATATCGAAATCCAGAGCCGTATCCGTAAACCAGACAACTCCTATCGCATGTGCCTACTCAGCATGAAGTTTCATCATGCCGTGCAAAGCCCCCTGTATTGGGCGATTAGTCTGACTGATATTCACGATTATTTTGAAATCCAGCAGCAGTTATCGCAGATGATCACTGCCCAGAAAAATATGCTGGATGCCAGTTTGGACTGTATCAAGATCATTACCCCAGATGGCAAGCTGAGCCACGTCAACCGTTCCGGCCGACAAGCCTTAGGATTGTCGGAAAATGAACATGAATTTGGCATGCCTTGGCTGGATCTTTTGCCACCTGAAGTCCGTGCTTCGGGTAAACGCGCGCTGAAACGTGCGTCACAAGGCCTGAATGCCCGTTTTTCCGGTAAAAGCCAACTAGATGATCAGGAACCTGAGTATTGGGACAACCTGCTGACACCAATGATGGATGAGCATAATGTGCCGCAGCAGATTCTGTGCGTATCCCGTAATATTAGCCAGCAGCGTCAGGCTGAAACCCGCCTGAAAGCCATCATGGAACGCGATGAGCTGACCGGACTGTATAACCGACGCACCTTCTATAAATTCTTTAAACGTACTCTTTACAAAGCCCAGCAACAACAAGGTCAGGTTGGCCTGCTGCTGATCGACCTGGATTATTTCAAGCACGTGAATGACACCCTCGGTCATATTGCCGGAGACCATCTGCTGCATGTGCTGGGTGAGCGTTTCCAGAAAAATCTGGATCCTGAAGCGATTGTGTCACGCCTTGGCGGCGATGAATTTGCCGTACTGGTACCGAATATTCAGGATGAATCAAGACTCATCGACGTGGCCAAGCAGGTCTGCCAGCAGATTGAACAGCCGATCAAATATGCCGGTAGAAGCATTAATGGTGGCATCAGCGTCGGTGGCGCGATCTACCCTCGGGATGCCAATAACAGTTCCAACCTGCTGAAATGTGCCGATATCGCACTGAATGACCTGAAAAGCAGTGGTCGCGGTGGCATCCGCATGTTTAGTCAGGAAATGTTTGAGTCCCTGGACAAAATGACCCGCCAGCTGATTCTGGCACGCAAGATTATCAATTCTGACCAGATTGTGCCGTACTATCAGCCGAAAGTGCGTCTCTCTGACGGCGCCGTGATTGGTTTTGAAGCATTACTGCGTTGGCAAGACCAGAAGCACCAGATTCAGCTACCTTCACATATATTCTCAGCTTTCCAGGACTATGAACTGGCATCACGCATCAGTGAAACTATGCAACTGAAAGTGTTTGAGGATATGACGCGCTGGCAGCAGCAAGGTCTGGAAATCCTGCCGATTTCCATCAATGCAGCACCGGTGGAGTTCTTACGTGATGATTATGCCGAGAAACTGTTAGAACGCCTGTCACGTTTTGATATTCCAGCCGATAAAGTGGAACTGGAAATTACCGAGCAGAGTCTGTCTGAACGCGGCGCTAATTATGTCATCCGTGCCCTGACCCTGCTTAAAGAAGCCGGGATTAATATTTCACTGGATGACTTTGGTACCGGGCATTCGTCCTTGACCCGCCTGCAAGAATATCCGGTGGACTGCATCAAGATCGACCGTAACTTTGTCATGAGACTGAATACTGACCCATCTGCACTAGCGATTGTCAAAGCCATTACCCAGATCGGCTCCAGTATTGAACTGGATGTACTGGTAGAAGGAATTGAAAATAACGAGCAGTTATCGACGCTGATCACCTGTGACTGTCAGATTGGACAAGGCTTCTATTTCTATCGACCAATGTCTGGTGAGGCGGCGCAGCAATTACTGCGAAGTGCAGCCTAAATCTGTTTAAGCCTTAACGTACCCAGCGCACGATATATTCGTCGATCTCGTCTTCATCAACATCGACTTCACTCAGGCAACGCCCCGCTGCCGACTTACGTGCCTTGATCACGCTTTCACGTGAACCTGTCAGCAAATAATGCCAGGAAGGTAAGGCTTTGCCTTCTGCCACCCGACGATAAGCACAGCTCGAAGGCAACCAGTGAATTTTCGCCAATTTTTCCGGCGTCAGCTGGATACAATCCGGGACATATTGTAACCGGTTCAGATAATCCGAACAGCGAGCCGTCTGGCAATCCAGCAGCTTACAGGCCACCTTGGTATAGGCCACTTCTCTTGTTTCTTCATCTTCCAGTTTGATCAGACAACATAAACCACAGCCATCACACAAGGCTTCCCATTCCGCAGGATTCAGCTTGGTCAGGGCATGGTGTTTCCAGAATTCAGGGCGCAAGGTATCAGTCATGACAGCAGCAGGGGTGGTTCAGAAGATCATGATTATAACATCTCAGATTGCCGGCATCGGTGTGTAAATGCCTGATAACGATACTCACACGAATGCTAAGGAGCTGATACATCCTCAACAAAACACGAACAGTTTGAAGGATTTATTGTCCCTATACTGATTTTGAAAATAAAAACACATGGAGATTCAAAGATGTTTCGTTGGGCTATTATATTCGCTGTTATTGCGCTAATTGCCAGTCTGCTCGGTTTTGGCGGCGTTGCCGGTTTGTCCAAAGACTTCGCCATTATTCTGCTTGTGATTGCCGTCATCTTGGCAATTGTCGGCTTTCTGTCCCGTGGTAAGGTTTAGTAATTAAGCAATACTACTAAAAAAAGATGTAAAAAAATAAGAGCCCAACGGCTCTTATTTTTTCTTTATTTTTATCAATGCTTATGGTTTAAGATGACGAGGCCGGAAACCAACGAAAAACAAAGCCACCAGATAAGCCAGAATACCAACGATACACAGACCCAGTACTTCAGCGACACGTAGCCACTGTGAGACATCGCCGTTATACCAGTTCAGGGCATAAGCCAAAGCCGCAATCATGGTCAGGTTGGCAAAACCGAATTGCAGCACGATCTTTTTCCAGTGTGCACCGAAGCGGTAAATATTGCGTTTGTGCAGATAGAAATACAGCATTCCCGCATTCACTAAAGCTGAACCTGAAGAGGCTAAAGCCAGCGCCATATGTTCTGCATGCCAGTCGATCAGCTTGAAGAAACCAATAAACACCACGTTCAAGATGGCATTGGCAGCGACAGCCATCAGACCCACACGAACCGGGGTCTTGGTATCCTGCTGCGCATAGAAACCTGGTGCAAATACCTTGATCAGCATGAAGGAAATCACCCCTGCACTCATACATTGCAGCGCCAGCGCAGTCATATGCGTATCTTCCAGGTCAAACTGGCCACGCTGGAACAGCGCTTGAATGATCGGGGTGGAAAGCATAAATAGCGCGATACTGGCCGGCACACCCACCAGTACAATCACCTTAGCGGCCCAGTCGATCATGCTACGGAACTTGGCCTGGTCCTGTTCGGCATGGCGTGCAGACAGCGACGGCAGAATCACGGTACCAATTGCTACACCAATCAGACCTAATGGCAACTCAGTCATACGTTCGGCACTGTATAACCAGGACACTGAACCATCCTGCATGAAAGACGCCCAGATGGTATTCAGCAACAGGTTAATCTGGGTCACTGAAACCCCAAACAGCGCAGGCAGCATCAGCTTCATGATGCGGTCTACGCCTTCATGCTTGAAGTCCACTTTGGGTGGAATTAGCAATTTTCTGCGCCACAGTTCTGGAATCTGGATCGCCAGCTGCAAGGCACCAGCAATCAGCACCGCCCAGCCCAGCGCCATGATCGGTTCCGCCATATACGGCGTCAGCCACAAGGCACCCGCGATCATCGCCATATTCAGCAATACCGGGGCAAATGCTGGTGTGGTAAACGAACCATAACTGTTTAGGATACTACTGGCGAAGGCCGTCAGCGACATAAACAGCAGATATGGAATAGTCAGACGGAACATGTCTGAAGCCAGCGCAAACTTCTCTGGATCGGCATGGAAGCCCGGCGCATAGATATAGATAATCGCCGGAGCTGCTACCATGGCAAAAAAGGTCAGCAAGCTCATAAAGGTCGACAGACAGCCAAAGACCCGGCTGATCAGGATCTGCACCTCAGCATGGGTCTTCGTTGTTTTGTATTCAGTCAGCACCGGAATAAAGGCTTGAGAAAAAGCTCCTTCCGCAAACAAGCGCCTGAAAAAGTTGGGAATACGGAATGCGACCACGAAGGTATCGAAGTCTTTACCGGCACCAAAGACGTTTAACAGCACCACATCCCGGACCAGACCCAATACCCGTGACAACATGGTCATCGCACTGACAATGACGGTCGAACGCCACAGCGCCATATTGTTCACCTAATGTTTAAATTTTGCCTATTGTAATGAAACTTACCAAAGAAGTTCATTGCTTTATCACATACCTATTCAGGTATTGATGCCTTTTTATAATGATGTAATTGTTCACGGAATGCTGCCCAGTTGAAATACGGGCCTGGGTCGGTTTTACGCCCCGGGGCAATATCGGAATGCCCAGCCAGATGGTACTGCGTTTTTGGATAATGTGCCTGCAGACAGGCCACGACTTGCACCAGCGTCTCATACTGCGCCTGCTCAAAAGGCTGGTCGTCACTGCCTTCCAGCTCAATGCCGATGGAATAGTCATTGCATTCCTTTTTGCCCAGATAGCTCGAGCGGCCGGCATGCCAGGCCCGGTCATTAAAATTGACAAACTGGATTACTTCCCCAGTGCGCAGAATCAACAGATGCGCTGAAACTTCCATGCCCTGAATGGTCTGAAAATAGGGATGCACTGACCAGTCCAGCTTGTTCTGGAAAAACTGCTCGATATAGCCACCACCAAACTGCGACGGCGGCAGGCTGATGTTGTGAATCACAATCAGCTGGATCTCGGTATTGTCCGGACGCTGATTGAAGTTTGGCGAGGGAACCTGGCGTGCACCGATGAGTTGTCCATCCTTAACATGAAACGCAGGTGCCTGTTGCATAAAAACTTTCCTATCCCGATCGAATATTTGATGCTGTGTAATAAAGCCAGTTCAATGCTAAAACTTTCCCATGCAAATCTCAATTCAGCCGGCATGACTGTACGAAAAATCGCTCATTTTTATGTAACAGTGCTAATATAACGCGCAATTTTCACGGCTTAAAAACATACGGAAATTCTCATGAGCATACCTCAAGCTTTGTTAGAACAGTCGATCCAGATCAATATCCAGCAGGCGCTGGCAGAAGATATTGGCGATGGCGACATCACTGCCCTACTCACGCCTGAAGATGAACAGGCCACTGCAACCATCATCAGCCGTGAAGACATGGTGCTTGCAGGCCAGCCATGGGTGAATACCCTGATTCAAGCCTATGATCCCAAAGTGGAAGTAATGTGGCTGAAAAATGATGGTGACCGTGTTCAGGCCAACGAAGCATTCCTCAAACTGGCCGGCTCAGCACGTAGTCTGCTAACCGTTGAACGTCCTGCACTGAATTTTGTTCAGACCCTGTCAGCAGTCGCAACCAAAACCGCGAGCTATGTCAAAGAACTAGAAGGTTTAAATACCAAACTGTTAGATACCCGTAAAACCATTCCAGGTCTGCGTATTGCGCAAAAATATGCGGTCACTATTGGTGGCGGTCAAAACCACCGTCTGGGCTTATTTGATGCTTTCCTGATTAAAGAAAACCATATCATGGCTGCCGGTGGCATCCAGCAGGCGATTGAGCGTGCACATAGCATTGCACCAGGCAAACCGGTGGAAGTTGAAGTAGAAACCTGGGATGAGTTGAATCAGGCGCTAGAAGCCAAAGCGGATATCGTGATGCTGGATAATTTTAGCCAGCAGCAGATGATTGACGCAGTAAAATACGTGGCAGGTCGTTGCAAACTGGAAGCATCTGGTAACATTACCATTGCCAACTTGCGTGAAGTCGCCAGTACGGGCGTCGACTATATTTCCATGGGCGTGTTAACCAAAGACGTGAAAGCAGTCGATCTATCCATGCGCTTTAATGCCTAAGCTACGATAGATTGAATATAGAGAAAGGGTGCATATTGCACCCTTTTTATTTTAAAAATTTTGCACGACATGGTACAAAATTTTGGGAGATTTAAATAAACCGCTTAAGCAGGCTTACTGATTGGTATTTTGTCCTGCTGGCGCAGAAGCACCGTCACGGTCAGCATCACGGGCATTATTATCACAGGCGCTCAGGCCTAGTACGGTACAGACTGAAAGTGCCAT
This sequence comes from Acinetobacter sp. HR7, assembly GCF_000773685.1. Classification (GTDB taxonomy): domain Bacteria; phylum Pseudomonadota; class Gammaproteobacteria; order Pseudomonadales; family Moraxellaceae; genus Acinetobacter; species Acinetobacter thermotolerans. Next base: position 14,008 of record NZ_JPQO01000165.1, on the reverse strand, counting down.
CAACCAGATTTTCATAGATGAACCCTCTATATTTTTGTAGATTGAAAATCATCTCCTGAAACACAGCGATACAGTAGTCAGGTCCTGTTCATTTTTTGTGAGGCAATGTTGAAGCCTAAAAACGAACATAAAAAAACGCATCCGGAGATGCGTTTTTCTTTTTTTATAGCAGCTTTTATAACAGCGATTACCAGCCCAGTGCTTCCTGCTGTTTCTTGATCAGCTCTTGAATGCCTCTTTCTGCCATTTCCAGCATCGCGTTGCACTGCACACGGGTAAATGGTTTGTCTTCAGCAGTACCCTGAATTTCAATAAATTCACCGGCCTGGGTCATCACCACGTTCAGGTCAGTCTGGCAGTTTGAATCTTCTTCATAGCAAAGATCCAGCAACACTTCATCTTTAAAGATACCCACAGAGATCGCCGCAACTAGACCTTTCAATGGATCTTGCTTGATTTTTTTCTTTTCTAGTAACACGTTCATCGCATCAACCAATGCTACTGCCGCACCGGTAATAGAAGCAGTACGTGTACCACCATCCGCCTGAATCACATCACAGTCAATGGTAATAGTATTTTCACCCAGTTTTTTCAGGTCTACCATGGCACGCAGGCTACGGCCAATCAGACGCTGGATCTCCTGGGTACGGCCGCTCTGTTTGCCACGTGCTGCTTCACGGTCGCTACGGGTATGGGTTGAACGTGGCAGCATGCCGTATTCTGCGGTTACCCAACCTTGGCCCTGACCTTTCAGAAAGCGTGGTACTGAGTTATCAATGCTGGCAGTACAAAGCACTTTAGTATGACCAAATTCAACCAATACTGAACCTTCCGCATAACGTGTGTAGTTACGGGTAATTTTTACTTCACGTAATTGATCTAATGCTCGCTGGTCGATACGCATAACAAATCCTGCTTTGACTGAAAAATAATTGCCGCACAGTATAACAGAAGCCTATGCCCTGTTGCCCGGCATGGCAGATGTTTTACAAATTCAATCATTGCTCCTGACTTTTCCAACTTTCGGAAACTGCTGAACGGCTCTGCTCGACCCTGTATTATTTTGCTAAACTCGTAGAAATATTGAGGGAATATGGCTATGTCTTTACGGGAAGAACGCAAGCAGCAAAGTCATCAGGCGATTATTGATGCCGCACTGGTGTTAAGCAGCCGTGGCCGGGCATTTAGCAATATCAGCCTGCGTGAGCTTTCCCGTGAAGTTGGGCTGGTTCCGACGGCATTCTATCGACATTTTAAGGACATGCAGCAGCTGGGGACAGAACTGCTCGACCAGGTCGCGCTTAAGTTGAAAAGTGTCCTGAATCAGCTGGTTGACGCTTATCTGCATCAGGTACATTCCGATAGTGAAACTTCTATTAGCCTGTTCTTTCAGGCGGTTGAAGAGCATCCTGAACCCTGGCTCTTTTTTGCGACCGAACGTTGGGGTGGATCTGACTTTCTGCGCAGCAGTATTGAGCGGGAACTGCAATATTGGGTGTCTGATCTGGTCGATGAACTGGAAAATCTTTATGCGGCTCAGGGCATCGAGCAGCCTCAACACTTAAAGCTACTGATCCAGATGCTGGTGGATTTATCCCTGAACTGGGCCATGGGCTGGATGAGTATTCAAGGTCTGGCCGAAGCTGAGGTAAAAGCACTACGTCGTCAAGAATTTAAGGCTCAGACTGTAATTCAAATGCAGCTGCTATTTCAGGGCATTCATGCATAAAAAAACCTGCAGCAATGTACAGGTTTTTGTGGCTAAAGTGCAGGCTTATTTTGCCTTACGTTCTTTTTCTACCAGATAAGAAATCACCTGGGTGACTTTGGCATCTTCACCCTGAACGATGTATTTACCATTTACCACCACAGCTGGAACACCAGTCAGCTGATAGGTTTGTGCCAGACGTTTCGCCTGAGCAATCTTCGAACTCACCGCAAATGATTTATAAGTGCTGTTAAATTTCGCCTCAGGCACGCCATAGCGAGTATAGAACTTGGCAAAACCCGGTTGTTCTAACAGCTTCTGCTGACCACGCACATGGATGTCATGGAATAACTGCAAGTGGGCTTTTTGGCGTACGCCTAACAGTTCAGACGCATAGTAAGCACGGGCACCCTGCTCCCAAAGCGGATTCATCGCAGCAGGGGTACGGACAAAGCGCACATCTTTCGGAATCTGTTTTAGCCAGGTCTGCATGTGTGGCTCTAGACGGAAGCAGTGCGGGCAACCATACCAAAAGAATTCACGTACTTCGATTTTCCCCGGAACTTCAACTTTCACTGGATTTGGAACAACCGTGTAATCCTTACCAGCAGTGAATTGGGCAGCCATGCTGCTGCCAGAAATTGCAAAAAGAGCAGCAGCAACGCCGCTAAAAAGGAATTTTTTCATTGAACTTATAGTCCTCAAAATCTTTATGATTAGCTTATGCAGATACTATAAAGCAAATACGCAGCTTTCGTTTTTATTCTGTGAACTTTTTTTAAGGCTTTTATCGCTTTTTTCACAGGAAGCGCTACACTAATCTATATTGAACTTTTTTAAAATATAATGACTTGATTGAGGTGACACCCATGTCGCAATTGAATGTTGATCCACAGGAAATTGCCAAATTTGAAGCTTTCGCAGCCATCTGGTGGGATCAGCATTCTGAGTTCCGTCCGCTGCATATGATCAATCCGCTACGTCTGAACTGGATTGATGAGCATGTGGGTGGCCTCAGTGGCAAGAAAGTCCTGGATGTCGGCTGTGGTGGCGGCATTCTGGCAGAAAGCATGGCGCGCCGTGGCGCCGATGTACTCGGCATTGATATGGGTGAAGCTCCACTGAATGTAGCGCGTCTACATGCTGAACAGGAAGGTGTTAACAACATTCAATACCGTCAGATTCCAGTAGAACAACTGGCAGAAGAACAAGCCGGTCAATATGACGTGGTGACCTGTATGGAAATGCTAGAGCACGTCCCGGATCCAGCATCCATTATTCAAGCCTGTCATAAGCTGGTGAAACCAGGCGGCCATGTATTCTTCTCGACCATTAACCGTAATCCGAAGTCGTATCTATTTGCCATTATTGGCGCAGAATATATCTTGCGTATGCTAGCCAAAGGTACGCATGACTACAGTAAATTCATTAAACCATCTGAACTGGCACATGACATTCGTAATGCCGGCCTGAAACTTAAAGACATGACTGGTCTGCACTATAATCCGCTGACCAAGCGCTACTGGCTGGCACCAAATGTCGACGTAAATTACATGGTCTACACTGTCAAAGAAGAGAACCTGAAAGAAAATGTGAATGGAGCTGCTGAATGAAAGCAGTCCTGTTCGACCTCGATGGAACCCTGATTGATACTGCCGCGGACTTTGTCCGTATTATTCAGGACATGTGCCGTGAAGAAAGCCGTGAGATTGTCCCTGCCGAACTGATCCGTACCCAGGTGTCAGAAGGTGCACGTGCCATGGTCAAGCTGGTCTATCCTGAGCTGGAAGTGACCGATCCGATTCTGTTGGCGCATCGTCAGCGTTTTCTGGACCTATATGGTGCTGATATCGCTGTAGATACCGACCTGTTTGAAGGCATGTATCCGCTATTAGAAGCACTGGAAGCACGCAGCATTCCCTGGGGCATTGTCACCAACAAGCCACGCTGGCTGAGTGAATCACTCCTCGTGGCACTAAACCTGACCGAGCGCTGTTCGGTACTGGTTTGCCCGGAAGATGTGGGTCATACTAAGCCACATCCGGAGCCAATGTATCTGGCAGCCAAACAGATCGAGATTGCACCACAAGATTGTATCTATGTCGGGGATCATCCGCGTGATATTGAAGCCGGACGTGCAGCCGAGATGTACACTATTCTGGCAGCCTATGGCTATCTGCCATTGGAATATCGTGATGATCTGGCAGCTTGGCGTGCAGATTGCATCGTGCATAGTGTAGAAGAATTACATCAATGTATTCAGGCGCTGGTGCTGAAGCCGGTGCTCGGCTAAGGCAACACTGCCGAATTAAAATTTATAGACTTTATAACAATAAGCAAGATGAAGGAGGTCGTTCATGAAGTATTCAGAATATCAGCCTCGTACTGACCTGTTAAAGGATCGCATTATCCTGATCACAGGTGCGGGCGATGGGATCGGACGTGCAGCAGCAATTAGCTATGCGTTGCATGGTGCCACTGTGGTCCTGCATGGGCGTACCCTGAACAAGCTTGAAGTCATCTACGACGAAATTGAAGGTCTGGGTGCACCGCAGCCGGCAATCCTGCCGCTGCAGCTGTCCAGTGCTTCAGAACGTGACTACGAGTTTCTGGTCGAAACTCTGACCAAGCAGTTTGGCCGTCTGGATGGCATTCTGCACAATGCCGGTATTCTCGGCGAGCGTACCGAACTGGCGCATTATCCGCCAAGCGTCTGGGATGATGTGATGGCCGTGAATCTGCGTGCCCCATTTGTCCTGACCCAAGCTCTCATGCCACTGCTGCAAAAATCGGAGCATGCTTCGGTGGTGTTTACCAGCTCAGGTGTCGGTCGTGGTGTGCGTGAACGCTGGGGTGCCTATTCCATTTCTAAAATCGCGATTGAAGCGGTCAGCCAGCTGTTTGCCAAGGAAAATATCTATCCGAATATTCGCTATAACTGCATTAACCCAGGGGCAACCCGGACCGCGATGCGTGCCAAGGCCTATCCGGATGAAGATCCATTAACCTTGCCTACACCCGATTCGATCATGCCAGCCTATCTGTACCTGATGGGAGATGACAGCCTGCATATGAATGGTGAAAGCATTGATGCGCAGGATTAATGATCCATTTCATGAATAATCTGAATTTAGGGAGCTTAGGCTCCCTTTTTTATGGAACTGCTTTATAGCTTCATACAGCAACGATCTTGCCTAAATATTGGCGGATTCCACCCATGTCGCATTGAGTTTCGCTAAAATTCACCCATACTAGCACCTGACAGATTTTAGATTTTGATTCGAGAACCACATGACTGAGCTGAACAATATCACCGTGACGACTTTGGACGATGGCATGGTGTCCCTGCTGATCGACCAGAAGCCTATTTCAGAAAAATACGGCGTGAAATTTGAGGCCAGTATTATTGACGATATCAAGGCGCTGGAAAATGGCGGCAAGCTGAAACTGCTGGAGCAGTTTATCTTTTCCCATACCGACCTGAACTTTGAACATGCCTACTACTATGTGACCGGCGTTGAAAAGCTGGATGATGGCTACCGTCTGGCCAAACACTTTGTTTACCGTATCAAGGTACAGGATCAGCCGGAAATCGAGCATGTAATTACCAACCAGGGCAAGCCGATGACTGCGGATGACGTGCGTGCCTTTATTAATGCCCATATCCAGAAATCGCTGACTGATTTTACTGACCTGAACTATGCCTACTAAGTTCAGTAATTAAAAGAAAAGAGCACGCTAGTCGTGCTTTTATTAACTGAAAATATCTGTAAAAAGAATAATAAATCGGTTTTACATATCGTTTACATAAAAATATTCGGTTTTTCAAATTATCCATTTGCCGCTATGCTAAATCTCAATAAATAACTATTTACAGTAACAGGAGTGAAGTGCATGGCTGATCAAAAACGTAAAATCGAAACCATTCGTCGCATCGAAAATCTTCAGTTACCTGAAACCCTGATTCAGGCTTTAGATGATGCGATTGAAGCTGAATGTGTTGCTGAAGCAATTCAGTCTTTACAAGGTTTGGCAGAACAATGGAATTAGACAGAAGCCTGCAAATTTCTTTTACAACTTCTTCCTGACAGCAGCAGCTTTTTCATCCTCATTGATGACCTTTGACTTGACCTGCGTGACCACAGCCGTCAGGATATATTGCCTAGGTTCTCAGATGCTTAAGTCTAAAAAACGTTAAAAATCACACAGAACATCCGGCATAATCATAATCTCTCTGCATTCTTTAAAGAATAGATGCCTGATCTTCACAGTTTCTCTGCAATTTTTGCGTAAATTAGACCTGTAGAAAATGAACATTTGATTGAGGGTTCACCATGAAAAAGCTTTTGCTCGCTTTGACAATGTCTTTCAGCACATTGATGTTGACGAATGTTGCCACTGCTGCGCCGCATTTTGATGATGAACGTCACGATCATCCACGTTTCAACAATCCGGGCCAGGCAAAAAAACACCGTCAGGCTGATGAGCACAAAACCGAAGATCGCCACCGTATGCGTGAAGAGCGTGGGGTTAAACGCCTGCAACAGATGAAATGGCAACCAGGTTATGTGATGCCTCAGCACTACCGGGGTAATGGCTATAAAGTCCAGTATAAAGACCACAAACTGCCGAAACCGGATCGCAAACAGCAGTGGTATAAAGTCAATAATGACTACATTCTGGTCGATACTGACAACAACAGCATTCTGCGGATTGTTGGCCACTGATCCTTTGAATGTTCGGCAGATTTCAAAGACCCAAATGATTTGGGTCTTTTTATTTTGGGTTGAAGCATTTTTAAGCCGACTTTGAGATTTAGCCTTTAATCCCGTGCTTTTTCTCCTTTTTTCCTTCATTAATTTAACAATTCGCCTAAACTGGGCTCACGGTTTCTCTCCACTCCTTCGCTAATTTAGTCTCATCGAAACGCAAATGATGAAACATAGGTGAGAGCCATGAAAAAAGTTTTAACAACAATCGCTTTATCCCTGAGTGCTTTGGTTGCAACTTCTGCAATGGCGGCACCACAACATGATCCACGTTATGCGCCGCATAAACCTGCTCCACACTGGGATCATAAAGATGCGAAAAAATGGGATGACCGTCGCTGGGACAACAAACGTGGCGTGAATCCAAGCCGTGACTGGCGTGTCGGCCAGAAACTGCCAAATCAGTACGACAACCGCCGCTTTGAAGTAAGCAATTATGAAGAACGTCGCCTGCCTAAAGCCGGTAAAAACCAGCAGTGGTACAAAATCAACGGTGACTACGTTCTGGTGAATGACCGTAACGACAAGATCGTGCGTATCATCAACTAAATTCCCAATCCCGAACCTTTTCTCCATTACACCTGAAGCTTGCTTCAGGTGTTTTTTTATTGCTGTACTTCCCTGCCGGCTTTTTTTAGAATCAAATTCAACACATACATCTTTTTGGTATAGGACAGCGCATGAATCCAGCAGAACCGTCACAAAGCACAACATTGCAATATGTGCACTGGTTTCGCCATTCTGCACCCTATATCAACGCGCATCGTAACAAGACCTTTGTGATCATGTTTGATGGCGAAGCGGTTCTGCATGACAACTTCCAGCACATCATTCATGACATTGCTCTGCTGCATTCACTCGGGATTCATCTGATTCTGGTGCACGGTGCACGCCCGCAGATTAACCAGAATCTGGCGGCTTGCCAGATCACTACGCCTTTCCATCGTCAACGCCGCATTACCACACGTGAATCTCTAAGCTGTGTCATGAATGCGGTCGGTTCGATTCGCCTGCAGATTGAAGCGCTGCTTTCTATGGGACTGGCCAACTCACCGATGTATGGCGCACGTATTGATGTGGTCTCCGGCAACTTTGTAACGGCCAAACCTTATGGCATCCGTGATGGGATTGATTTCCAGCTCACTGGCGAAGTACGCACAGTAGATACCGATGCGATTCAGCGTCATCTGGACAGCCATAACATTGTGATTCTGGGGCCAACCGGTTATTCCACTACCGGTGAAGTATTTAACCTGCTGGCGGAAGAAGTCGCGACCAAAACGGCAATCCGCCTCAAAGCGGACAAACTGATTTTCCTCGGCAAACAGCATGGCTTAATGAATAAGGATGGACAATTACAGCGTGAAGTCCGTCCAAGCCAGCTGGATCACTATATTGCTCAGGATGCCCAGGAAATTCCTTCAGAACTGACCCTGCAGTTACGTGCAGCCCAGGAAGCCTCGCTAAATGGCGTCAATCGTGTGCATCTGATTTCCTATACCCATGATGGTGCACTACTGGAAGAACTGTTTACCCGTGACGGTTCCGGCACCCTGATTACCGATGCGCATTATGAAGACGTACGTACTGCAACGATTCAGGATGTCGGGGGCCTGATCAGCCTGCTGCGTCCGCTGGAAGAAGAAGGCATTCTGGTTTATCGATCCCGTGAACGCCTAGAAAATGAAATTGAACAGTTTGCCGTAATTGAACGCGATGGCATGATCCTGGCCTGTGCGGCGCTGTACCCGATTCCAACCACCGGCAATGAACCCCGTTCTGCCGAGATCGCCTGTGTGGCAGTCCATCCAAGTTACCGCAAGTCCAATCGTGGCAGCCAGATCCTGAATTATCTGGAAGATAAAGCGCGCAGCATGGGCATACAGCAACTCTTTATTCTCACCACCCGCACTGCCCACTGGTTCCTGGAACATGGCTTTGAACAGGTCTCAGTCGATGACCTGCCCGATGCCCGACAGGCCTTATATAACTACCAGCGTAATTCTCTGGTCTGTAAGAAGTCACTGTAATGTGACTTTTTATTGGTCCATATATCTTATTTTCTGCTAAGAATATTTAAAATATCCGGATATTGATCTTAAAAATAATTCCTATCCTATTCATAACCTTATATTTTTATTTCATTAATAAAATAATTTATATATTTCAATTATTTAATAATTTAAAAATAAATAATTTATTTACTTACTAAATCACTTTTCCGCATAAGTTTTGCGCTTTTTTATTTATCTTTTTTTCTCATTAGAAATTCCTGAATAGTTATTTTTTCTGAAAAGAAAAAACCTTTAGCGTATGCCTGACTTATTCATTGACTTATTTTTCATTTTTGTCGGGAGTTTTTATTCATGCGTCAGTCTTCGCTTAAATTCATCGCAAAAACTGCAGTCCTGAGCGCTGCAATTGCTGGCGTTATGATGCTTTCTGGCTGTTCTAAAAAAGAAGAAAGCGTAACCTTAAATATTGGCTTCCAGAAATACGGCATGCTGCCATTATTAAAAGAACGCGGCACCCTGGAAACTACATTAAAAGAACAAGGCGTGAATGTGAAATGGGTGGAATTCCCGGCAGGCCCACAGTTACTTGAAGGTCTGAATGTCGGCAGCGTGTCTTTTGGTGAAGCGGGTGAAGCACCACCAATCTTTGCTCAGGCAGCGAATTCAAATCTGGTTTATGTGGCGAATCAGCCAGAAGCACCGAAAGCTGAAGCGCTGATCGTACAAAAAGATTCCAACATCCAGTCTGTCCAAGACCTGAAAGGTAAACGTGTTGCCCTGAACAAAGGTTCAAACGTGCATTACTTATTACTGAAAGTGCTGGAAGCCAACAACCTGACCTTAAAAGACATCGAAGTGGTGTATCTGCCACCGTCTGATGCGCGTGCCGCATTCGAACGTGGCGCCGTGGATGCCTGGGTGATCTGGGATCCGTTCTTCGCCGCAGCTGAACACCAGATTGGTGCTCGTGTGATTGCTACTGGCGAGAACGTGGTCAGCAACCACCAGTTCTACCTGGCAGATCGTAAGTTTGCTGAAGCGCATCCACAAATCATTGAAGCGGTGGTGAATGAGCTGAACCTGACCACAGAATGGGTAGAAAAAAATCAGGACGAAGCGGCAAAACTACTGGAAAAACCGACAGGCCTGTCTCTAGACGTACTGAAAACCTCGATTTCACGTATGGGCTTTGGGGTAAAACCGCTTTCTTCAGAAGTGGTGCAAAAACAACAACAAGTGGCTGATGCCTTCTACGGCCAGCAACTGATTCCACAAAAGCTGAATATTGAAGCAGCCATTATTAAAAAATAAAAAGTATATAGGGGTTCATCATGAGTAACCTGAAAACAGTAAGTTATCTGGCATTGGCAAGCTTGAGCCTGGGCTTAAACGCTTGCCAAAAGCAGGAACAGGCACAGCAGTCTGCAGCCGTTGAAGCTGCACCTGCACAAGAGGTGAAGACCATTGCCATTGGTTTTCAGAAATCTGCCCTGAACCTGCTGGTTGCTCGTGATGAAAAGTTCCTGGAACAGGAATTCCCGAATGCCAAAATTGAATGGAAAGAATTCCCGGCTGGTCCGCAGATGCTGGAAGCACTGGCAGTTGGTGCCGTGGATTATGGCTATGTCGGCAATACCCCGCCGATTTTTGCCCAGGCTGCAGGTAAAGACCTGAATTATGTCGGTTATGAAGTCAGTGCAGATAAATCACTAGCACTGGTGGTGCCTGAGCAAAGCAACATCCAAAACATTGAAGATCTAAAAGGTAAACGGATCGCCCTGCAAAAGGGTTCCAATGCTCATGAATTCCTGTCCAAGATTCTGGCCAAAGCGGGCCTGAGCTGGACGGACATTCAGCCGATCTGGTTACCACCTGCGGATGCCCGCGCTGCGTTTGACAAGAAATCGGTCGATGCCTGGGCGGTTTGGGATCCGTTCCTGGCGGCGGCAGAACTGCATGGTCAGGCCCGTGTGGTGACCAAAACTGGTGATTTTGACAAGACCTATGCCTTCTATATCGCCAATCCCAAATTTGTTACTGCACATCCTCAAGCTACCGAAGGTGTGTTGAAAGCCTTGAATCAGGCAGACCAGTGGATTGTAAAAAATCAGACCCAGGCTTTACACACTTATCAAAAGAGCACCGGCCTGCCTGCTGATGTCGCGAAATATGCATTTGATCGCCGCCTGAAGCCTTCTCCAGTACAGCCTTTAACCACTGAAGTGATTCAGTCCCAACAGAATATTGCCGATCAGTTCCAGCAACTAGGGCTGATCCCGAACAAAATTCATGTCCAGCCCATTGTATGGACAGCAAACTCCCATTGATGACCGAGCTAAATCTTTTAAATTGAGGAACATAACATGAAAATTTTCTGGTTTATCCCGACACACGGTGACAGCCGCTACCTAGGTACTAGCAAAGGTGCGCGCGTGGTCGATCATGCTTATATAAAGCAGATCGCGGTTGCCGTGGATAACCTCGGCTATGAAGGTGTACTGATTCCGACTGGCCGTTCATGTGAAGATCCATGGCTGACTGCAGCAAGCCTAATTGATGCCACTAAACGCCTGAAATTTTTGGTGGCACTGCGTCCTGGTGTGACAACCCCTGCACTGGCAGCACGTATGGCAGCGACTTTTGACCGTCTGTCTGGTGGCCGTGTCTTGTTGAACCTGGTAACAGGTGGTGATGAAAAAGAATTAAAAGGCGACGGCGTGTACGAAGATCACGAAACTCGCTACAAGACTGCGACTGAATACACTACCATCTGGTGTGAAATCCTGAAACGTTCGCATACTGGTGAAAGCTATACTTTCCACGGTGAACGTCTCAGCGTCGATGATGCCAAACTGCTGTACCCACCTGTACAACACCCGCATCCACCACTCTGGTTCGGTGGTTCTTCAGATGCTGCGATTGAACTGGCAACAGACCAGGTCGATACTTACCTGACTTGGGGTGAGCCACCTGCAGCAGTCAAAGAAAAAATTGAAAATGTGCGTGCCAAAGCCGCTGCCAAAGGCCGCAAGCTGAACTATGGTATCCGCCTGCACGTCATCGTTCGTGAAACCAATGAAGAAGCCTGGAAAGCAGCTGAAGAGCTGATCCAGTACGTAGATGATGCAACCATCGCTGCAGCTCAGGCGAAATTCAAGTCTATGGACTCAGTGGGCCAGCGCCGTATGGCTGAACTGCACAATGGTGACCGGACTAAACTGGAAGTCTCTCCTAACCTGTGGGCAGGTGTAGGACTGGTACGTGGCGGTGCAGGTACTGCACTGGTCGGCGATCCGGAAACTGTTGCAGCACGGATTCAGGAATATGCAGATCTTGGTATTGATACCTTCATCTTCTCTGGTTACCCACATCTGGAAGAATCGATCCGTTTCGCGGAACTGGTATTCCCACTATTACCGCTAGAAACTCAAAAGAAACTGACTCAGCCTAACCTGACTGGTCCATTTGGTGAGATTGTGGCAAACAACTATACACCAGATGAAAACAAGAAGGCTGAGGGTGCTCAGGAGCCAGCTTAATGTCGAAAGTCGTTTCAGTTGAAACCGTCAAAGACAAGCCGGTTTCACGTGGAACACAACTCGGGCAGCGCTTGCTGCCCTGGTTGGTTCCAATTGGATTAATCATTCTCTGGCAGATTGCGTCAAGTACCGGTCTGCTGGAAAGCCGTATTCTACCGGCACCAAGTGCAGTGGTAGTCGCGTTCTGGAACCTGCTGATCAGTGGTGAACTGTGGACGCATGTCAAGATCAGCGCTGGTCGTGCCTTAAGTGGTCTGCTGGTCGGTGGTGGTTTGGGCCTGCTGTTAGGCCTGCTGAATGGGTCATCCAAGACTGCCTCTACCCTGCTGGATACCACCTTGCAGATGATCCGTAACATCCCGGCACTGGCATTAATTCCCCTAGTGATTTTATGGTTCGGGATTGATGAATCCGCGAAACTGTTCCTGGTCGCAATTGGTGTGTTCTTCCCGATTTATATCAACACCTATCACGGTATCCGTTCAGTGGATCCACAGCTGATTGAAATGGGTAAGAGCTATGGTCTGACCCGCTGGCAGCTGTACAAAGAAATCATCCTGCCAGGTGCGATGCCGTCGATTCTGGTCGGCCTGCGTTTCTCACTAGGTCTGGTCTGGGTGCTACTGATCGTAGCAGAGACCATTTCTGCACAGTCCGGTATTGGCTATATGACCATGAACGCACGTGAGTTCCTGCAAACTGACGTGGTGCTGGTCGGAATCTTACTGTATGCCCTACTTGGCAAACTGGCTGATGTCCTGGCGGTAGCACTGGAGCGTTTCCTGTTGCGCTGGCATGCTGGCTATCAAAAATAATTTAAAAAATCGAGGAGCATGTGATGACTGATTTAAGTTTAGGGCGTCTTGCCAATGGACAGACTGTGCCACAGGACCACACTGCAGCAGATATCAATCCTAATGCAGTCATCGGTGCTGAAATTATTATTGAGCAGCTACACAAGTTCTATGGCTCAGTCAAAGTCCTGGAAGATCTGGACCTGCATATTAAACCAGGTGAATTTATTGCGATTGTGGGTCGCAGTGGCTGTGGTAAAAGTACCCTGTTGCGTCTGATTGCCGATCTGGAACAACAGAGCTACGGCGAAATCAAGTTCAAGTCGGCGCGCCATATCCGTGAAGGCATTACTCCGGATGATATCCGGGTGATGTTCCAGGATCCCCGTCTGTTGCCATGGCGTAGCATCGAGCAGAACGTACAACTCGGTCTGCCTAAAGAAGAACATGCCAATGCTTCCAGCATGCTGGAAAAAGTAGGGCTGAAGGAAAAAGCCGGCCTATGGCCATCGCAACTGTCTGGTGGTCAGCGTCAACGTACTGCACTGGCACGTGCCCTGTCGCACAAACCACGTATTCTGCTGTTGGATGAACCACTCGGTGCACTAGATGCCTTGACCCGTCTGGACATGCAGAACCTGATCGAGAAGCTATGGACTGAACAGGGCTTTACCGCGATTCTGGTGACGCATGACGTCAGCGAAGCGGTACAACTAGCTGACCGTATCATCCTGCTGGATAAAGGCCACATTGCCAAAGAATTCCAGGTCGATCTGCCTCGTCCGCGTCAAAAGTGCCTAAAGTTCGCTGAACTGGAACAGCAGGTTCTGAATGCAGTACTCGCGACCTGATTTATTTAAAAGCCATCTACTAAAAACCCGGATCTTCGATTTGAATCCGGGTTTTTTCTTTACATATCTTGTAGCACTTTTAAATCCTGCATGGAATCAGTCAGATTACATACTGCAAGTTAAAAATCACAATGTGATGTAATCGACATTTTCAGATAATGAAATTTAAACGATCTGAGCCAGTCCTAATATCTTAAGTATTTTCAAAAGCTTGTTTTTAAGTGCAGGGAGTCGCCGATTTGAAGCAATTGCACAGTTGATCTACAGAATAAATCATCATTATTCAAAAAATTAGCCATGGACTTTATGCACAACCTGAGTTCGATGAAATC
>NZ_JPQO01000164.1 GCF_000773685.1 Acinetobacter sp. HR7 | reverse complement strand
TCGTTCCTCGCAGCTTGGGGCAGTTTTTCCAGTGCTGGGTATTGATCACAAAACTATGGATTCGCTTCGCTCATTGTCTTTTTTTGCTCGCTTCGCTCGGTCTAGGTGCATAGGACTGCATGAAAATATAAGTTTTCTAGGATTTAAGGCACTTAAAAGCGGTTTTTCAGGGAGTCTAGGCGCAACTTTTCGTTGTGTCGCTCGTAGACACTCGCTAATAACTTATTGATATTGTTTAGATATGCTTAAATAAAAGACAAAAAAGATAGGTTTAACGACCCTTATCGTTGTCTTGTTCTAAAGATTTTTTAATACTGGTAACTGAATTACGCTCATTAAGTTCTATCTCAAACGCTTTGATCTTCTGATATGCGTTTTTATCAAGCTGGTACATTTGAGCATCTGCCTTTTTCCAATGTTCATGTGTAACACCAAGATTTTTTATTCTCTGATAATCGGTTTTCAGGTTGTCATACTGGGCTTTGATACCATTGTCATGTTTATGGACTAAATCATCTAATTCTTTTGTCCATGCCTTGATTTTAAAGGGGTTGAATGGCTTATTTTGTTTATGGGTTTCTATCTGATTGAGTAAATTTTTACTCAATTCCATGTATTCACCCATTTTCTGTTTGAGGTTTTCTAGTTCCTGATGATGGATTTTTTCAGCTAAAGCGTGAACTTTAGTTTCAAAAAGACGAACAGCAATTTTTTTATCACTTATCGAAGTGTCTTGAACAATAGGGCTAGATTGCGCTGATTTGCGCTCTAAGCGATTTTCTTGAGGTTTTGGTAGTTCTGTGTGTGTTTTTGCTTCTGTGGCCGTATGAGCTTGTTTTGTGGCTCTAATCTCGGCTTCATGCTGATCTTTTGCTTTTTGAGTCCGTTCCAGTTGCTTTAAACCATCTAAAACCTTTTTGGATAGGACAATTTCTTGCTCTAATCCTTTTAAAATCTGCTGTTTTTCAGCGTTTCTAGCCTTGATTGCATTATTTTCTAGGGCAATGATCGGCATGATGATTTTTGGATTTCGTTCTTCAACTGGTTTTAATTGTTCACGCTCATATTTACGCTTCATGGCTGTAACTGCGCTTCCTTCATGCCAGGTAGCTTCTAAATCAATTCCTCGGTCTGCATAGCTGCGGTGATCTATACGGGCATCAAAGTTATTTTTTTCTAGGTAGTGATTTGCAAGATCGGCAAAGTCTTTACGCCAAGCTGCAACCGTTTCGGATGATTTCTCTTTGTTGAAATCACGAAATTTATTTTTAGAAAACTCGCCTGTGTCTTTGTCTAGCTGTCGGCTCGTAAACAGAATATGAGCATGATAGTTTCGTTCATCACTTCCACCCCTTGTATGCGGGGCATGAATGACAGCATCAACGATGACGTTATGACGCTCTACAATCTTTTTGCATAAATCATCTAGGAGCTGTTGGCGTTGTTCTGCGTTTAGCTCTTGGGGAAAGGCAATTTCAAACTCTCTTGCTAGGACTGAGTTTTTACGGTTCTCAACTTTTTCAACGATGTTCCAAAGGCTTTGACGGTCTAAGAGTTCTGCTTTTGCATTGTCAGGAGCATAGATTTTTTTAAACTCTACGCCTGTCTTTCTTGTGTAATCCTGCTCTTTCTGTTGTTTTTGGTCTATCAATTTTTCACCTGAGCGATAGGCAGCAGCAGCTATGGCACTTCGCCCATCTGCTCGACTGATCGCTTTAACTGAAAAGTGATAAATTGCCATTTTCTTTTTTGTCTTTTCTCAACAACAACAAAATAATTTTATGGGGTAAAGGGGTATCCCCTTTCGAACTTCCAAACTTAATGAAATTAGTTTGGTAAAGTGCGCCCTTCGGGAAAACCATTATAGCTTAGGAAGGCATTGAATCTCAATGGCAGGTATCCTATGCTTGAATGGTTTTTTAGGTATGGGAATTACAATGACAAATGAATCTTTAGAACAGAGAATTGCTAAACAGGAAGAACGCTTAAAGCAGCTTAAAGCTCAAAAGCAGGCTAAAGACGCTCGTGAAAAGGCAAAACAGAAAGAACAAGATCGAAAAAACGATACCAGACGTAAAATTTTACTTGGTTCGTACTTGCTCAACAAAATGGAAGATGAAGCAGAGAAAGAAAAAATACTCGCTGGCATCAACGAGTATTTAACAGAAGATCGGGATAGAAAATTATTTAATCTGCCATAATTAATTTTGTATTGTTTTTAGCATATTGATAGCAAAGGTTACTTTGCTTTCAATATCTTTAAGCACTGTTTTATCAAATGGAGCGTAAAACTCTGTCCTTTAGGTCAGAGATATAAGCGACACGACATGAAATGTCGTTTAGTTATTGAAAAACCTTACTCTCATTTCGATATGAATTAAAATAAATCCATGAAAACGCTTAAATTACGCATAAAAGACAGACATTCCAGTGTGCTGAACCAATTGGCATCCGAGGTGAACTTTGTCTGGAATTACGTGAATGAGTTGGGGTTTAAACACCTTAAAAGAAAGGGTGAATTTCTTAGTGCCTACGATATTGCCAAATATACCAAAGGCACATCCAAAGAGTGTGGCTTGCACAGCCAGACCGTCCAGGCTGTCACCGAAGAACTGGTGACACGCAGAAAACAGTTCAAGAAAGCCAAACTCAGATGGCGGGTCAGCAACAAGAAATCTGCAAGACGTTCACTTGGATGGATACCATTTAAGAAAGTCGCTATCAAGTATGCCGATGGCTATGTTCAATACGGTAAGCACCTATTCAAACTATGGGATAGCTACGGATTAAGCCAATACAGCGTTAAAACAGGCGCATTCGTTGAGGATAGCCGTGGTCGATGGTATGTCTGCCTGGTGGTAGATAGCCTTAAAACTGAGAAATCGACTGCAACTAAAGCGATTGGGATTGATCTTGGCTTAAAGGATATTGCTACCTGTTCCGATGGCACTGTGATTTCCAATCCCAAGTTCTATCGAGCATACGAACAGAAACTAGGAATTGCTCAACGAGCGAGAAATAAAAAGCGTGTCCGTGCATTACACGCCAAAATTGCAAACTGTCGTAAAGACCACTTGCACAAGGCCAGTAGCCAACTGGTCAAGGAAAATGCACTGATTGTCGTTGGCGATCTGAGTGCTAAAAAACTTGTAAAAACCAAGATGGCAAAGTCGGTTTTGGATACAGGATTTTCAGCACTCAAAACAATGCTCAAGTATAAATGCGAGAACGCAAGCGTATTGTTTGAAGAAGTCAACGAAGCCTATACCACCCAAACCTGTTCGTGCTGCGGTGAGATCACCGCAAGCAGTCCGAAAGGTAGAGCAGATTTGCGAATAAGAGAATGGCGGTGTGTGGAATGCGGTACATTCCACGAAAATCGGGATATTAATTCCGCACTAAATATTCTTGCGCTTGGGCATAAGCGTCTAGCAGTAGGAATCTCCCTCTTTTAAGGGGGAGAGGATGTCAAGATCATTGAAATCATCAAAATGTTTAATCTCAACATCAATAATAGAGCTTAAATATCCAGTCAATATCTTTGCTTTTACTTCATTACTCTGATTGAAAATAACATCATTGAATTTGGCAACTTCTTCATCAAAATTAAAATTATCTAACTCAATCATTATTTAAATCCTAATTTTTTTAAGTATGGAAGTAGTGTTTTTTGCTTTTCGGGGTCTTGGAGCATTGAACGTAAACGAGCTTTGAAACTTGCCATTTCTTCGCCTACATTCGCCATCCCTTGTATTTCAGGTAAATCTGCCAACTTACTGCTAAACATATCTAATTGAGCGTTCGAGAGTTTGAGAAAATTATTTTTAGGTTCTTCAAACATATCAATTGTGTCAGGGCATTTTAATTGCCCTTTTTCTTTATTTTTTTCTTTAAATTTTAGTTCTAAATGTGTGAATTTTCGACCTGTTTTTAATAGTTTATAAGTGATTTTAATAGGTGATTTTTCGTTAAGCTCATCAATTGCTGTATCAATAACACGTCTTTTTAAGTCTGCTGTTAGTGGATATTTATCATTTAAATCAAGCATATTTCGTAAGTCATCAAGCCTTATTTTTCGATAGCCTGTGCTTTTGAATTGCATCATTAATTCATAAAATCGAATGCTATATCCACTGCTTACCCCTGCTATATCTTGAAGGAAATATTGTGTGAAATTTGACGATAAGTTGCTAATAAAAGGCAATACAGACTTACTAAATCGTATAGCGGCTAAAATATAATCCTCTGCATAAGGATCGCTACCAGTCACCTCTTGGATAAATTCAGGATTAGCCAAAGCCCAATCACTATTATATTTCATGATGTCCTGAACCCATCGAGTTTTAAACGTCCCTGCTTCAGTTGTTATTGTGATAACTCGATTAAAAAGCCGGTCACATGCTTCTCTGATTTCCCTGCTTGCAGTTTTGGGGTTAATACCTAACTCAATAAACGATTCCCTTGTGATGCAA
The DNA here is from genome assembly GCF_000773685.1 of Acinetobacter sp. HR7. Classification (GTDB taxonomy): domain Bacteria; phylum Pseudomonadota; class Gammaproteobacteria; order Pseudomonadales; family Moraxellaceae; genus Acinetobacter; species Acinetobacter thermotolerans. The sequence goes on along the minus strand of NZ_JPQO01000164.1, from coordinate 198 downwards.
TAACCTGTGTTATCGGTCACTTCCTCGCCTTTAGGTATGCACGATATAGCGGCTAAAATTAACCGTTGTTCATTTAAAGAAAGTTGATAACTTGCTTCAATAATATTATTTGCTTTGACTACTAACATTTTACTCATTCTTCTTAATCTATAGCTCAACTATGACACGATATTAACAGTGTCATAGTTATGCGTCAAT
>NZ_JPQO01000163.1 GCF_000773685.1 Acinetobacter sp. HR7 | reverse complement strand
TCAGAGCATATAAAGATACATTTTCTCTTGCATAAAGATACATTTTCTCTTGTATAAAGATACATTTTCTCTTGTATAAAGATACATTTTCTCTTGATGTTGTTACATATTTATAGTTGTATCTAAAGATACATTTATCTATTATGTAACTAATTGCTTGTAAATGAGCTTTAGTATGAAAAATGGGTTAGTAGTGAAAGACAATGCCTTGATTAATGCAAGTTACAACTTAGAAACGGCTGAACAGCGTTTGATATTGCTTGCAATTATGAACGCTAGAGAAACAGGGCAAGGGATTACAGCAGACAGTAAGCTAGAAATTCATGCTGGTGACTATGCAAAGCATTTCAATGTATCAACTGATGCAGCGTACAAGGCGTTAAAAGATGCTGTAAATAATTTATTTAATCGCCAGTTTAGTTATACAGCCGAATATAAAAAAACTGGCAAAACTGGCGTTGTGCGGTCACGTTGGGTTAGTCGGATTTTTTATGTTGATTCGTTAGCCCTTTTAGAAATTACTTTCGCTCCTGACGTTGTACCATTGATCACAAGGCTTGAGCAGCATTTTACAAGCTACCAACTGAAGCAAGTCGCACAGCTTACAAGCAAGTACGCTATAAGGCTTTATGAAATGCTGATAGCTTGGCGAGCTACAGGTAAAGTACCTGAGATTGAGCTATCAGAATTTAGAAATAGATTAGGCGTAGGCGATAATGAATACACGGCAATGAACAACTTTAAAAGCCGTGTCTTAGAGCCAGCTATTAAGCAGATTAATGAGCACACAGACATTACAGCAAGCTATGAACAACATAAGAAAGGGCGCATTATTTCAGGATTTTCGTTCAAGTTTAAACAAAAAACACAAGCTAAACCTAAAAAAACTATTGACCCAAAACGTGACCCAAACACGCCCGATTTTTTTATAAAAATGACAGATGCACAGCGCCATTTATTTGCCAATAAAATGTCTGAAATGCCCGAAATGTCTAAGTATTCACAAGGTACAGAGAGCTATCAACAATTTGCAATTCGTATTGCCGAAATGTTATTACAGCCCGAGAAATTTAGAGAACTATATCCAATCTTAGAGAAACTAGGATTCAATTAATAAGGATTAAGCACATGCAATTAAAAACTGCTCTTTTTATATGGTTAGGTTTATTTATAGGTCTTTTCGTTGTTGCAAAAATATGTTCCGCAGTGGGTTTGACTCAATGGATCACATTTATTTATTACATCGGAGCTGGGGTTTTCTTATCTAAGAAAGTTTTAGCTAATTTAATTACTTGGGATGGAACTATTCACAATACTATCGACAATGTAAGTGGTGCAAAATTAGGATTTGCATTGCTTTGGGTAATCCGATATCCAGTCCTTTTATTTAAATTGGGCGTGATGAAAGTATTATAAATTAAATAACTTTCTGTCCCGATCTTCTGTTAAATACTCGTTGAGTTCAGCGAGTATTTTTTCTTTGTCTTGTTCATTTTCCTTTTTTTTAATTAAGTAAGAACCGAGTAGAATTTTACGTCTAGTATCTTCCTTTCGTTGCTGTTCAGACTGTTTCTTTTTTTCACGGGCGATAACAGCTTGCTTCTGTGCTTTTAGCTGTTTTAAGCGTTCTTCCTGTTTTGCAATTTTCTGATCTAAAGATTCAACGCCCATTGTAATTCCAAAGCCTTTAAAAAAACCATTAGAGCATAGGACACCTGACATTGAGATTCAATGCCTTCCTAAGCTATAATGGTTTTCCCGAAGGGCGCACTTTCCCAAACTAATTTCATTAAGTTTGGAGTGCGAAAGGGGATACCCCCTTAACCCCCATAAAAGCAGATTTGTTTTTATTGTTGTTTTGGTTGTTGGAAAAAAGACAAAAGAGAAAATGGCGATTTATCACTTTTCAGTTAAAAACGTAAGTAGAGCAGATGGGCGGAGTGCCGTAGCTGCTGCTGCCTATCGTTCAGGCGAAAAGTTGATAGATGAAAGACAAGGGAAAGAACAGGATTACACGAAAAAAACAGGTGTGGAGTTTTCAAAAATCTATGCCCCTGCAGGAACGAACCCCGAATTACTAGACCGCAACCAACTTTGGAACACTGTAGAGAAAGTCGAGAATCGCAAAAATTCACAGCTTGCTAGAGAATTTGAAATTGCATTTCCTCACGAACTCAACAAACAAGAACGACAAGAACTGTTAAACGACCTATGCCAGGAAATTATCAAACGTCATGGTGTTGTCGTTGATGCGGCCATTCACGCCCCACACACAGCAAACGGTAGCGATAAGCGTAACTATCACGCTCACATATTACTAACCACCCGAAGCATTGACGAACAAGGCAATTTAGGGAAAAAGACAAGAGAATTTAATGATCACGGCAAGCAACAGGTCGAACACTGGAGAGAAAGGTTTGCAGACCTAACAAACAGCCATTTAGCACGTGCAGGGCATGTTTTTGTTGAAGTCGATCACCGCAGCTACAAGGCGCAAGGCTTAGACCTTGAAGCAACTCAACACGAGGGCAGCAGCGTTACACGGTTACGCAGACAAGGCATAGACACAGAAATCACCCTAAAAAATGATGCGATCAAGGCAAGAAACGCTGAAAAATTAGTAAATGAGCAGTTGATCAAAAACCTAGATCAAGAGATTGTCTTTAACTATGAAACCCTTGCAAGACTTGAGATAGAGCGAAAAGAAGCTAAAGCCAAGCCTATTGAACCCCAACAGCCGAAAGTCAAACAAGGCACTACAACAGACGCAAGAAACGCCATAGCCAGCTACAGAACAGCGATTGAAGAAACAGCTCACAAAGTATTTAAAGAGCTACAGGACAAGCAGATAAACGACGCTAAGGCATGGTTAGCCAAAATTGATGAAATGCGGGCTAATACGCCTATGTTTTTTGGGAAAAAAGACCACTTGGCGAAGATTGAACAGGAAGTCGCTCAATATGAAAAAATGCGCTCAAACTTTGCGAAATTCAAAGAAACAGGCGTAACAGACGAGCATAGAGCAGCAGCAATAGCACTCATTGAAAAAACCAAGCCAAACATGGTTTTAAACGCAAAAAATGCAGAGAAATTCCTAAAAAATCACGACCTCGAACAAGCCAAGAAAAAAATTGACCCTAATATTTCTATGCTTGCAGAAGCTCACAAGGCTTACACAGGCAAGATTTTACGCACGGATAGCAACGGAACAATCCAACAGACCCAAAACGGGCTTGTTTATCATCCTCAAATCAAAGACCTGAAAACAGGGAAAGAGTACACGCTCACATACACTGAAAATCAGGTAAAAATTCTAGAAAATATAGAAATTAACAGAAAAATCGGAAAACCACAGGACAATGAGATCAAAAGATAGCTCTAAAACGCTCTATTTTGCGATTACAGCCATCTTTTTTGATTTTAAGTACCAAATACCACATGATGTTTAAACGTGGCTAAAAACGCTTAAAAACAGCCTTCTGTGAAATTTAAGATTTTCTTCTTTGTTTTTTAATTAAGAATATCTAAACGATCAAAATATTTTCTTAGCGAGTGTCTACGAGCGACACAACGAAAAGTCGCCTGTCGTACTGTACTGTACTGTACTTAAATACGATACAGTACAGTACACATTTGCAGAGCAGGCGGAGTGCCTGCGAACTGACGCAATTAAAATTCTCGCGCTTTTCCCTCTGATTACAAAGCTCCCTTTCGCCTAAAAGCGAGATTAACCGAGCAAAGCGGCCACACAATATTTGCACCTAGACCGAGCGAAGCGAGCAAAAATAGCTTTATGAGCGAAGCGAATCCATAGTTTTTATTACCTAGTATTTGAAAAACTGCCCCCAAGCTGCGAGGAACGAGCAGCAATAGAGTACGAGCGAAGCGAGTACATAGGGCAGTTATCCACAGGTTTTTTTAAGGTTTTGG
>NZ_JPQO01000162.1 GCF_000773685.1 Acinetobacter sp. HR7 | reverse complement strand
GACAAACCCGGTACGGTTCAGGATTTCATATGATCTAGGTGAGAAACGATACCTGACAACGGTTTCTTTAAGTAAGTTAGAACATTTATCACATACATGTAACGGCTTATCATTTAAATCATAACCCAGATGTGACGTATCACCTTCCTGAAATGCATATCCACACACTATACAGTTATCATAGTTTTCATGAGATATTCGATATAATTCCTGAGTCAACCTATGTGTCATTTTTTACATCAATTCCCCTCAATATACTAAGTTTTATCTTGCTTAAATCTCAACTGAATCAAGTTTGCTTCTTGATTTCCTAATACTCAACTGGCTCAGGATGTGCTTGTCTAACTTTTCCTACTTTTATTCAATTATGAGCTAATTATATTAATTCACCCCCTTATACATACGAAAACCATAATACTTTTTCAATTATTGTTAGGCATAAAAAAACCTTAAATCTTTCGATTTAAGGTTTTTTCAGAATCTTGGTGGAGATGGCGGGAGTTGAACCCGCGTCCGCCAACACTACGCTCGAGAATACTACATGCTTAGATATCGTCTATTATTTTAACACCCAGAGACCCGACGAACAGGGTTCAAGGTGCGATCCTCTAAGTTTGGTATAAAGCCCCGAGGCTTGACTCTATACGGACTTGTGTGCGTTCGCTTCAGTCGGGACCCCTAACCACAAGTATTCAGGGATGCGGACAAGCTGCCCTTAGGCAGCTAGAGCGTAAGTTTCGTCGTTTGCGACTATTTAAATGCAAATTTGATTTACGAGAGAAAATGCGCTCTCGGCATGCATCTATGAGTTTCATCATCGGCGTCGAAGCCAAGAACATCCCCAGATGTATGAGCAATCATAGCACAACTGGCAAAAAATACGATGCATTTTCTACACAATTACACTTTTCGATGCGCTCAGTTACTTTATTGAGCTAAACTTTTCTTTTTCAAGTCATCCTATAGAAAAAATTATGAGCTTTTTACTCGCCCTCGATCAAGGAACGACTTCCAGTCGTGCGATTATTTTTAATGAACATGGACAGGTTCAAGCGACGGCTCAACGGGAAATTCATATCCAGACCCCACATTCCGGCTGGGTAGAACAAGATGCCATGGAAATCTGGACCACTCAGATTGGTGTGGTACAACAGGCGATTGCCTCCGCCCGTATTCTCGCGAAAGATATTAAAGCCATTGGACTCACCAACCAGCGTGAAACCACAGCAGTCTGGGATAAGCGAACTGGCAAACCACTCGCCCCGGCCATTGTCTGGCAGGACCGCCGTGCGACGGACTGGTGTAATCAGCTGACCCAGCAGGGTCAGATGGAGCGCGTACAACAGAAAACCGGCCTGCGTATTGACCCCTATTTCAGTGCGGGAAAACTGGTCTGGTTATTAGAAAATGTTGAAGGCTTGCGTGAGCTGGCAGAACAAGGCCATGTCGCATTTGGCACCATGGATAGCTGGCTGATCTGGAACCTGACCCAAGGTGCCGAGCATGTCATTGAAGCTAGCAATGCTTCACGAACCATGCTCATGAACCTCCACACCCAAACTTGGGATGAAGAGCTGCTCAATCTGTTTAATATCCCAGCTTCGGTACTACCCAAAATCATTGCATCGGACAGTTATATTGCTGACACCGCCTCTGGTCTGCTCGGCGCCAATATTCCAATTACCGGGATTTTAGGGGATCAGCAGTCTGCCCTGTTCGGCCAGTCCTGTTTTGAAGTCGGCTCAGCCAAAAATACTTACGGCACTGGCTGTTTTATGCTGTTTAATACCGGTCATGACATTCAGCTCAGTCACAACAAATTACTCTCTACCCTTGCCTGGCAAGCTCAGGATCAAACGACTTATGCCTTAGAAGGCAGCGTATTTATGGCCGGCGCGGTGGTGCAATGGCTACGTGATGGTCTAGGCATCATTCAAAAAAGTTCAGAGGTAGAAAAACTGGCCTGCAAGGTACCGGATACCGACGGCGTGGTCTTGGTGCCAGCCTTTACCGGACTCGGTGCGCCGCACTGGGATAGCGAAGCCCGTGCGCTGCTGTGTGGTATGTCCCGCGGAACCAATAAAGCCCATATTGCCCGAGCAGCTTTGGAATCCATCGCCTTTCAGGTCTCCGATGTACTAACCGCCATGCAATCCGACATTACCCATCCCTTAAAGGAACTGCGTGTCGATGGCGGTGCCAGCGCAAATGATACCCTGATGCAGTTTCAGGCTGATCTACTCAATGTGCCAGTGCTGCGTCCGAAAATGCTGGAGTCCACTGCTTGGGGAGCTGCAGCCATGGCGGGCTTAAAATCCGGCGTATTTTCAAGCCTCGATGAAATCGCCCAGTCTTGGCAGCTAGAACGTGCTTTTGAACCAAAAATGCAGGCAGATGAGCGTGAAGCCCATCTGGCCAAATGGCAGAACGCCTTGAAACGGGCAAAATCAGACTTATAAGCCTTTAAAAAAAACCGCTGACTGTGCAGCGGTTTTTTATTTTGAAAATTTTAATGCGATGGCATGCCACCAACACCAGCTTTAGGCCGTGGTGCCAGCCAGACCAAACAGGCAGCGAAAATAAACACCAGCGCCAGAATCAAAAACAAATGATTGGCTGATAAGGTCAAAGCCTCTTTATCCACCAAACTGGAAATATAGCCCAAGGCACTATCCGAACTCATACCCTGCGCCATTAGGGTATTCTGGGCTTCTTCAACATTCAGTTTACCGACCAGCTCGCTACGCGCGACTTTGCTGTGATCATCCCAAATCGTCACCGCAATTGAAGCACCAATTGCACCCGCCATGGTACGCAGAAAGTTCATCAAACCGGCTGCTGATGGCATTTCCTGAGGTAACACTGAAGCCAGTGCCATATTGGAGAGTGGAATAAAGAAAAATGGCACTGCAAAACCTTGCAAAATCTGTGGCCAAGCTAACGCTATAAAGTCCGCATCGCTGGTCCAGAAAGCACGCATTAAGGTCACCCCAGCCAGCAAGGTTAGGCCGAAACTGGCCAGAATACGCTGGTCATATTTGGTGGCCAGTTTTGCCACAATCGGTGACATCAACAGGCTACCAAAGCCCATGGTCGCGGTCAGGTAACCCGCCCAGGCCGCGGTATAGCCCAAGTTAATCTGTACCCATTGTGGAATCAGTACAATACTAGAGAAGAAGGCACCAAAGGCAAAGGCCAAAGCCAGCACGGCAAAAGTAAAGCCACGATAGCGGAAAATGCTGATATCCACGATAGGATGGCGTTCGGTCAGTTCCCAGATGGTAAAAATGATCAGACCGACAAAGGCAATCACCGCCAAGGTGCCGATAAAGGAACTGCTAAACCAGTCATGTTCATGACCCAGATCCAGCATCAGCTGCAACGCACCAATCCATAAGATCAGCAGGAACAGACCACCTTTATCTATATTTAAGACATTAGTTGAGGTTTCGGCTGGCTTGAGCAATTTCAACGCCATCAGACCACAGAACAAACCTACCGGAATATTGATAAAGAAAATCCAGTGCCAAGACAGGTTGTCACTGATGGTACCACCGAGAATCGGCCCCAGAATTGGCCCCACCACAGTGGTCATTGCCCACATCCCCATAGCCTGGGATTGCTTTTCAGGTGGGAAAATCCGCAGCAATAAAGTCTGACTGAGCGGCATGATTGGGCCACCAAACAGCCCCTGCCCGATCCGGCAAAACACCAGCATTTCCAGACTGGTAGAAATCCCGCATAGCACTGAAAACAGGGTAAAACCAAGCAGACAGACACCAAACAGTTTCACGCTACCAAAACGTCCGGCCAGCCAACCCGTCAATGGGACACAGATTGCTTCCGCTACGGCGTAGGATGTAATCACCCAGGTGCCTTGCGAGCTGGATACCGCCAGACTACCGGTAATATGCGGCACCGAGACATTGGCAATAGTCATGTCCAGCACCACCATAAAGTTGGCCAGTGCCAGTACAAAGGCTGCCAGCAGCAGCTTGCCTCCGCTCAGATTCCCATATGGAACATAATTATTCATCGGGAATTACTTCTTGAAGTGGATTTCAGCTTCCATGGATAGACCCACACGCAGCGGATGCTCTGCCAGTTCTTTCGGATCCAGCTGAATTCGTACCGGTAAACGTTGCACGACTTTGATCCAGTTGCCTGTGGCATTCTGTGCCGGAATCAAGGCAAAGGCTGAACCGGTACCGCCAGAGAAACCAACCACGGTACCATGATATTTCACCGATTTACCATACAGGTCTGAAGTCAGTTCAGCTTTCTGACCAACACGAACTTTTTCCAACTGGCTTTCCTTGAAGTTGGCATCCACATAGAGCTGATCGACCGGTACCACCATCATCAACACCGTACCAGGTGCGACACGTTGACCCACTTGAATCGAACGGCGTGAAACCACCCCGTCAAAAGGTGCTTTGATTACGGTACGTTCCAGATCCAGTTCAGCTTGTTTTAATTTAGCTTCAGCGACCAAAACATCTGGCGTTGAGTTTTCATTAGCACCCTGAATCAGCGCTTCATTCGCGGCAAGGTTGCTTTGTGCTGCTTTCTGGCTGGATTTGGCCTGTGCCAAGCCTGCTTCTGCCGAAGCCAGTCCCGCTTTTGCAGTATCCAAGGCACTTTGCGCAGTACTCAGTTCTTCTTTGGAAATGGCACCCGTTGCACTGAGTTTTTCACGACGGCTATATTCATCCTGAGCCTTACGTACAGCCGCTTGAGCCTGAGCGACTTGGGCTTCAGCACTACGAATGGCATCACTGCTGACGCCAATCTGTGAACTTAATGCACCACTATTGGCCGCAGTCTGTTTATATTGACGTTTGGCCTTGATCAGTTCAGCACGCGCCTGTGCCACGGCAATTTGTGCATCCCGGTCATCAATTCGTGCAAGTACCTCACCTTTTTTCACCGCCTGGGTATCATGCACCAAAACTTCAGCCACCTGCCCGCTGATCATCGAGGTGACCGAAGCCGTTTCTGCACCAACATAGGCGTTTTCAGTACTGACCGAATTATTCAGGAAGAATTTCCATATCAGAAACAGCACCAGCGCAATGGCCATGAGAATGGCAACGATCCCGAGCGCTTTTTTACGTTTGGCTTTTAGCTCTTGCTCAGAAGGCTGCGATGTATTTTCTGGCAGGGTTTCTTGTGTATCTGTCATTGATTTTCCTAAATCCAACAGACTTGGTCATGCACACATGCCTGTGCATTTTTGGATTTATGGGGCACAGACCTGTAGTTTTGCTGAGAAAGTCATAAAACTGTAAATGTCACGCATTCTAATCTCAAAATCGATTTTTTGAGCAAAATTATGTAACTCTACAGTTTCCAAATGCAGGCAGGCACTGCCCCTGCTGGAACAATGCCTGTATCGAAAATTTTAAAATGGTTTTGAATTAAAAAAAAATTAATACGCGTAAGAAGCAATTGCTGTCGCAATCGGTTTGGCTTCATCATTAATCAATGTCATGCGCATAGTGCAGCCTTTACGGCCCAGGCGCAGAGTTTCCGCACGTGCGGTAAAGTATTTGCCACGTCCGGGTGCCAGATAATCCACGCGCATATCCACCGTTGCCAGTCGGGAGACTTTCTGGCTGGTATCAACCATATCTTCCGGGCTGGCTTTCTTATATAGCTCACCCATCGCGGTAATCCCGCCAATACTGTCTAAAATGGTGGCTGCTACGCCACCATGTAAAATCTGGAATGCCACATTACCAATCAAATCCTTTTGCATTTCCACATAAGCTTCAATCTGTCCATCCACCACACGCATTTGCATGCCACAATATTTGTAGAATGGTGAATCATTAAAAGCAGCACACAACTGGTCTAACAGAACATCCTTATCCGAGCCTAAATCAATATTTCCTGTCCAACTTTTCTCTGCTACCGTCATAGTTTGCTCGAATAACCTTGATCAAATAAAAAAATACTTTCATTTGCCCTAAATGCAAATTAAGGCACTACAATACTCATAGTTTAATATTGATCAATGAGATTTTTATGACCTATACGTTCAATCGTCCCGCGTTTCCTGCGACTCGCATGCGTCGTATTCGTAAAAATGAACACCTCCGTTCCATGGTTCGTGAAACGCATCTCAGTGCTGATCATCTCATTTATCCCGTGTTTGTCTTGCCGGGTCAAAACCAGACTCAGGACGTACCAAGCATGCCGAACATTCAGCGTCTGTCTGCCGATCTGCTACTCAAAAAAGCAGAGCACCTGCTGGAACTTGGCGTGACTAAACTGGCGCTGTTCCCGGTGACTCCACAAGAAGATAAAAGCCTGACCGCAGAAGCTGCTTGGCGTGAAGACGGTCTGGTACAGACCACGGTTCGCCTGCTAAAAAAAGAATTACCAGAAATGGTGCTGATCACTGACGGCGCGCTGGATCCATATACCACACATGGTCAGGACGGAATTATCGATGAAACCGGTTACGTGCTGAATGATGAAACGGTTGAATGTCTGATTAAACAGGGTCTGAGCCATGCTGAAGCCGGTGCCGACGTGTTTGCACCAAGCGACATGATGGATGGCCGGATCGGTGCGATCCGTCAGGCTTTCGAAGCCAATGGCTTTATCTATACCAATATCATGGCCTACTCTGCCAAATATGCGTCCAGCTTCTACGGCCCGTTCCGTGATGCAGTCGGTTCTGCCTCTAACCTGAAAGGCGGTAATAAATACAATTACCAGATGGATGTCGGTAACCGTGCTGAAGCCCTGCATGAAATTGCACTTGATATTCAGGAAGGTGCGGACATGGTCATCGTAAAACCAGGCCTGCCATATCTGGATGTAGTCCGTGAAGTCAAAGATACCTTTGGCATTCCAACTTTCGTGTATCAGGTCAGTGGTGAATATGCGATGCTGGCTGGCGCGATTCAAAATGGCTGGCTGTCCGATAGCGTGATTCTGGAATCACTGATGAGCTGCCGCCGTGCCGGAGCTGACGGCATCTGGACTTACTTCGCTGAAGAAGCCGCGCTAAAACTGAAAGACATGAAATAATCTCAAATGCCGTCCTTGCTCCAAGGGAGGCATTTTTTTGCGTTTTGTTTGATGATTGAAATAAAGGTGAAAACCTGATGCATATTGCCATCATCGGTGCAGGAATTAACGGATTCATGACTGCACTGGAGCTGATTGAACAGGGCTGTTCAGTGACGATTCTGGATCAACAGCAAGCAGGCAAAGCCGCCTCCTGGGCTGGTGGCGGCATCCTCTCCCCGATGTATCCATGGCGTTATCCTCAAGCCGTGAATGATCTGGCCAAATATGCCAAACCACTGTATCAGGCCTGGAATGATAAGCTGAAACCACTAACCGGTATCGATTTCGAAATCCATGAAACCGGCATGTTGATCTTCGACGAAGATGATTTTGAAGTCGGCTATCACTATGCCGAACAACATCAGGAACCGATGCAAGAAGCGCTATATGTTGAGCAGGAACAGATCGAGCAGATCAATCCTCAGGTTTCTACTGACTTTAAACATGCGCTGTATTTCCCGCAGATCGCCAATGTGCGTAACCCTCGCCTGCTGCAATCGATTAGCTGTTATCTCAAACAGCATCCACGAGTGACCTGGCTAGAACACACCCCGGTACGTCAGATAAAAATTAGTGATGATCAAATTGCAGCAGTACAAACTGAACAGGGTGACTGGATTGAAGCAGATCAGTTTGTGTTTACCACTGGCGCTTGGTCAGCACAGTGGTCTGAACAGCTCAAACTGGATATTCCGGTCCGTCCAGTACAAGGTCAAATGGTCCTGTTTAAAACACCGGGACACTGGCTACCGACCATGTGCATGAATCAGGTGATGTATCTGATTCCACGTCAAGATGGACATATCGTTTGCGGTTCAAGCATGCGTGAAGTCGGTTTTGATACCACCCCAGCATCTGAAATCCGCCAGAAAATTCTGGATGCTTGTTTTGAGATGGTACCAGAACTGGCAGACTTCCCGATTGTGCAGGAATGGGCTGGATTACGTCCAGGTTCACCAGACGGCATTCCTTATCTCGGTCAGTTACCACAACTGAAAAATGGCTGGGCCAATTTCGGCCATTTCCGCAACGGCCTATGTATGGCGCCTGCTTCCGCTTTATTACTGAGACAGCTGATGTTTGGACAACCAACCGTGGTTAACCCGAAAGCCTATACACCAGAACAGTTACAGCCTTTAACTGTGCTTGCCGACTAAATCAGTTAAGGCTTCTTTAATGGTTGGGAACTGGAATTCAAAGCCTGCCTCTTGCAAGGCTTTGGGTTGGACGTACTGACCATTTAAAATCAGCTGCGACTGCTCGCCCAGCAGCCATTTCATAAAAATACCGGGCAAACAAAATAACGGTTTGCGATGTAATACCCGTGCTGCGGTCTGACTAAAATACAGCTGGCTGGTTTTTTCCGGCGCAACCACGTTAAAAATATCCGAAGTGGTCGGTTCATGCATCAAAAAATCAAAAACACTGAGCAGATCCTGAATATGCACCCAGGAAAATGGCTGACGTCCACTGCCAATCTGGCCAAACAGGTTCAGTTTAATCGGCATCAGGATTTGCGGTAAGAGCCCGCCTTTTCTGCCCAGTACCACACCAAAACGCATGATCTTGGTATCTTGATCAGTATAAGACAGTGCCAATTCTTCCCATTGCGCACACAGTTGTGACATAAAAATCGGCTGCGGTGGCGATTTCTCGGTACAGACCTGCTGCCATTGTTCTTCAGGATCAATACCGTAATAGCCCACCGCCGAAGTCGACAGGATACGCCTTGGGAAAATCTGGTTTTTCCCTAGAAATTCATACAGTCTGCGGGTAGTGTCGAGACGACTGCTGAGCAGAGTTTGCTTGCGCTCATCAGTCCAGCGCTGGGCACCAATATTTTCACCGGCGAGATTAATCACATAGTCAATCTGCTGGCTATGTAATTCTTCGAAATCATGAATCCATTCAAAATCTGGATGCATGTCGATCCGGTGCCGTTCACGGGTCAGACCAATTACATGATAATCCATGCCAAGAAAATGCTGGACGGCATATTGACCGATAAAACCGCTGGCGCCGGTAATCAGTACGACAGGTTTATACATTGTTATTCAGTCGCCATTGTTCTTATATCGGGACTATTGTACTGAACTGCGTGAGTTTTAGAGCTATCCAAAGCGCTCAATAAGCGTAACAATTTATACCGACAGGTATAGCTAAACCTTTAATATTCACTTATCCAATTCGAATTTTAAAATGTCGAGATTATTATTTTTCAGTAATTTATTGGTTCGGTCCAAACATTTTAGCGGCCATACGCTGTGCCTGTGCCCCATAAAACCAGTAGGTTAATAGATACAGCGGAATTGCCAGCAGCAGAATCATGATCAGCACCATGCTCATAAATTGCGGTTGCTGCAGATACAGCAGAAAATCTTGCCAGGCATTCGGATTGGATCGGGTTGCCAGTAAAATCCCCAGTAATAAGAATGCCAGGTTATAACCCCAAAAAATCAGGGTAAAACCTAAGGTAATTTTTTTGCGTTCTTGCTGGGTCGGTGCACGGCGATTTTGGCTCAGAAATTTATACAATACCCAGATCATGGCCACCAGATAAGGTACCACCGTCAGAATTGCTCCCATTCCGGTTGGCATCAATGCAGCAATGACACCGCAAATACAGGTCAACACAAAGCAGATGAAAAAAAACCAGAGAAAATAGCGTTTTAAGGAAGCCATGATGGGGATTCACACAAAGATATGTAGCTAGTATAAAAAAAATTGGATTTTTTTTCATTTTATTGTCAACTGATGTGAATACCCTGACGTTATATAGGGTACAAGGTCATCAAATTTGTACCGGCATCCACAAATATGTTTGATCTTTGCTAAAGCAATAAGACTTGTGTGCCAAAAGAAAGTTTTGAATAGCAGCCGAAACTTTCATAAAGCGTACACTTTGACCGACGATTTCACCATCACTCGAATCGTCGGTCTTTATTTTTGGGCGATGTAATTTTCCCAGCTTTATTTTTTTGATATTGGCTCATATTTTAACACTTTAGTTTCTATAACTAACGATAAATAAGATTTCATGACATCGAATTTAACCCCACGAATCCACTGCTGGGCGCTAGTGTTCATCCCTAGAGATGACTATACTGCTATTTTATAGCCAGCCTAAGACGCATATTCCTGCTGATAAGACTAACTGGGAAATACAGCTTAGACCGGTTTTCATCCATGCTTTTTGCCCATATCCGGGTGTTTAAAATTTTACAGGCTCAGGGGACATGGCAGTTCACTTTCTACATACATCAGACTGGCATTTGGGGCAGTTCTTCCATAATCATGATCGTGAATTTGAACATACCCAGTTTCTGGACTGGCTGCTAAAACAGATCAAAGAAAAACAGCCAAACGCCTTGCTGATTGCCGGGGATATTTTTGATGTCATCAATCCAGCCTCTAGTGCACAAAAACAGCTGTACCAGTTCCTGACTACGGCGCATCATCTGGCACCGCATATGCAGACCCTGATGATTGCCGGCAACCATGACTCGGGGTACCGCATTGAACAGGTTGAGCCATTCTTAAGTAAATTCAATGCCAAAGCAGTCGGCGTGATCAGCAAAACTGAAGACAACAAACTCGATCTGAATCGTCTGCTGGTTCCAATTTATAACCCTGAACAGAAAATTGTGGCCTGGTGTCTGGTACTACCTTATCTGCGTAGTGCGGAAATTACCGGGCTGAATGAACATACCAGCAATAACCAGAGTGCGATTGCTTACTTACATCAACAACTGATTGCCGAAGCCCGCTCTCGCCAAGAGCCAGATCAAGCGCTGATCTTAATGTCACATGCACATATGCAAGGCGGTGAAACTTCCGATTCGGAACGCCCAATTGTGATCGGTAATGAAGAAGCGCTCTCTACAGCCCTATTTGAAGATGATATTGACTACGTCGCACTGGGTCACCTACATAAACCGCAGAAAGTTAGCAAGGAACATATCCGTTATAGCGGCTCGCCCATTCCGCTGTCTTTTAGCGAACTGAACTATAAGCATCAAATCGTGGAAATCCGGATTGATCCGACTCGATCAGATGAGCAGCGTTTTCAATACGAGCCTCTGCTTATTCCTCGGACCGTGGATCTGATCCGGATTCGAGCTGATCTCAATGAATTAATTGATAAAGTCAAAGCCCTACCAGCAGGTGAAATTGAGCAACTCTATGCACGGCATTTTCTGGAAATTGAATATACCACTACAGCGCCACCACCGGTTGATCTGAGACAACAGATCGAACAGGCTTTGCCGCCGAACCGCTACCGCCTGCTGCGGATTTCCAGGATTTATCAGCAGGTCATGGATACTGACGCACAAATTTCTAAAATTGACTTGGCACCTCCAACACCGGAATCCCTATTTAGCACCCTATGGACAAAGATGGGCTATGAACCGGATGATTCGGTACAGCGTGATTTTCTGCAGCTGCTGCATGAAGCACAGCAGGACATTGACCTGCAGCAACCTTAAGGAGATGCCATGAAAATTCTACGTTTAAGCCTGAACAATCTGGCCTCTCTGGCAGGTACGCACGATATCCGCTTTGATGAAAGTCCATTGGCCCATGCAGGACTGATTGCCATTACCGGCAAAACCGGTGCCGGCAAATCCACTCTGCTCGATGCCATGTGTCTGGCGCTGTATAACGAGATTCCTCGCCTAAAAGGCGCTTCCGGCAGCCTAAAAGATACTGGCGGACAGGATGTATCCATCAAGGACTCCAAAAATATTTTGCGTCGTGGCACCACTTCCGGTTTTAGTGAACTGGAATTTATTGCGCTAGATGGCAAGCGTTATCTGGCACGTTGGGATATCCGCCGTGCCCGTAACAAGATTGATGGCAATCTCAAGGTCGAGCGTTATATCAAATGTCTGGATGATGATACCACCCTTACCCAGAAAATATCCGAAGTCACACCACTGGTAGAAAAGCTGATTGGCTTGAGTTTCGAACAGTTTACCCGTGCGGTGTTATTGGCGCAGTCCGAAGTCGGTGCATTTTTAAAAGCCAAAGACCATGAACGTGCCGATTTGCTGGAATACCTAACCAATTCACAGATTTTTAGTGTGGTCAGCCAGAAAGCTGCACAGAAATTCAGTGAAGTCAAAAACAAGCGTAGCGAACTGGAAAAGCTGATTGGCTATATTGAAATCCTGTCAGAAGAAGACATTGCTGCATTGCAACAGCAACAGCAGGCCCTTTCCCTGCAACTGCAGAATCTGCAACAGTCAGAAAAGCTGCTGGAAAATGAAAGAAAATGGCATCTGGACCAGCATAAACTCTATGCCGAAGTGCATGCCAAAAAAGAAGTTTATGATGTACAGCTGGATGCCGTGACTAAATCTGCCGGGCAGCAGCAATTATTAGAACGACTGGATGAGTTCCAGTCGATCCGGGAACAGTTTGTACAACGTGCCCGTTTAGAACCACAAAAAAGCCAGATTCAGCAACAACAAGCCCAGTTCAAAGTTGAATTTGAGAAACTCAAACAATCTTTTTCTGTAGAAGAAACCAAGCTACAAACCCTACAACAACAGCAACAACAGTTCCAACAGTATTTAGAAAATATCAAGCCGCATCTGGATGCTGGTCTAAAACTGGATCATGAAATTAATACGATTTCCGAGCAGTATAAAAAACAGAATGCCGAAAAAAGTCAGTTCCAAACTACACGACTGCAGCCGCTAGAACAACAACTGGCACAGCAGCAATTGACTTTTAATCAAGCACAGGCAAAACAGCAACAGCTTACACAGCAATTGACTGAATCTGAGTACTTAAGTGTATTTGATCAGGAACCGCAAAGCACTCTACAGCGGATTCAAGACCATCTACATCAATATCAGCAATTGCAGCGGCAAAACCCACAAAGCCTGCAGCAACCATTGGCTGAACTGGAAAATACAGTTGTACAACTCTCAGATAATCTGAATCAATGGACACAACAGTATCAAAGCCTGCAACAGCTGGAACAATTACTACATTCTGTGCAAGAAAAACGACAACAGGATCAAACTACCCTGCTACAGCTAGAGGTCTTGCAGCAACGCCTGCAACAACTTGCTCAACAATCGCAAGAATCAGAACAATTACAAAATACCGTACAAAACCAGCAACAACAGTTAGTTGTGCTACAAAATGCTGAGCTCAATCTGCAACAACAGATTCAATCTAAACAGCAAGCTTATACACAGCTAGAACAGATCCTTGCCCAACAGCGTCTATTGCATGCACAAAGTGTGCAGGAACTGCGTGCCCAACTAAAACCGAATGAGCCGTGTATGGTTTGCGGTAGCCATGAGCATCCTTTTGTACAAGGCCAGCATGAACTGCTAGAACAAAGCCTGCATCAATTACAGGAACAGCAGTTACAGCAGGTACGAGAGCAGCTGGATCAACTATTACAACAACAACAAACTAAACGGATTGAAATCTCTAAACTGCAAACGGTGATTGAGCAGCAACAACAGCGTTCTCAGACAGTACAACAGCAGATACAACAACAATCTGCAGAATGTACCACTCAGCTGCTCAGTTTAGGTGTAATTACTCAACAAGAACATAATCTTCCTCATCTGATCCAGAAATTGGCAGATCATCACAATACTGTGACAAAACAGATTGAACAGCTGCAACTCCAGGAACAACAGCTGCAGCAGCAATTACAGCAATGGCGTCAGCAACAGCAGCAATTACAGCATCTGCAACTGGCATTACAACAACGCCAACAGCTCGAACAGCTGATTACACCTGTCATGATGGCCTTACCTAAACAGTATCAGGTTCAACCACCAATCAACTGGTTACCTAAACTCCAGCAACAATTACAACAGCGCGTCCAGTATTTATCTACACAAAAACAGCTGGACTCCGAGCTGCAGCAACAGCAACAAGCAGTAGAGAAAACTCAATATCAGCTACAAGTTGAACAACAGAATTTTGTCCAACTCAGCCAGTCTCTAGAACAACTGGTGGAACAAGGCAAAGAACTGCGTCAGCAACTCGCTGAACTGACTGAACAACATGCTGGACAGGTGTATCGTGTGGCTGCTGAATGGCAGGTTGTACTAGATCAACAAGGCAAAGCTTTGCAACAGGAACTGGATAATCAGCGGCAACGCACTGCTCAAGCAGAAAAACAGCTGCATCAAGGTAATCTCAAGCTGCAAGATTTTGTTACCCAATTACAGCAGCTGGAGCAGCAACTAAAACAGCATCAACAACAGATTCAGGCATGGCAGCTAGCTCACCCGCAGGTAACTACAGAACAAATTGAGCATTGGCTAAGCATCGATCTCACCAGCCATCAACGGATTCGTCAGGATCTGGCGAATCAGAAACAGGCATTGGAAAATGCCAAAACTGCATGGCAGCTACTTGAAGAACAGTATCAAGCGCATCTAAAACTACAGCCTGAACATAACTTCGAAGAGATTGAACAAAAACTGGCAGCACTGGCTCAGGAAAAAACTTCTCAGCAGGAAGCACTGAATGAGATTGATGCCAAGCTGCGTATGAATGCCAATAACCAAAGCACCTATACCAAATACCAGCATCAGATTGAACAGATCAAGGCAGAGGAATACCGCTGGGGCCGGATTTATGACCTGATCGGACACAAGGAAGGCACCAAGTTTCAGAAAATTGCCCAGGAACACCATCTGGATATTCTAGTGGAATACGCCAACCAGCAGCTTCAGCCTTTAACCCAGCGTTATCAGCTACACCGCATTCCGGACAGCCTGAGTCTGGCGATTATCGATCTGGATATGAACAGCGAAGTCCGTCCGGTACTCTCCCTGTCTGGTGGCGAAACCTTCCTAGTATCTCTTGCCCTGGCACTGGCGATTGCCAATATGGCCTCCGGCTCGATGAAACTGGAATCTCTGTTTATTGATGAAGGCTTTGGTACGCTTGATCCAGCTTCCCTACACATGGTCATGAATGCACTGGACCATTTGCAAAGCCAAGGTCGTAAAGTAGTGTTAATTTCGCATGTACAGGAGATGCATGAACGTATTCCGGTGCAGATTCAGGTCAAGCCGGTCGGCTCCGGTGCCAGCACTATCCAGATTATAGGCTAGCGCTTATGAATATGACTCCACGCAAGCTCTCTGCTGAATTCAGCTTACAACTAGAAAGCTTGCGTGGGGTCAGTGCGATTGTGGTGCTATTCAGCCACTGCTTTCAGGCTTTTATTGCACCATTTGATGTGACCCTTTATTCCTGGGTACGCATGCATGGGCAAGCAGCCGTAATGATGTTCTTTGCCTTAAGTGGTTTTCTGATCGGAACATCTATACAGAATAATCTTCAGCACAATAACCAGTTTAATTTGCCTCATTATGTTCAGCAGCGCTGTCGAAGAATTTTGCCACCGTTCCTGTTTGCCTTGGTTCTGACCGTATTGTTATATGTTCTGGCTCCTTTGCTGTTTAGTTCGCAGAGTCACCAGTTTGAAAACAGCTTTGGCATGATGATTCGAACATCTTACAGTCTAGAGTGGGACAATCTTCTAGGTTCACTGCTATTTTTAAACGGCTTTATTACACCGACTTTATCTGCTAATGCTCCGTTCTGGAGTTTCAGTTATGAAATCTGGTTTTATGTACTAGCAGGCTTTCTGCCCTTTCTAAGAAATTCGATTCTTGCTCAAGCTGGCTTCACACTAGTTTTAGTCATTCTATCGATACTCAATCCGCAGTTTCTGATTTATTTTCTGCTCTGGCTCAGTGCCTTTGCCAGTTCATTTCAGCAAGTTCAGCAATATCTGCTAAATCATTTAAGTTCACTTAAATTAGTCTTCTTTAGTTTAGCTCTACTGATTGCTTGTATTGATGCCTACACTTTCCATTTCATCGAACACACCAATATTTATCGTGGTAGCTATTTTGTACCATTTAATGTCTGTATCGGGTTGGGATTAATTTGCTGGTTAACCCAGCTTCAATATTATCAAAGTTATTATCATCCGATCTGGGTTCAATCAGCAGGATTTTCCTATACCTTGTATGTGACCCATTTTCCTTTACTGCTGTTTATTTTAGGCTGTTTTCCTCAAAGCCGTGCGTATGGCTTAGGCGGGGCTGTTTTAGCTTTATTAGGCAGCATGACCTTTTTAATCTTCTTTGCCTGGTTCATAGCAAAATGGCTGGAACCGCAAAAAAGAAAAGCGTTACTGTCTGTTCAACAATAACGCTTTACTAAAAATATGAGCTGATTGTTAAATCACTTAATCTTTTTTAGGACGCGCACCAAACAGGGCTGTTCCGACGCGCACCATAGTTGAACCGGCTGCAATGGCTTCCGTCATATCTCCTGACATACCCATACTTAAGGTATCCCAGTCTTCCGGATGGGCATGCTGTGTTTTGACCTCGTCAAATAAAGTCTTGGCATCGCTAAAGGCTTGAGTATTGTTTGGTGCCGGAATGACCATCAGACCACGCAAACGAATGTTGGGTAACTGGCTGATTTGTGCGACAAGTTCAGCCACTTCTGCTGGCTGGCAACCATCTTTCGTATCCTGTCCGTCAATATTGACCTGGATACAAATATTTAATGGCTCCTGATCATCCGCACGCTGATTAGACAAACGCTCCGCAATAATCAGACGATCTACGCCATGCACCCAGGCAAACTTTTCAGCCAGATGTTTGGTTTTATTGCGCTGTACATGACCAATGAAATGCCATTCAATTTCCAGATCCTGCAACTTTTCAATTTTATCCAGCGCTTCCTGCAAATAATTTTCACCAAAACTGCGCTGCCCGGCTGTATACATTTCCGCCAATATTTCTGCCGGATGGGTCTTGGACACCGCCAATAGCTGCACCGTATTTTCATCACGTCCAGCCTGCTGACATGCAGTGTGAATTTGAGCCAAAACCTGATTTCGCGCGTGTTGCAACATATTCATTGACGGAGTTCTCATTTCATTCAAAATTTTTCCGCTTGCTCACGAACAAAGTGTTGGTTAAGCTGTGGGAAAGCCTTATTATTCTATCAAAATAAATAACATTTTAATGACTCTGGGGACTTTATGGACATTACAGAATTACTGGCGTTTTCTGCTAAGAATGGCGCGTCAGATTTACACTTGTCTGCGGGGATGCCACCACTAATTCGTGTGGATGGTGAAGTACGTCGTATCAACCTGCCTGCTTTAGAACACAAAGAAGTTCACAAGCTGGTTTATGACATCATGAACGATAAACAGCGCCGTGACTACGAAGAAAATCTGGAAACTGACTTTTCCTTTGAAGTTCCTGGGGTTGCCCGCTTCCGTGTGAACGCATTTAACCAGAACCGCGGTGCAGGTGCAGTATTCCGTACCATTCCATCAAAAGTACTGACTATTGAAGATCTCGGCATGGGTCAGATCTTTAAAGACATCTGTGAATATCCTCGTGGTCTGGTCTTAGTAACAGGTCCTACCGGTTCCGGTAAATCGACCACACTGGCGGCGATGCTGGATTACATTAACGATACACGTTATGACCACATCCTGACCGTTGAAGACCCGATCGAATTTGTGCACCAATCCAAAAAATGTCTGATCAACCAGCGTGAAGTGCACCGTGATACGCATGGCTTCAACGAAGCACTGCGTTCGGCACTGCGTGAAGACCCGGATATTATCTTGGTAGGTGAGATGCGTGACCTGGAAACCATCCGTCTGGCACTGACTGCAGCGGAAACAGGTCACTTAGTCTTTGGTACCCTGCATACCACCTCAGCAGCAAAAACCATCGACCGTGTAATCGACGTATTCCCTGCTGAAGAAAAAGACATGGTGCGTGCCATGCTGTCAGAATCGCTGCAAGCCGTAATTTCACAAACCCTGCTCAAGAAAAATGGCGGTGGTCGTGTCGCAGCACATGAAATCATGATCGGTATTCCGGCGATCCGTAACCTGATCCGTGAAAACAAGGTTGCTCAGATGTACTCTGCAATCCAGACCGGTGCCAACTATGGCATGACCACGCTGGATCAAAGCCTGAAAACGCTGGTGTCCAAAGGTATTATCAGTCCTCAAGTGGCACGTACTGCGGCGAAACAGCCTGAAAGCTTCCTATAAAAATATAAGCCTTCATTTTCTTGGGGATTTACATGGATTTTAACGGTTTACTTGATTATATGGTGGCACAAAAGGCATCGGACTTGTTTATTACCGCGGATGTTGAGCCTTCCATTAAAGTAAATGGCACGATTGTGCCGATTGGCAACGTCAAGCTGCCGGGTTCTGCTGTAGGGCAAATTCTGCATTCGATCATGTCGGAAAAACAGCGCAAGGAATTTGCTGAAACCCGTGAATGTAACTTTGCCATTACCAATGCCAGCAAATCGGCACGTTTCCGTGTCAGCGCTTTCCAGCAGCGCGACCAGCCAGGTATGGTGTTGCGTCGGATTGAAACCGTGATTCCGACCATGGATGATCTAAAGTTACCGCCAATTCTGAAAGAACTGGCAATGACTAAGCGCGGGATTATCATTTTCGTGGGTGCCACCGGTACTGGTAAATCAACCTCATTGGCTTCGATGATTGGCTACCGGAATGAAAACTCTAAAGGTCACATCATTACCATTGAAGACCCGATCGAATTTGTACACCAGCATAAGGGCTGTATTATTACCCAGCGTGAGGTCGGGATTGATACTGATTCCTTCGAAGTGGCACTGAAAAATACCCTGCGTCAGGCGCCCGATGTGATCCTGATCGGTGAGATCCGTTCCCGCGAGACTATGGACTATGCCATTGCCTTCGCAGAAACCGGTCACTTGGTGTTTGCGACCCTGCACGCCAACAACGCCAACCAGGCGATTGACCGGATCATTCACTTCTTTGAAGCGGACCGTCATAGTCAGCTGTTTATGGACTTGTCCCTGAACTTGCGTGCCATGGTAGCCCAACAGCTGATTCCGACCATTGATGGTACCGGCCGTCGTGCTGCCATTGAGATCCTGATCAACTCACCGCTGGTTTCAGATCTGATCCGTAAAGGTGATGTACATGAGATCAAAGATTTGATGAAACGTTCACGTGAACTCGGTATGCAGACTTTCGACCAGGCATTGTATGACCTGTATAAGGCCAAACAGATCAGCTATAAAGATGCACTGAAACATGCCGACTCACCAAACGACCTGCGTCTGCAAATCAAGCTTTCGGAGGAAGGCGGTGCCCATCTGATGAATTCGCATAGCAACATCACTTTTGATGGTCAGTCTTAAGTTATTTTCTATGCAATAAAAAACAGGCTTCAAATGAAGCCTGTTTTTTTTAATGACATGCCTAAAATTATTTCTTGCGGTAGGCTTCCTGACATTCAGGTGCATCACAATAACCATACAGGTTCAATGAGTGACCAGTCAGCTCAAAGCCAAATTTTTTCGCCACTTCGTGCTGTTCATGCTCAATCACATCATTGGTAAATTCAACCACTTTGTTGCAGTTTTGGCAGACCAGGTGATCATGGTGATCTTCCTGCATGATTTCGAAGACTGAATGGTTATTTTCAAAATGGTGACGCTGAATAATGCCTGCTGCTTCAAACTGTGTTAACACACGATATACAGTCGCGAGACCCACATCTTCGCCTTGATCGAGTAAAGTCTTATAAATATCTTCGGCACTCAGGTGGTGCTGGCGTGAGTTTTCTAATAGTTCTAATATTTTAATTCGCGGCAATGTAACTTTTAGTCCAGCTTTACGTAAATCTTGATTTGAAATAGGCATGTACAAAGGTCTCTCAACAAAATTAAAGTTGGAATATGCAACAAAGTTTAGATGCAGTATGATCTATCCCTGGATCAAATGCATCATAATTAATTTGGGATAGTGTAGCAAAATGCAAAAAATCATGCTGACGTTATTCGTCACTTCATTGCTTGTCGGCTGTTCGACATTAGGTGTGTATAAAGTTGATATTCCTCAAGGAACACCTTTAACTCAAGCACAAGCCTCAAAAATCCAGGTCGGTATGAGTCACCAGCAAGTCCGTTTCCTGCTTGGTAGTCCAACAGTAACTGATCCGCTTAATCCTTTACGCTGGGACTACATTTACAATTATACCCCAGGAACCTATGCTAAAAAAGCCAACATCCCTGCTGCACGTGGTCAACACCTGAAAATCTACTTTACGCCGAATGGCATAGTAGAACGCATTGAAGGTTTGGAAACCATTCCTGAATCACAACCTGGTCTACCAGGCTCAAAAGAAGCAATTCTTACAGCGCCCCCACTATAATCGCTTTTCCATAAAAAAACCCCTAAGTGACTAGGGGTTTTTCTAATAAATGGCATAGGTTTATCAAATAACAAGCATTTTGTCGCTATTCAAATGAATTTGCGATTTCTTTAAGATTTCCATAATTTGGCCCGGTTGCCCTTGATATAACGACCCACCGGATTTTCTGCTGCACGTTTACGGCGGATATCTTTCGGATTAATTGTCAGTGGCCGGTAGATTTCTACACGATCGCCCGCTTCCAAAAGCTTCTGATGATCCTGCAGTTTAACGCCGAAAATACCCAGACTCAGCGGCTCAGGCAATGCAACCTGTTCACGGATACCACTTGCTGCAATGGCATCCAGTGCTGTCATGCCTTGTTTAAATGGCACAGCAATATGAAACTGTTGTTCAGGGGCAGCATACGTCACCCAAACCATCGCTGCCTGACTCATCAGAACCACTGCCCTAATACCGCAATAATTGCTGTGATGATCGCCACTGGCAATACAATACGTACCGCGATACGCCAGATGTTGTAAAAGGCTTCTGAACTAAAGTTCATTGATTTACGCAGGTGACTGATTTTCATGATCCAGCCGGCAAACAGTGCATAAATCAGACTGATCACTAGGCCCCATAGAATCAGCAGATTGTTAAAGATTGGTGCAATATTTGGAATCAACCAGATTAATGCCGCAACCACCACCACGACCCACTGGATGATGACATTCATTTGACGTTGCTGTAGCTGTTCACGTGCCATTTGCAGCATTAAAGCAGCGGCCGCCACAATTGCCGCCATCAGGGCAAAAGCAGGTACTTGCGCTTTCACCGCAAAGAAACCGAAAGCAATTACGGCCAGCAGCTGGGCGATCCAAATTGGCAAAGCAGTTTTAGTCGCGACATCCTGCTGTTTTACTGCAGCTAAACTAGATTGCCAGTACAGACCCATCCCTAAACCGCTTGCCACTAATGCAAGTACAGTCACATTGCCCCATTCAGAAAATTGTACTGGCGTTACTTGCCATGCTGGCAATTGAGTGCCCATGACATTGGCAAGGACTAAAGAAGCTAATACGCCTACAGTTGTGATACCGACCAGAATTAAACGTGGCACTAAAGACAACACAAACGCAGCTATGGCGAGTACAGCAAAGATAATCGGTTGCTGGATATTCAGATTAGCTACTGAAATCACATTGGATGCATGATTGAGCATGGCACCCGACAAAAATGGAATAAATACCACCGCCAGCCAACCAACCAGACGCCAGCGTTGTGAACTATCCGCTTCACGGGTCAGGCTGGACAATGCTTGGAGCGCTGTGGTTTTGGAGCGTTTCGCCAGCGCAATTTCCAGATAGCAAACTGGAAGAGCCAAAATCAGCATGGTCGCTAACCACAACAGCCAGAAATCAAGCTGACGGTCAATCTGAATCCCGGTTATTGGTGCGAGCGTCGCAATAATAAGAAAGGATAAACAAAAAGCCATCAGCGGCGATAACCATTTCGACATAGCATTGTCCTGCATGATGCATTCCTATAAAAATCTAGCGCTATTTTGCCTTGCATGGCAGTGAAAATCAAAAACAAAAAGCAAACCACCCGAAGATGATTTGCTGCGCAAAAAAAGATCGTTAGACTTTATTTTTTGTTATCAGGAATAATCGGCTCATGAGAAGAAACGGGCGAACCAGTTCTTGCCTTTTTTCTTTTCTTTTTCCTTGATCAGGCCGATCATGTTTTCCTTCACTGCACCCACATAATCCGCATCATCATGCTGGATATGGTTGATCAGCCATTTTGATAACACTTCATGGAGTTCCGCTTCAATGGAATGCCCCATCTCAAAACGGTCACGATAAGATTCAATTTTCTTGATAAACAGGTCGTGTACGCGTTTGTGTGGTACGCGATATTTATAGCCCGCCTCTTCCTGTAAAGATTCTTCAAAGGTGAAATGAGACTGGGTATAGTCAATGATGTTTTCCAGGATCTGTTTGATTCGAGCACGATCAGTAGACGCATCAATTTCATCAATTTCATTGATGTAATCGAGAATTCGTTTGTGCTGATCGTCAATCACATCGATGCCAGTGTTATAGTCTGGAATCCACTTCATCTTCATTACGACCACCTATCAATATTAAAGACTTATCACATGAAATGAGCATATAGGTTATTGATTAAAATAAAAATGAAGTGAATTAGTCGGCTTTCATATAAAAGTCAGTATTTGAATAGTAAGTTATTGTTAAATTTAGTTAAAATAAAACAAACCCGAGTAAAAGAATAAGATATTTATTAACCAGTGATAAAAATAAGCGCTTATTAATCCGTGATTTTTACTTTAATTTAAAATAAAGAAATGGCGGATTTTTTATTCCGCCAGCTGATATTTTTTAATATTGATCCGCTCGAGTGACCCGCTTTAAGGAAGGATCCAATCGTTCACGTTCTAATCGTTCGACATGGGTGAGTTGAGAACGAATGTTGTTACCATCTCGGAATAAGATCATCTCACCGGGTTGAAATGGCGTCCAGACTTCATTTTGGGTCAATGGTTCAGTAGTAATGACGGCAACACGATCTTCCGGTGTAGTCACCTGACTAAAATCCACTTCGACATCAATATCAATCAACTGGGCGGGCTTAAATGGATATTCACGCACGAGCCAATGCAGTTTGGTCGTCGCATAAGTGAATAAGGCCTGACCATTGGACAGACAGAAATTAAAGGTACCGTGTTCAGCAATGCCTGGAGAAATCTCGACTAGCAGGTCAAATACCTGATCCAATTTTGGCTCATCATAACCAAAACGTTTGACTAGCTGATCAAGCAGATAACAGAACGCACGTTCACTATCGGTATTCCCAACCGGAGTAAAACGGCCAGATAATTCCGGAAAGAAACCATGCAAATCGCCATTATGTGCAAAAATCCATTGACGCCCCCACAACTCACGGCTAAAAGGATGAGAATTTTCCAGATTGATTTTACCCTGTGTCGCCTTACGGATATGTGCAATCACATTGCGGGATTTGATCGGATAGTTTCGAATCAGCTCGGCAATCGGTGACTCGACTGCAGACTGGTTATCCACAAACAGACGGCAGGCTTTATCTTCAAAAAAGGCGATACCAAAGCCATCAGAATGATCTGAGGTAATTCCAGCACGCTGTGAAAACCCCCGAAATGAAAAGGTAATATCGGTCGGTGTAGCACAATTCATTCCTAACAGCTGGCACATAATCTCAATTCTATTCTTGGGTAATCCATACAGTTATTCTGCATCAGCCCTGTTGGCTTTTCAAATCAGGATTGCTGCAAGACTTTGCAACAAAAGTGCTAAAGAAGTTATTTTTATGCAAATTTATTAAAAACAAACTTCCACCTTGCTCGTAGCTTTACTTTTTATTCGGATATTTTCGATATATTAGTTTTGATCTAATATCCCTCGAATAGGGAAAATAAAAAAAGAGCCTCACAAGAGGCTCCTTATCATTCATACTGAATCAATGATGAGCTGATTTCACCCGGTTGGTAATCAATGTACCAACACCATGATCAGTAAAGATTTCCAGCAGACTTGCATGCGGCACACGACCATCCACAATATGTGCACTGACTACACCACCTTTCACTGCATCCAGGGCACAGCCGACTTTCGGAATCATACCACCATAGATCACGCCAGTTTCGATCAGGCGATCTACTTCCTGAGTGGTTAAACCTGTCAGCAGATTTTTATTTTCATCTAGAACACCGGTGATATTAGTCAGCAGAATCAGTTTTTCTGCACCCAAAGCTTCCGCAACTTTGCCTGCGACCAGATCAGCATTAATGTTATAGGTATTCCCTTCTTCATCCACACCGAGTGGTGCAATCACGGGAATAAAATCACTTTTGGTAAACATTTCCAGAACGTCGGTTTTTACACCGACAACTTCACCGACCATGCCCAGGTCAATTTTCTGGATCGAACCGTCTTCTGCCGTTTTTTCCATAAGCAGTTTATGGGCACGGATCAGATTGCCGTCTTTACCAGTTAAGCCTATAGCACGACCACCATGTTTGTTGATCAGGTTTACAATCGACTTGTTAACGCTACCACCCAAGACCATTTCGACGACTTCCATGGTCGCTGGATCGGTAACACGCATGCCATCAATACGTTCAGACTCACGGCCCAGCTGTTTCAGCATGGAATCCACTTGTGGACCACCACCATGTACCACGATTGGATTCAAGCCCACGGTTTTCATTAAGACGATGTCACGTGCAAATGAACTTTCCAGCTCAGGATCAGTCATTGCATTGCCGCCATATTTTACAACCAGGGTTTTACCTGCAAAGCGTTGAATATACGGCAAAGCTTCGGTCAGTACTTGTGCTTTGTCGATGCCGGTCTGTTGATTTGGCATTCGCCTCTCCTTATTGAGCATCTAAAATGTCTTGGGCGATCGCAGGATAGCGGTCACGCAACATCGAAACGAACAGGTGACAGATCTCATTCAGTCGCTGCTGATTTTCTGCATCAAAACGCACTGTAAAGTATTCACCTGTATTGGATGCTCGAATGATGCCAAAACCATCATCAAAATCAAGACGTATCCCGTCAATTTTACTGATTTGTGCATTTAATTGACGGGATTGCACTTCAACAAAGTCGAGTAATTCTTGAGGTTGAATCTGATGGGTAGAAATATACAGATCTTCAGTACCAACTCGTTTTGGATATTTTTTGAGTGCTTCTGCCAGACTTTGACCAGTCTGATCCAGATATTCCATGATTCTTAAAGCAGTATAGACGCCATCATCATAACCACCGCCACGGCCGTCATTAAAAACATAATGCCCTGCATATTCCCCACCAAAAATGGCTTGGCCTTTCGCATTAGCTAAATATTTACGCAGGAAAGAACTGCCGGTACGTAGCATCACTGGTTTGCCATCTAATGCCTGTACGGTATTACGCACTTGGGCAGAACATTTCACATCAAATACAAATTCCTGTCCAGGATGCTCTTTCAGACAGATTTCCGCACATAGGCAAAGTAATTGATCCGCACGAATGATCTCTCCAGCGGCATCGATCAGCACCAAACGGTCACCATCACCATCTAAAGCGATGCCTAAATCAGCACCTCTATCCAGCACTGCTGATTTCAGTTTTTGCAGATGAGCATCCAGAGATGGATCTGGCGCATGATCAGGGAAATGGCCATTGGCTTCAGTACGAATGGTGGTTAGGTCACAGTCCAACTTTTTCAACACTAAAGCTGCACATCGCCCAGCTGAACCATTCAAGCCATCTAACACTACTTTATAGCGGCGTTTCAGTTGAATATCCTCCAGAATCGACTGTTGATACTTCAGGCAATATTCCGTGATGAATTCATGCCAGACTTCTGGGATTGGCGGCAATTCATCTGAGTAATACTGTTCCGCATCTTGTCCAACTTTCTGAATCATCTCAGGACAAGGTGGTTCCCCCTGCATTAACCACTTGATACCATTATCCTCACGCGGATTATGGCTGGCGGTAATCATAATACCGTTCCCATCAAATTCTTTGGCCGTGAAATACAGCATCGGGCTGGAGCAACAGCCGATCACGGTTGCACCAATTCCATATTGCTGAAAGATCTGTTGAATAATTTTTGCGTAGGTCGGACTTGTCAATCGGGCATCATAGCCAATCGCGACACGCGTCTGCCCGGCCTGCTGATACTGCTGTGCCAGACCATGTGCAATAGCCTCCACCACGCCGGCATTCAGTAAAGAAACCTTACCGCGAATGTCATATGCACGAAAGAGTTGCATGGGGAATTGATGGTGCATGAATCCCATAGACGATAATTTCACTGCTGGATAGGAGAAAATAATTTCAAAAACCGGGTGTAATCACCACGATATGAAACTTCTTGTTCTTGTTCTAAGACAGTGTACTTTTAGCTGATTTTCAGAAAATAATCAATGTAAGAAAATTTATCAAATGGATAAATAGCAATTAAATAGACGATAATTATAATTTTATCAAAGATTAAAAGAGCCCACATTTAATTGAATGTAGGCTCTTTCAAAAAATTAGTTCTTGCCGGTATGACCAAAGCCACCTGCACCACGTTCAGTAGCTTCAAATTCATTCACAATATCAAACTGTGCCTGAACCACAGGGACTAATACATATTGTGCTAGACGTTCGCCCGGTTCCAGGCTAAACGCAGTTTGACTACGGTTCCAGACCGATACCATCAACTCACCCTGATAATCTGAATCGATCAGACCGACCAGGTTTCCCAGTACGATCCCATGTTTATGACCTAGGCCAGAACGTGGCAAGATCAGTCCCGCAAAGTTAGGATCTTCGATATAAATGGCTAAACCGGTCTTTACCAATACAGTTTGACCTGGTTCGATCACGGTGGTTTCATCTACACATGCACGCAGATCCAGTCCTGCAGAGCCAGTTGTTGCATAAGTTGGCATTGGCCATTCATTGCCAAGGCGTGAGTCAAGGACTTTCACCTGTACTTTCATTATTTCTTTCCTATTGAAAAATATTGATTTAGAAATTGGTTAAATATTAACGCTTAATTAAAGCGCGTAAATTTTCTAGATATTGTTGTGCTTGCTGCTTCGGATCAATATTGCCTGCCAGCTTTTTCTTGCGACCTAGCCATTCCAGCTCATCTTCTGGCAACTCATCCAAGAAACGGCTTGGCGTCATCTGTTTCATCTGACCGCCCGCCTTACGCTGCTCGGCCAAAGTAATGGTTAAACCTTGACGGGCACGGGTAATGCCTACATACATCAGACGGCGTTCTTCCTCGACCGTATCGGCAGCAATCGAGTTTTTATGCGGTAGAATTTCCTCTTCCAGCCCAATCAGATACACGTAAGGGAACTCCAGACCTTTGGACGCATGCAGGGTCAGCAGGTTAACCTTATCGGTATCTTCTTCTTCCTGCTGCTGTTCCAGCATATCCAGCAATACCATCTTACGAATCACGCTTTCGATATTCTTTTCATCGACATCTTCAGCGCGGTTAATCAGGCTCTGGATACTGCTATATAGCACTTCAATGTTGTCCAGCTTGGTTTTTTCCTGTGCCGGAGTGGCAGCCGATTCCTTGATATAGTCGATATAACCTGCTTCGACCATCATCTGACGGATAATCGGCACCGGCTCATCATCATCTAGCAGGTTACGGGTGAAGGTATTAATAAAGTCAGCAAACTCAGCCAGCTGCGTAGTCGCTTTTTTGGGAATCGCCATGGTCAGACGCTGATCCCCTGCTGCAGCCAGTAATGACAGGTTATTTTCCTGCGCGAATAGACCTAATTTTTCCAGTGTTACCGGACCAATGGCACGTTTCGGTGTATTAATAATACGTAGGAAGGCACTGTCATCTTCCGGGTTAATGATCAGGCGCAGATAACTCATGATGTCCTTGATTTCCGCACGAGCGAAGAAGGACTGACCACCAGAAAGTTTGTACGGAATCTGCATCTGACGCAGCTGGGTTTCCAGAATACGCGCCTGGAAATTACCACGATACAGAATCGCGTAATCTTTCCAGTTTTTGCCATTCATCAACTTATGGGTAATAAGGTCTTTGACCACGCGTTCTGCTTCATCGTCATCATTACGGCAGGTAATCACACGGATCACTTCGCCATGGCCTTTGTCTGACCAGAGCTTTTTATCGAAAATATGCGGGTTATTCCCGATAACCGTATTGGCTGCTTTCAAAATCCGGCTCGTTGAACGGTAGTTCTGTTCCAGTTTAATCACTTTCAGATTCGGAAAGTCTTGTTGCAGCAAGGCCATATTTTCTGGCTTCGCCCCACGCCAGGCATAAATTGACTGGTCGTCATCACCTACGGCCGTGAACTGCCCCATTACACCTACCAGCAATTTCACCAGAATATACTGGGCGGTATTGGTATCCTGATATTCGTCCACCAGCAGATAACGTACCCGGTTCTGCCATTTATCACGGACTTCCGCATTTTCCTGTAGCAGACGTGTAGGCATCACAATCAGGTCATCAAAATCGACAGCGTTATAGGCACGCAGGTTACGTTCATACAGTTGATATAAATGCGCAAACTGAACATCTTCCGGCGTTTCACAAGTGGTATGTGCCTGTTCCGGTGGAATCAGGTCATTCTTCCAGTCAGAAATCATCTTCATCGCTTTAGCAATGAGTTCCTTGCTTTCTGCACCAGACAAATTATCGCGGTGCATTAAATCCATCAGAATACGTTTGCAATCATCTGCATCTAAAATCGAGAAGTTGGCTTTCAACGGCGTATGTTTCAGTTCCAGACGCAATAAATTCAGGCCAAAAGTATGGAAAGTCGAAACTGACAGACCTTTCGCTTCTTCACGTGACAGCAGTTTAGTGACACGCTCTTTCATTTCACGTGCAGCCTTGTTGGTAAAGGTCATCGCTGTAATACGATGGGCCGGAATGCCACAATGCTTGACCAGATAAGCGATTTTTCTTGTGATTACGGAAGTCTTACCTGAACCTGCCCCCGCAAGTACTAACAAGGGTCCTTGAGTGTATTTCATGGCTTCAAGTTGCTTGTCATTTAACTGACTGGCAAGTGACATAGTGCTTCCTCTTCTAGATTCAGCTCCGATTATAGTCATCTGCGGGCAACTTGCCTAATTGAAAATTCATTTTCCTGAGTCAAATTTCCGACATAAAAAAACCACCCGAAGGTGGCTTTTTTACAAGTCAGAGATTACTGAACTTGATATACCGCGATTTCAACACGACGGTTTTGTTCACGGCCCGCAGCTGTTGAGTTGTCAGCGATTGGGTTCGCAGAACCTAAACCTTGAGCGTTGATACGTGAAGTTGAAATACCTTTAGACGCTAAGTAGCTCGCAACAGACTGAGCACGCGCTTGAGACAATGGCAGGTTGATTGAATCATTACCAGTACTGTCTGTATAACCAGTTACTACGATACCGCTCTTGTTGTCTTCAGTTAATACTTGAGCAACTTTGTTCAGTGTGTCATAGAAGTTTGGTTTGATATTCGACTTGTTAGTATCAAAAGTAATGCTACCTGGCATTACCAGATTCACCGAACCGTCTGGATTACGGTTTACGTCGATACCGCTACCCGCTGTTGCTTGACGAAGTTTTTTCTCTTTATTGTCAAGGTAAGCACCCGCTGCTGCACCTACAACAGCACCGATTGCAGCAGCACGGTTGTTTTGAGCGCTAGTGTTGGCATTGCCTTTAGAAATACCATAACCTGCTGCTGCACCGATCACTGTGCCCAGTGCAGCTTTATCGTATTCGAAGCCACCAATGTTGTTACCTGTAGTTTGACAACCTGTAAGTGCTACCGCCCCTGCTACAGCTGCTGAAATTAACAATGCACGCATTGCATGCCTCCTTAACTTGTTTTGTTGTATTTGAAGAATAATGGTCGATATTTCAATCAACAACCATATTTACTTTGTTAATAATAAATTGTTTCGTAATTATTTGTAATGTTTATGTGTAACTAAAACAGTTAAATTCATCACAATTTCTCCACAGTTCTCATTCTGGACTTTTCTAATCGCTTCTCAGAACGTATATTGTTAAAAATATGACAAATTTTAAACGATTACCCTCTTAGGACAGATTTATATGTCGTCTGAAAGTAAAAAACAACCGCTTTTAAAAAAAATTGCTCGTGGCCTCACTGTAAGCTCAGTTATGACAGGAAGTACTTTCTTTCATGGGCCTCCAGTACTAGCTTTAGGTCTGACCAAGTTAGTGAAAAAATCACCTAAAATTGATGAAACCAATATCAAGATTACCAACAGCTGGCTGAGCGTCAATAACTGGCTGATTGACACCATGCTGAAAAATACCAAGTGGACCATTACCGTTGATGAATCACTCGACCTAAGCATGCAAGGTCGTTACCTGATGACCTGTAACCATCAAAGCTGGGTTGATACCACAGTGAATCAGTATTTTGGTCTGACTCGTATGCCACTCACCCGTTTCTTTACCAAATGGGAGCTGATCTTTATTCCGTTCGTGGGACAGGCGTTTAAGATTCTGGGCTTTCCGATGATGAAACGCCATACCAAAGAACAGATTGCCAAGAATCCAGCACTGAAAGATCGCGACATGGATGAAGCACGTAAGTCATGTCAGCAGTTATTGAGTCAGCCATTTACCCTGCTCAACTATCTGGAAGGCACCCGCTTTACCCAAGAAAAGCATGACCAGCAACAATCTCCATATAAAAACCTGCTGAAACCAAAAGCCGGTGGTCTGGCGCTAGCCTTGAATATTCTGGGTGACCGCATCGATGCCTTTGTAGATATGACCATTGTCTATCCAGACGGCGTACCGGGCTATGGTGAATTCTGGTTAGGCGAAGTGCCAAGAATTGCGGTAGATTTAAGAAAGATTGAAATTCCAGACTGGGTACTGGGCGGTAATTATGAGGATGATCCTGAATACCGTGAACGTTTCCAGCAATGGGTACATCAATTATGGACTGAGAAAGACCAGCTGATTGAAAAAATGAAGCAGGATCTGGCTCAGGCAGCCTGACCTGATTTTTTGAGATGTGATGAAGCCGAACTCCCCAAAAACCAGCTCTACAGCCTTCAGCTTTTTCCGCGAAGGCACTTGGGGCTGGAAGGTCGCGCTGGCCTACGACATTTTCATGATGGTGCTGATCATCATCAACCTGTTCTGTCTAAGTGCCAATGCCATTTTGCTTAGCGACTTCGGACAATGGCTGTTCGACTTCATTCGTCTGCCCGAAATTCTACATTTCTATAAGGCTGAACTGCGCCCTTGGGTGATCATTACCGAAGGCTGGTTTACCACTTTTTTAATTGGCGAACTGCTAGCGCGCTGGCTGATTGCTATCGTACTACGTCATCATGTGCGCTGGTGGTTCTTCCCTTTCGTACATTGGTATGAAATTCTCGCGATTATTCCACAGCTACGTTTCCTGCGTCTGCTACGTGCTGTCGCGATTGGCTATAACCTGCATAGCCATGGTTTCAAGGTCATTCCTAACAGCTGGTACAAACGTGCAAATTTCTATTACAACCTGGTGATGGAAGAGCTTTCCAGCCGTATCGTGATTACCGTGCTGGATGGCATTAAACGAGAACTGACCACCAGTACCACTCATCGTCAGATGATTGATGATCTGGTTGAGCATCACCGCCAGCTGTTTGCCACTGCCCTTGCGGATATTTTGCAGGAAAGTCTGGGCAAGGAATTACAAGCCCAACGTTCCATGATTGCCAAGAATGTCGGTCAGGTGGTGAATCAGGCCATTGAAGATACGCCCGAACTGACCCAACTGTTACGTCTGATCCCCATTGTTGGCAGCCGCATCGAACAGCAGATTCAGAGTATCGGTCAGCGTCTGGGTGAAAATATTACCCAAGGACTGATCGATCCGTTTACCCACACCAATTACAGCAAGGATAATCCAACCTATGCCATGATTGCCGAGAAGATCAGCCAAATCGAGATTGAACAAAATCCACACATTGACAAGCTGGTCGAGTCGGCTGTTTTTGAAACACTTGAAGCCATTCGCGAACAGGTCAAAATCAAGCAGTGGCAACAAATTCTAGAAGAAAATGAGAAAAATCAGCGATCAACCTATCAATAATCCGGCAGGAATAATGCTATTCTTTTTAAGGGAATTTGATCGCATAAAAAAATAACTTGGATCGCTAGAGAATTAACGAAATTTGTTCTAGGATTTGCACTATTTACAACATTGCTTCGACATAAAATTTTACAGGTCAGAAGTATTAAGGAAGAACTATGGCTGATATACGGATTAAGGGCAGAATGGTCAATGCGATTCGCATTAGCCTTGATACAAATGATCATGATGCGATCCGCCAGCAATTAGCACCAAAATTACAAGCTGCATTTCCGCCAGGTATGCTGGTGGTGATTGAAAGTTCAGTCGAGCAGGAACTGATTGCCCTGATTCAATTGCTGATTAGCCTGGATGTACAACCGATGGCGGTGACTGAAGGTCCACTGGCTGAACAGGCACGTGCCATCCAGTTCCCGGTATTACCGCCAGACCGTCAGTTGCAGGAAATCAAAGCCAGCAAAGAACAGGTCATCGAAATCAAACCTGAAATCAAGGCTGACGCTAGTCAAGAGGCTGCTGTAGTGGCGCCAGTGATTGCACATGTGACGTCTTACCATGATGAAATTCTGCGTACCGGTCAATGTATCGTGCAGGATCATGGTGACATTATTATCAATGCTGGCATGAACAGTGGCTCGGAAGTGATCGCATCAGGCAATATTCATATTTATGGCAGTGCACGTGGTCGTGTGATTGCGGGTGCAGGTGGCAATACCGCTGCCCGCATTTTCTGTCATGCGCTGGAAGCAGAACTGATTTCGATTGCAGGTACCTATTGCGTCGCAGATGACATCCCACCAAATGTGGTGAAAAAGCCTGTGCATATTTATTTGAATGATCAACAAGAGCTTGTATTTGAAGCTCTACAATTTTAATGTATAAATAAACACCAAAACCCCTATATCAATTAGGGGATTTAAACCATAACAGGAGTGGATTCGGTGGCGAAAATTGTTGTCGTAACGTCAGGCAAAGGTGGTGTAGGTAAAACTACGACGAGTGCATCTTTTGCAACAGGTTTAGCCCTACGTGGCCACAAAACTGTTGTGATCGACTTTGATGTGGGTTTGCGTAACCTTGACCTAATTATGGGTTGTGAACGCCGCGTAGTTTATGATTTTGTGAATGTTCTGAATAACGAAGCACGATTACAACAAGCGCTTATTCGCGATAAAGATATTGAAAACTTATATATTTTGCCTGCTTCACAAACACGTGATAAAGATGCCCTGACTGATGAAGGCGTTGCGCGTGTAATGGATGAATTGTCGCAGGAATTTGATTACATTATTTGTGACTCTCCAGCGGGGATTGAACGTGGTGCCATCATGGCGATGTACCATGCCGATGAAGCCATCATTGTGACCAACCCTGAAATTTCATCCGTACGTGACTCTGACCGTATTATTGGTATGCTCGACAGCAAAACCAAGAAAGTGGAACAAGGTGAAGGCCGTATCCGTAAGCACCTGTGTATCACACGTTTCAATCCTGAACGTGCTGACAAGCAAGAAATGCTGACCATCGACGACATCTCTAAAGACATTTTACGTGTCCCAACTTTAGGCGTGATTCCAGAATGCCCTAGCGTTCTGCAAGCATCAAACGAAGGTAAACCGGTCATTCATTTTACTGCATCTGCTGCAGGCCAGGCTTATGATGACCTAGTGGCACGTTTCCTCGGTGAAGAACGTCCTTACCGTAATCTTGAAGTGAAACCGAAGGGCTGGTTAGCTCGTCTATTTGGAGCATAAGGATGGCAGGATTCTGGAGCAAGATTTTTGGTAACGAAGACAAACCATCAAGCGCGCAAACTGCGAAAGATCGCTTAAAGGTCATCGTAGCATCTG
Organism: Acinetobacter sp. HR7; assembly: GCF_000773685.1. Lineage (GTDB taxonomy): Bacteria > Pseudomonadota > Gammaproteobacteria > Pseudomonadales > Moraxellaceae > Acinetobacter > Acinetobacter thermotolerans. Next base: position 8,710 of record NZ_JPQO01000162.1, on the reverse strand, counting down.
AGCAAGGTTTGGGACGTCGTCTGAGCCAAGATAAAATTGACATGATGAAAAAAGAAATCATGCAGGTGGTGAGTCGCTACGTGCGTGGTGTGGATGAACAACACATTCAAATGCAGGTGCGTTCTGAAGCAAACATTGAAATGCTTGAGATGAATATCAATTTACCTGAAGAACGATAATTTGATTTTTGATTAGTCAAGAATCTAGATTCAAGGCAGAATATGAGACTAGCTGAATGAAGTTATTTTATTAAATTCAGCCCACTTGAAGCAGAGCTTCAAGTCTTGCGACTAGGCAAAGCAGTGCTTTGCTAATCTAGTCTCATATTTTGCCTTTTTCATATCGAAAATTATATCAAGGAGTTTGTGATGGCATTGTCTCAACCGGCAACGTTTAACGAAGAATGGTCAGATGAGCGTGTATTTGCCTATCTCAATCAATTACCTCCTGCAGGCGTAAACGCGGATTTTCATGTGCTATATCATGCATATAAACACATGCGTCCATATGACTATGAACGTCTGTTGACTAAATTCGTTGCTGATGGTCGTGATATCAATGCCACCAATCCTGAAGGCGAGCGTATTCATGACGTGATTGCCAAATTCCCACGTCACAGTGCTGAATTCCTGGAAGTTCTTGCAAAATTTGCTTAAGACTTTCTAGGTCACACAAAAAAGCCTGCTTGATGCAGGCTTTTTTTATTGCTTGGAGATTCTGGTATTAAACCAAAATCTCACGTTTACCGTTCGCTCCCATCGAGCTCACAATACCATTTTCTTCCATCTGGTCAATGATCCGTGCCGCACGGTTATAACCCAGACTAAATTTACGCTGTAGCGATGAAGTGGATGCCTTACGGGTTTCCAGCACGAAGGATACACACTGGTCATACAGCGGGTCACGATCTGAACCACCGTCTCCGCCATCTTCAAAGCCCCGGCTACTTGGTTCTTCATCAAATGGGGTCAGGATTTCATCCACATAATTCGGTGCACCACGTTCACGCCATGCATCACAAATCCGGTTGACTTCATCATCGGCAATAAAGGCACCATGTACACGTTCCGGCTCGATCTTGCCAGGGCCAAGGAACAGCATGTCACCATGGCCGAGCAGGTCTTCTGCACCACCTGCATCCAGAATGGTACGTGAGTCAATTTTCGAGTTGACACGCAGTGCCACACGGGTCGGGATGTTGGCTTTAATCAGACCGGTAATCACATCCACCGAAGGACGTTGGGTTGCCAGCAACAAGTGAATACCGGCAGCACGGGATTTCTGTGCCAGACGGGTAATCATCTCTTCCGCTTTTTTACCCACCTGCATGATCATGTCCGCAAACTCGTCGGCAACAATCACAATAGAAGGAAGTGGAGTCAAACGAGGAGCACGTTCCCCTGCCACAGATTCGCTGGCTTTCCAGGTTGGATCAAACAGGTCTTCGCCATTGGCTAAAGCTTCTTCCACCTTACGGTTATAGTCACTTAGCTTACGGATTTTCAGGAAAGACATCAGCTTGTAACGGCGTTCCATTTCATTAACACACCAGTTCAATGCGCTGACCGCATCTTTCATGTCAGTGACTACAGGCGTCAACAGGTGCGGAATATCGTTATAGTTGGCCAGTTCCAGCTGTTTTGGGTCAATCAGAATGAGTCGTAATTGATCTGGTGTATATTTCAGCAGCATCGACAAGATCATCGAGTTCACTGCAACAGATTTACCCGAACCTGTGGTACCGGCAACCAACATATGCGGTGCTTTACCGAGCTCAGTAATCACCGGATTACCAGAAATGTCTTTACCCATGGCCATCGACAGAATGCCATTCGGATCTTCAAATTTGGGCGTTTTGACCAGTTCAATCAGGCGTACCATTTCACGGGTACTGTTTGGCACTTCAATCCCAATATATGGCTTGCCCGGAATGACTTCCACCACACGCACCGATGCCATCGACATCGAACGTGCCAAGTCGCGGGAAATATTGGTCACCTTAGAAGCTTTCACACCCGGTGCCAGATCCAGTTCAAAACGGGTCACGACTGGACCAGGCTGAGCTTCGACTACTTTCGCCTTAACATTGAATTCCTGCAGCTTGATTTCCAGCAATTCAGACAGACGGGATAGCTGCTCTTCTGTAAAATTAACCTTCTTGTTTGGATCAACTTCATCTAACAGTTCCAAACCTGGCAAGGGCGGCAGATCTTTACGGCGTTCTGCCACCATCATGGCACGCGATAATGGACGCCCCATAGAATCCGTCAATGGGGCATCAAAGTCGAAATTATCTTCATCCTGAGGCGCGCCTGCAGTTTCCTGCCAGGCTTCAATAAATTCTTCTTTGGATAAAGGAACTTTAACTGCATCAGAATTTTGCTGTTCAGCAACAGTTGGATTTACAGCTTTAGGCACATCAATACCTTGGTGCTGAATTGGTGCTTTTACAAAAGCAGAAGACTGGGCATAGCTGGATGCTCGTACTGGCTGTGCTGGTTCAATCTCTTCAACCAGCAAATCATCCAGATCATCAAAGTCAGTTTCCAGTGCATTGCGTACCGATGGAGCATGAGGTACTGCGTTGCTCACCCCTGTTACTACAGCAGCACTTGCTGCCGCCGCAGTTGCAGGCAGGTCTTCAACAATTCTTAAAGTTGGCTGTTCAGTAGCTGTAGGGGTAGTAAATGGCGTATGCACATCCGTCGCAGTTTTGCCTGCTGGTACGGCTGCCAGTAACTCATCAAAAATTTCATCATCATCCCAGTCCAAGCCTTTTTTAGCTGTTGTCATTGGAACTGAAGTTTCAGCTTTTAAATGTGCCTTAATATCTTCAATTGGGGCTACAAGTGTTGAAGTAACTGGTTCAGAATGAGTTGATGTTGATACTGGCTGATTTTCTTCTGCCGCCTTCAGCAATGCATCAATATCCTGCTTATGACGCTGATCTTCATCAGAGTTCAAAGCACGCCAGACTTCACCGGTAGTAATAATTCGGTTTGAATCCTGCACCAGACGATGGGCTTTTTCCAGCGTCTTTTCAAATTCTTCATCTTCAGGACTCAGTTCAGGCTCTACATGTTGCTTCTGCTGTGCTTCCAGTTCACGGTCGGCAATATCATCAAACAGACGTTCTGCGATATGGTCATGCACCACAGGATCAATCGCGACGGGTTCATGTTCTGGTACAGGAATCACTGGTGTAGGCACAGCCTTTTTCAGAGCTACCACATCTTTCTTCGCTGCCAGCATGGAACGATCAAAGTCACTCTCCCCTTCCGGTACATTACGATAGAATAGATCCTGCAAATAAGCCGGAGCTGCTTTGAGGCTGCTCCAGGTCTTGTTCCATTTCACCCCAAATGCCAATGTAAATAGTAGGAACCATAGTGCAATCAGGAATACCGCTGCACCATAAATTGTAAGCAGCTGTTCCAGGCTCTGGCCCAGCTCATAACCGATGATGCCACCTGAAGAATTATCTAAAGTATCTGCTGGCACTTCCCAGAACAGGAACATCAATGCAGAAGTGGTCAATAACAGGAAGAATTGCGCCGCATAGCGGAAAGGACGGTTCAGGAAGCTGCGTGGCCACCACACCTGGATCGCTTCAATAAACAGATACAGTGGAATCAGCAAACTCGCCCAGCCCAGAAAACCAAACAGTAGGTCTGAGATCCACGCCCCTGCAACACCACTGGCATTGGACACAGTCTGGGTATCACTGGAAATGTGCATCCAGCCTGGATCAAATGGCGTATAGGTTACTGTTGCAAGAAACAGATAAATCCCAAATGAGACTAAAAATAATGTCATTACTAAGCGCTGTGCATAAGCACTCGACACCGTTGTCATATACTGTCCTGTAGCGAATTCTTCATGAATGTTCTTTTGCTATTATGATTCAAAAAAACGACGCAATAAAATGCTTATTATGCACCTGTTACACGAAAAAAGATGCAGTATTGTGCAACTGTGCAGCGTCCTTGTTGTCTATCGTCTCTATATAGCTCAAATCGATTTGAATGATCAATAATATCGACTTTAATCTCACACCACTGTTATACAGTTTCCCGTATAATTCAATAAATTTCTAAATACAAAAAGGATGTCCCGATGAGCGCACGTCACTCTCGACTGATTATTTTAGGTTCCGGCCCTGCTGGTTACAGTGCGGCTGTTTATGCAGCACGTGCAAACTTAAAACCAACCCTTATTGCAGGTTTACAGCTTGGTGGTCAGCTCACTACCACAACTGAAGTAGATAACTGGCCAGGTGACCCTGAAGGTCTGACTGGTCCTGTCCTGATGGAGCGTATGCAGGCACATGCGGAACGTTTCGGTACTGAAATCGTCTATGACCACATCAATGAAGTGAACCTGAATGTCCGCCCTTTCGTATTGAAAGGTGATATGGAAGAGTTCACTTGTGATGCACTGATCATTGCGACAGGTGCAACTGCACAATACCTCGGGCTGGAATCTGAAGCTGCATTCATGGGCCAAGGCGTGAGTGCTTGTGCGACTTGTGACGGTTTCTTCTATAAAGGCCAGAAAGTCATGGTTGTGGGTGGTGGTAACACTGCGGTTGAAGAAGCCCTGTACCTATCTAATATTGCTTCTCACGTGACTCTGGTTCACCGTCGCGACTCTTTACGTTCTGAAAAAATCCTTCAAGATCATCTGTTTGAAAAAGAGAAAGAAGGCAAAATTAGCATCATCTGGAATCATCAGGTGGATGAAGTCCTGGGTAATCCACAAGCGGGTGTGACTTCAGTCCGTCTGAAATCAACCCAAGATGAGTCTACTCAAGAAGTTGAAGTCTCTGGTCTATTCATTGCGATTGGTCACAAGCCAAATACCACTATGTTCGAAGGTCAATTAGAGCTTCGTGATGGTTATATCCAGGTACAAAGCGGTACTGCGGGTAATGCGACTCAAACTTCACTTCCTGGCGTATTTGCTGCGGGTGATGTGGCAGACAGCGTTTATCGTCAGGCGATTACTTCTGCAGGTTCAGGCTGTATGGCGGCGCTGGATGCAGAAAAATATCTGGATGCACTGGGTAAATAAGACCAAGCAGCCAAAAAAAAGCCGTCCATCTTGGGCGGTTTTTTTATGTATGATAATCCAAGATGATTTTCCACTTGGGTTCTTGTATGCAGCCTCTTCCTCCTTCACAGTACATTTTCCCCAATCCTGTCGAAGCAGATCCTGAAGGTCAGGGCCTGATTTGTATTGGGGCCGACCTTGAACCATCTACATTATATGAAGCCTATACCCATGGCCTGTTTCCATGGTTTTCAGAAAATGATCCAATCTGCTGGTGGAGCCCGGAACCGCGCTGCATTATCCGGCCTCACGAATACCACCCCAGCAAATCCCTGATTCGCAATATGAAAAAGTATGATTATCAAATTACTGTGAATCATGCTTTTGAGAGAGTGATCCGCTCTTGTTCCCTGCCACGTGTTTATGCTGATGACACCTGGATTACTGAGGATATTATTGAAGGATACTGTAACCTATTTGATGCCGGCTATGGCTATAGCATTGAAGTTTGGGAAGAAAACCAGGTGGTAGGTGGACTGTATGGTGTGACCATTGGCAAAGGCTGTTTTGGCGAATCTATGTTTAGTACCCGTACTGATGTCTCCAAAATGGCATTTTATACCTTGATGTTGATTGGACAGGAAAATCAGCTGCCCTGGATCGATTGTCAACTCGTTAATGATCATTTACTTAGCCTTGGAGCTAGTACAATTTCTCGCCAGGCGTATCTTAATTCGTTACAAGATGTGATAAATCAGCCGTCTATCAATTGGCAAAAATATCAGGAGGGTGTATTTTCAAGTAAAACAATAGCGATAAACGCGCAATTAGATGAATGAAAATAACAGAGGGAATTTGCTATGAACTCTTATCACCCAAAGTCCCTGCTGAACGATTTACAGTACTATATTACCCCGCCACACGACTGCAGTTATCTGCCGAACAAATCTGCGCGTATGGTGTTTTTAGATCCTTCGCATCGTATTGATGTCGTCACCCTTTCTGAATTATCCCGTACCGGCTTCCGCCGTAGTGGTGATTTCGTTTATCGCCCTGAATGCCACCTTTGCCGTCAGTGTCTGTCCTGCCGTGTGCCTGTACATGAATTTTCCATGAACAGCTCCCAGAAAAAAGCATGGAAACGGAACCAAGACTTGACCGTTAGAATTACCGCCCCAGAAGACGCCACTAATACCCACTATGCGTTGTATGAACGCTACATCAATGAACGTCATGCCGATGGTGACATGTATCCACCAAGCCGGGATCAGTTCGAAAAATTCCTGCTGCAAAGCTGTACCAACAGCTTCTTCCTGGAATTATGGCAAGATGGCCAGCTGATTAGCGTTTCTACCTGTGACTTGCTTGATGATGGTATTTCTGCAGTCTATACCTTTTTTGATCCAGACATGAACCGTCGCTCACTCGGTGTATTTGCAATCCTGAAACAGATTGAACATGCTAAAAGCTTAAGCCTACCATTTATTTATCTGGGCTATTGGGTACCGCATTCCAACAAGATGAATTATAAATCCCAGTACCTACCGCTGGAACTACTGATTGATGGGCAATGGCGTCGCCTGAATCGTATGTTGAATGCCGAGGAGATCGAACACCTGGGAAACTCCTTGATGACGACCCTACCCTCCGGATGGAATAATTCAATTATCAAGTAACGTCATCAGGCGAGAAATCTCTTGTTATTTAAATAGGCTGGCAAAATCGTCTGTGCAGGCTTTCACCATGATAATCGCATGCTCACGGCTGCCATCCGGATTTGGATAATAGTTCTTGCGCAAATCAATCTGGTGAAAGCCAACTTTCTCATACAGCTTGATCGCAGGCGTATTGCTTACCCTGACTTCCAGAAAAATCTGTACCGGATTATTTTTCAGTAACTGGATGGATTCTTCCAACAACTGATAGCCCAAGCCCCTACCCTGCTGGCTCGGATCAATCGCCATTAAGAGCAAATTGGCTTCATCAAGCACCGGCTGCAGAATACAAAAACCAACGACTTTTTCATCCTGCTCGATTACCGTGCTTTGATACGTAGTCACCGCTTCAGCAAATTGATTTTTCGTCCATGGATGGGATTGTACTTTTTGTTCAATGTGACTGACGGCTTCAACATCAGAAGTTTGCATCAAACGAATCATGTTCGTTCATCTATCAATAAAAATCTCCTGCGCATTATAGAAACTTTGTGCTGAAAATCGAGTAAAAAAAAGAGCGATTTCAATCGCTCTTTATGACTTGTCGAATTACAGACCAAGTTTGGCTTTCCAGTTCGCCAGCAAACGACGTGTATCATGGTCATTCGGATGAAAGCCTGGCTTGAAGTACATCGCCATTTCACGTCCCATACCGGTAATGATGCCTTTGGAAGGACTATAACCGTAGTGGTAAATATCTTTCAGTGCTTCGAAATTCAGCTGTCTGTCTTCTTTCAGCAAACGCAGCACAAAGTAAGTTTGCACAAAGAATAAAGTGACCATGGCAATCACCAGCGAACTGGTACGCAACGCATAGGATTTCAGGCCTTTACCAAAGACACTTTCAAACACATCATAAGCTACCGCTTTATGCTCATTTTCTTCAATCGCATGCCAGAGCCACATGGTTTTCATCGTGTCATCTTTCATCAGTTCTTGAATATGACTATTGGTCAGTAGCTGAGAAGCAATGGTCGCAGTGAAATGTTCCAGTGCTGTAGTAGCCGTCAAGTCCACCATTTCCTGAGTAATACCCACAGGCTGGGCTACTTTAGCGATAAATTTACGTGTAGTTTGAATCACTTTATCGGTATAACGATCTAGGGTATCGACATCATGACCGTATTTCTGCGCTGATGCATTAAAGCCAACATGTTCCTGAGTATGCATGGCTTCTTGACCAATAAAGGCAGAGATTTCTTTCTGTAGCGCTTCGTTGTCTTTCAGCTTTGGATGATTGCGTACCGCACGCACGCTGTCGATAAAGAATTTTTCACCTGCAGGAAACAATGCAGACAATGCTGTCATAAAATGAGTCAGCCCCGCTGATCCATTCATCCAGTATTCCGGAACCTGATCAAAATTAAAGTTCATACGACGAACCGGGAAACTTGCACCGGCACGGTTAGTAATTTTTACTTCAGCATTCATGTAACGCCTCCCGCAGATCTTCTCGACCTGGCCCTATTTTTCTATTCTCTGATTGTTATATTACTTACATATCTGTTTGACATCATTGCAGTTAAGGTCAGTGAAATATCACTTAAGGACAGCTTTTTATTTTTGTTCAACAATTCATTTTTACTTTAATTAGGCATAAAAAAAAGCGCCCCAGAGGGACGCTTTTTTCACAATTCAGTGATTAAGCAGTAACGCGAGATACTACACCAGCACCAACTGTACGACCACCTTCACGGATCGCAAAACGCAGACCTGCGTCCATTGCGATTGGGTGGATCAGTTCTACTGACATTTCAACGTTGTCACCTGGCATTACCATTTCAACGCCTTCTTTCAACTGGATCGCACCAGTTACGTCAGTTGTACGGAAGTAGAACTGTGGACGGTAACCATTCAGGAATGGAGTGTGACGACCACCTTCGTCTTTAGACAGTACGTATACTTCTGCATCGAATTTAGTATGCGGTTTGATTGTACCTGGT
>NZ_JPQO01000161.1 GCF_000773685.1 Acinetobacter sp. HR7 | reverse complement strand
CATGTGCGGATACGACCGATGCGTGGCTCCGTCAGCCCAATTACAGGTTAATCGGCAATACTTAAGGGACGTTGATTTTAAATCATCGACCCTTAGGGAAAGTATTGCCGAAACTCTCTCAACGTTCACCATCAGCCCGAGCAAAGCGAGGGATGGGGGGACGGTGAGAAAGAGTTGAGTGCCTTTATTTTTACAAGATTCATGCCAATACCTTCTAGTATTTATATACTGTTTCATTTGATTTAATTTTCATATAACAACTTTGTCCATTTTTAAATAAGCAAGGATACACAGCTACCCCTATTTAACTTCGTTAAACAGTGATAGTCTGTGACCTTGATCAGGGGCTTCACCCCCGATACCCCCGAAAAGCCTTAAACCGAAAAATCAAAGATTTTCCAATTTAAAGCTTACAAAAGCTAAAGCAGGGTAGATTGAAATGTCAGTACAGGAATTAGAACAAAAGAAGCAAGGTAAAGCAGTTCGAGAACGAACTTTTAAAGTCAGACTTTCAGAATCAGAGTATCAATTGCTTGATTCAAATAATCCTTATGGTTCGATTGCAAAGTTGCTACGTCAGTCAGCAGTAGAGAAAGCGACTAAAATTCATAATTCCAAAGCAGATGATGACCAAAAAATTAAAACAACTAAGGTTGTTGAATCTTCGTATAGCAAGACAGAACGAGCTTTAATTTTAGAACTAGGTCGAATTGGCAATAATGTGAATCAGATAGCTAAAGCAATTAACAAGGATATTGCAGGGACTGGAACATTTGACAAAGTAAAGCTACTTCATTTGTTAATCTCGATAGATCAGCAGCTTCGGGAGTTACGTCCAGATGATCGTTGATTTTTTTCGACATGGTTCAGGTTTATCAAAGGGCTGTCTTGATTATTTATTGGGTGAAGATCGAGAGCGTGAACATGCAAAAGTGCTTAGTGGTGATGTAGAACTGACAGCACAATTGATTGATAGCAGTCCTTTTGCCAAAAAATATACCAGTGGTTGTTTATCTTTTTATGAGCATGATTTATCTGACCAGGATAAACAGCAAATCATGCAAAATTTTGAGGAATGTTTATTCCCGGGACTAGAGAAAGATCAATATCAAATTTTATGGGTACAGCACCAAGACAAAATTAATCAAGACACAGGTGAGACAAGGCTTGAGCTTAATTTTGTAATTCCGAATGTTGAGCTTTCAACAGGCAAACGCCTACAGCCATTCTATGCGCCAGTCGATTTAGATCGCGTCGATCTATTTAAGCAGATCACCAATACCGAACATTCACTGTATGACCCCGATGATCCTGCTCATCGCCAATTATTTTTAAATAAAAAGAATCTACCCAAAGATATTAAGGATTTTAAAGCGCAGTTACATCAACGTGTTTACCGAGCGGTTGCCAATGGGGAAATTGCCGATCGGCAAGAATTGGTGCAATGGCTTGAATCGAATCAAATCAATGTCACTCGACAAGTAAAAAACTCCATATCCATTGAAAACCCGTATGAGGGCGCAAAACGTCCCATCCGTTTAGAGGGCGAGATTTATGAGCAAGGCTTTAGAGCTACTGGCGAATATCGACAAGAAGTACAACAACGAATTGAAGAATACAGAGGAACAACTTCTGAGCGGTATCGAGCAAACGTCGCAGACTATCAGAGACAGCTTGAACACAAGAGCCAATATCACTGCGACCGCTATTCAACAGTCGGACGAGAAAATAGCCCAGAGCATTCAAAACAGTGCTCAGACGGTCGAGAAACAGTTAAACCAGTATCAAGCCTTGCTGCAATCGAAATTGAGCCATTTAACGCAATTAAACGAGCAAATACAGAGCCAAGAACAGCAAGCCCAGAATCAAGCGGTACAGAAAAAACTTACTATTTTGAATATGGGACTGATTTCAGCAGCAGTTATTTTGCTTATAGCGATTTTCTCGCTTGGTCTTGTCACCAAAAACAAGTACAGCGAGATGCAGACGCTAAATACAGTGATCAACGAGAAGCAAATGAGGGTCGACCATTTGAACCGATCAGGGGGCAGTTTGATGATCAGCACATGCAAGCGACCAGACAGCAAAGCACAACGTCTCTGTATTCAGATCAACAAGAATGCAGGGGAATGGCAGAACGGTTACATGATTCCAATGGGGTACTAAACGATGACCGAATTAGAAACACAATTATTGAGAATCATCGAAGAACAACAGCAACAATTACTGCAACAACAATCGCAATTGCAGAAGCAACAGCAAGCTTTAGACACAATGCAAACCAAGATTATCCAAGCCTTGTCAGCGCAGTCAAAGGCAATCGAGAGCGATCAGCAAAGCTTACAGCAAGCACAGAAATCATTAGCGACGATACAGAAGCAATTTCACGAGCTAGAACGCAGTACAGCAAGCTATATCGAGCAGATCAATGGCAAAGTCCGAGAGATGAGCAAGATTACAGCCGACAACGAAGAAGTTCTGGAGAAAATCTCAACCACACAGCATTTAATCTCGTCAGAAGTAGCCAAAGCGCAGCAGAATTTACTCGCAACATCCGAGATATTGAAAAAAATATCGTCCAGATGAAGGAACTGAAAAAGGAAGTGGAACAGCCCCAACCTAAGCGAGATCGAGATATGGGGAGGGGATGGTAATTATTCTAAAAGCTATTTAAAGTGTTTTTCCAAATGTCATTTTTAGAACTGAAATCATCATTACGTGTAGTTGGGGGATTTTTTTCAATAAATGAGTAAAGTTCTTTTTTTTGGGTGGAGGTCAATACGTTTAATGTCTCAGGATTATTTATAATATTACTACCGATACTCATAATAATATCGTCTTTTGTCATTTCATTTTTACTGGCAATTGAAGAAAGAGTGTTTGTTGAGTCAATTCCATTGAGAATGGTGGTGGCTATATAAGATGATTCATTGGCCGTTATATTTTGCTCATTAAGGATACTTTCAATCATTGCTTTTGTATCCCCAATAGAAGGGTTAGTAGACATATAAGAGGATATAATAGCCTGTTTTACTTCTTTAGATGTATTTGGGTTTTCTTTTAACTCATTAACTTCTTTAGAAATTTTAGATCTTATTTGATTGTTTTCTGGAAGTGTTTTTTTAAGTTCATGTTCTTTTTCTGTGAGCAAGGAGGCATTACTAAGTGCACCAAGAGCAGCACTTTGAACGATAGGATTATTACTTTTTAAGAAAGGAAGAATATCATCCACCGCTTCAATTGGATTTTGATTGGCTAACTGAGCCAAAATCTCTCTAACTGCTGCGGGATCATTTTTATTTTGGTTTAATAAGTCTTTTAATTTTTCAACTTTTTCAATACGGCTGTATTGTGAATTTTCATTAATATCAATAACTTTTTGTGCCCACAATGGAACATTAAGTTTTTGAGTATTTTGTCTTGCTTGTATATTAGTAGTAATTTTATCTTGATACATACCTTCAGAACTTTTTGTGTTAAGTGTTGGTGGATTCTCAGAACCTTGATCAGTTGAATCTTCTTTTATAAAAAATATGAATACAGTCAAAATAATAAGGGCTAATAATAAGACATACAGAATGTTTTTTTTCATAAGCAATCTATTAATGTTAAAAGAATTCCTCATTATGATTTAACGAGGAATATGTATTAAAAATTATGCACGAGTTATCGTTAGAAGAGAGCTATTAAAAGTACCGTTAGGAGTACTTCCACCTAAGTTCCCATTTCCTGTCTCTGTATAAAGCCATTTTGTAAATCCATCACAACGAAAGCTGCCCTTTTGCCAAGTATAGGCTATACATGCACCTGATGAATTATAAGATGAACAAACCTGTTTAGCTGGAGATGGCGTTGAAGAATAAAGCGTATAAGTTACATGTGGTTTTTGGGCATTAGAAATAGTTGTTATTTGGTTTGCAGCAGAAGTATATGGGGTTTTAAATGTAAAGCTTGATTTAGCTCTAGCTCCCCAATAAGGTGTTGTTTTAAATCCTGATAAGGTTGTAAATTGTACAATATCTACATAAGGTGTAGCGTTCATTACTTGGACAATATTATTTGTACTAACAAAAACACCTGTATGTCCTAAAGCCCCAAAAATAGGAACATCTAAATCACGACCAACAACATCGCCTGTCTTTGTAGGATTTCCTGCTGCAAAAGAAGTCGTTGATATAATTAAAGCAATTGAAACTAATAAAATTTTTTTCATAAAGATCTCATTTTTTAATGTTTGGAAAAAATAATATCGTAAATATACTGAAAATTCACTTATTAATTAGATGTATTTTTAATCAATTTTTATATTATTGTATGGGAAAATATATTGCAAAATAGTTTCTATCTAGTTTTAACAATTATTTAAAAGGACAATAGGCAATCATGCCACTGATTGAATATTATGGTTTGCAATTTGAATGGCATGACCCAAAAATGGATTTAGTCTATCGAGGGCGAGAAATTACGTTCGAGGAGGTCTGTAGTATTTTCCTTGATCCTGCATTGATCTCTTTTGAGGATGTAGGACACTATGATGAACAACGACTAATATCAGTCGGTTTAAGCAATCGTGGTAGACTATTAACAGTGGTTTGGGTTGAACGTGGAGAAGTTGCGAGAATAATCACTGCATTTGAACCATCACATCACCAAAAGCGGAGGTACAGCAATGCAAAATGAACTAGAACGCTATAAAAATTTTGACCCTACCAATGCGCTATTGGTTAAACCTAACTTTGTGAAGAAATTACAGGAACGCCATGGCATAGCTCAAGCAAAGGCTTTTGATGCTGATGTAGTTGCATGGTTAAGTTCACAAGATAATGAAACAAAACAACATATTAACGATATGGTTCGCCATATTATGGCATTGAAACGTGCTTGATTAGGGATTTAGTCATGATTAGATATGACCTCCCTTTTTTGTCTTAATGTCTGATTGATCAAAGAAAAAGCCCATTGAATCTTGCAACTCAATGGGCTTTCGCTTTATATTCAGCGGTACGCAGTTATTTGATGACACTAACATCGAATAACGAAGATCATAAGGTTTGGCGACCGTTATGATTTCACACTAAGGCTTGTACCTGAACTCTATTTTCACAATAAACAGCGTTTAGATCAAGACCCAAAATGATAAGTCTTCGTTAATCCGTGTTTAAAATCGTCAAATAAGCATCATAGATCGAGCTTTGCCTGCTTCTGCGTGTCCGTTTTACGGATTGGCATGCGTTGCATGTGGAGGGAATAAGTGTCACTGGTGCAACGTAGCGATAGTCGAAA
>NZ_JPQO01000160.1 GCF_000773685.1 Acinetobacter sp. HR7 | reverse complement strand
TGTTTTTCTGAATGATGACCGGACTGTCGTTTTTCAATAGTTAGAACTGACAACTTCACTCAGTGCTGTAAAAATATCTTTTACTTACAGCACTTATCAGATTAATACCAAATAACTAGGCATCAATATTGCTTAAATTTTAAACAATAATTATTTTTTGATAAAAGGGGATTAGCATGAAATTAATCACAGCAATTATTAAACCTTTCAAGCTGGATGATGTGCGTAATGAACTTTCTGCACTTGGGATTCAGGGTATGACTGTCAGCGAGGTCAAAGGTGCCGGTCGTCAAAAAGGCCATACTGAAATGTACCGCGGCGCAGAATATAACATTGAGTTTTTGCCAAAAATAAAAATTGAAATTGCGGTGATTGCAGAGCAGGTTGAACTGGCCATCGAGATTATTAGCAAAGCGGCCAGCACCGGAAAAATTGGTGATGGTAAGATTTTTGTGACCAATCTTGAGCAGGTCGTGCGGATCCGTACCGGAGAAAGCGGGAAAGATGCTATCTAAAACCTGGAAATCCTCAAGCTGTCTACGGACAGCTTTTTTATTCGTCCATTTTTGGCTTTTAGATATCAAAAAACCTGCCTGACGGCAGGTTCTTCTTAGCTCCTGTGCTAGCCTTTTGCTGTACGTTTCAGCTTTTGAGGATCATCAAAGGGCAAAGTATGAGTAATAGCATTCACTTCCAGACTACCTTTGACCTGAATCGGTTTTCCTTCTACTGCATAATCGACTTCAACCCGGGCAATGGCAACCGATTTTCTTGAAAGAGGTGAATACATCCCGCAGGTAATCACGCCAATTTTCTTGTCCCCATCCCAAAGTGTGTCTCCCATCTGGGAAGCCTGATTGCCTTCCAGCAGTACACCAAAGATTTTAAAGCGTTCTTTGTTCTGTAGACGACGATGTTCATAGCAGCCACGAAACTCCCCTTTAGTAGGAGAAACCGTAAAGTCTAGCCCGAGCTCCCAGAGTGTATCGCCACAGTTATCATTTTCAAATGGGAAATATTCGGAGTTATCATATGGGAAAAATAGTAAGTAACTTTCGGTTCGCAACCAGTCTAGTGTAGTAAATGAACACGGAATAATGCCATACGAAGTACCTTTCTCCAGAATGGTTTCCCAGATCATCGGTGCATCAGCAGCCTTGCAGAAAATCTCATAACCGCGTTCACCGGTATAACCCGTACGGGAAATCATGACCGGGGCGCCAAACAGTTTGGTCTGCATATGATGGAAATATGGCAGATCACGAATTCCCGGTACATGCTCAGCCAGAAAATCGACTGCAAGGGGACCTTGCAGAGAAAGATCATGCAAATCATCGTCAAACAGTACCGCGACCTGACGTCCAACAGCTGAGCGTACCAGCATTTCATGACCAATTCCCGTCCCATGCACGACCATAAATGCATTTGGTCCAGTACGATAAATCACGCAGTCGTCGACAAACTTGCCCTGCTCATTCAGCATGGTGGCATAGACTGATTTACCTGGATATAGTTTTGAAATATCCCGTGTAGTTGCATATTCCAACAGGCTTTCTGCATGCGGACCGACATAGTGAACTTTTTTCAGACCGGACACATCCATCAGGCCGGCTTTGGTACGGATCGCCATATAATGCTCGGCAATATCACTGTCATAGGTCCAGGCTGTGCCCATCCCATTCCAGTCTTCCAGCTTGGAACCCAGCTGACGGTGATGTGTTGCTAGTGCAGAAATGCGCCAAGAGTTTGCCATAAGTTAAAATTCCTTACCGTAATGAAAATAAAAAGTATGAGAGAAGGCTTAATCGAACTGGCTCAGCCATTGCACGAGAGGCTCTCGGTATTCACTAATGCCTTTATAGTCAGCAATCGGCTCTGGCAAATCACGGATTACACGGTGCAGACGCTGAGCCCAAGCTGGATTCGTACAAAGATCATTTAGGCTAATCAGATAGGTGCGGATACTAAATAGCAGTGCATTACTTGGAGCCAGCCGTGGCATCATTTGTAGCTCAACACGTAAATGTAGCAGATCACCCGCATTTTCTGCCGTAACCAACCCACGTTCATGTCCCCAAAGATGATAGGTTTCAGAAGAGGTATCCATACGCGGGTTGACTGTCATAGTCCAGTTCAGGCGACGATAAGGTTGCCCGACCTGAATATTCAGAAGAAACTTCAATGCACGATCGAAAACCCCTAGATTATGTGCCAGCTGTGGGACAGGAGCATGCCACTGCTTAAAGCTCATTCCGACATCAAAATTCAGCGACCAGTCTGCCGGGCCTGTGATCATGCCAGCATCCATAAACAGGTCCCCATCACGCTGATCAAGCAGCGCCACGTCACCCTGAAACTGGCGGCTGATAAACTCAAAAGGATGCATATCCAGCGTATCACTGTCACCAAAGATAAAATTTTGGTCAATATTTAATGGCAGGTTGACCCAATGCCAATGATTGCCCTGTTTGCTCAATTTGAAATGTTCCGGATAGTCATTGGAATAGTGCTCCATGACCAACGCCAGAAAATCCCAGCTGGCCTGTAACATATGCGGCATGATGATGCAGCGTTTCGGATCCTGTTCGAGAGTCATCCGACGTTCATTCATTTCAGTGACATAATGCTCATCGATATCAAACCAGTGCTCAAATACAGTTCCCGGACGAGATACAGCTGGTTCGATATTCACCGAATACATGTAGGAATCTTCAGGAAAAGGAAATGGAAAACGTTGAATCGCCTGCTGACTATTGAAATAGCGAAACTGCTCATGCATGTCTTCATTCGGATTAAATTGTATAGTCATTGCATTTCCCCCTTTTCTATAAATCCAGATGGATGCACTGTCCGGCTTTGGCACGGGACACACATGGCATCAGTGAATGTTGTTGTTCTTGTACACTCAGATAATGATCGAGATGCTCTACCTCTCCCTGGCTATAGCCTGTGACACACTGTCCACAGACACCGCCACGACACAGGTTCGGAATCTGGATATCATGCGCTTCTAGTGCTTCCAGCATGCTGAAATCACTTGGTACATGAATATTTTTATTGGATTTGCTTAAATGGATATCGAATGCCTGACCCGGTGCAGGCGAGTTAAAAGCTTCCCAATGCACCCTGTTCGGCGACCAGCCTAATTTTTTGGCTGTGGTAATCACGGCCTGAATCAGCCGCTCTGGCCCACAGATATAGACATGGGTATTCAGGTTCTGCTGACCCAGTAGCTGTTCAATGTCCAGACGTTTTTGGGTTTTTTCCGAATAGATATGTACCTGATCCTGGAACAGATATTTCAGGTCATCTTCATAGGCATTGCTAATACCCTCACGGCAGGCATAATGCAGTTCAAAACTGCTCCCCGCATGCAACATATAGCGCATATGTGACATAAAAGGCGTAATGCCGATACCACCCGCGATAAAGACATGATGCTGTGCCTGTGAATGCAGTGAGAATAAATTCAGCGGCGCAGAAATCCTGAGCTGATCGCCGACCTTGACCTGTTCATGCAGATATCTGGAACCGCCACGGGATTGTTCCTGCAGCCGGACTGCAATCTGGTATTCATGCGGGTGAGAAGGATCATTCATCAAGGAATAGGCATTCCGCAGCACCCGATCTGCCAAAGGTAGCTGGACGACAATATGACTACCTGAAGAAAAAGGGAGTAGCGCCTGCTCGGTAGCTTCAAAACTGAATTCACGGATGACTGGTGTAATCTGCTTGATCTGTTTGACGCGCACTGCAACAGTTGAATTCATGATGCCACCCCCATCGGATCATAGGCATTCGCACATACCCCCATATATGCACCTAGACGCTGTGAAAAATGGCTACGGATAAACAGATGCACATGACAATGTTCGCAGGTACAGCATTCTTCCTCTTCCGTCTGCTGCTGGTGTCCGCAATGTACGCAATACACATTACGTTTTTGCCCTGCTCTGTGATTCAAAACCAGCGTCATTTCTTCTTTCAGGCAGCCCAGTCCCTGCAGACATTGATGAGTCATCCAGATAAAAGATTCACTACCAATCACCACACTATGAATCCCGGCTTTTTCTAGTTGTAACGCTTGCGTCACTGAGTTCAGAAATTTCGCGAGTGCTGCATCATCGGTTTGATGCTGCACAATCACCTGAGTACGGACATCTGCGGGAATCAGGCCTAAGACCTGCTGAACCAGCACGTCATCCTGCTGTTCCAGCAGAATCAGATAACCTGCTGCTGAAGGATGAATATCGGTATAGTTTTGATAATTCGGAGTACTGAACATGGCGGTCGACATATGCTGAACTCATCCATATAAAAATGCGATAAAGATTTTTTAAAGGAATATGCAGACCCGCACTATTCCCTAAAAAACATACTCCATTGGGGGTAGGACCTAATGATATGAGGTACTCAGCACTGGACGAATCATAAAAAAAGCAGAGTCTAGAGAGATGACTCTGCCAAAAAGGAAACTGCCGCGATTTATGACTGGTGAATAACTTAGCCTACTTTTTGCTTTACTAGCCCAGGCTCCTGCAAATAGGCTTCCAATGAGTCATCCAAGGCTTCTAACCAAGTAGTATGATGAGGTGTTGCCATAGTTCCGGTCATTAAGGAACGATAGGTGTGGTCACGGAAAGTCATGATGTTTTCCTTTTTATGTTTCTTCCATGCCATAAAGGTCTTTCTTACCCCTTCAATATCAAAGGTTGGATAATCTGTCTGTTCAATCAGGCGCATGATATAGTCCCCCTGAAATTTATACATGGCATGTACATCTTCAAGGCTCTTTTCCTGTTCATGCCACACTTGCGTATCTGCCTGCATTTCTTCCAGACTAGGTAATCGAATCCGGCCTAACATCACATCCCGGGCATACCAGGCTTGAGCATCAAACATGTTGAATGAGTACCATTGGTCCTGCATACCCAAATAGAATAATTGCGGATTATGCTCCCACACCACCCCCTGATACAGGTTCAACGGATACAGGATATTGTTGGTTTTTAGACGCAGAGATTCGTCCATGAATGGGAAATGGTGTAGATAGCCAGTACACAAAATAATGGCATCGACCTGGGCTGAACTGCCATCTTGGAAATAGGCATGGGTCTGATCGACATGGGTTAACTGCGGACGTTCTGTCCAGTTTTCTGGCCACTTATAGCCCATCGGTGCAGTGCGATAACAGCTGATAATATTTTTGGCGCCATATTTATAGCATTGCGAACCGATATCTTCTGCCGAATAGCTGCTACCCACGATCAGAACATTTTTATTTTTGAATTCCAATGCATCCCTAAAATCATGCGCATGCAGGATACGCCCACCAAAATGTTCAAAGCCTGGGAACTCCGGAATTCTTGGTGTAGAAAAGTGCCCGGAAGCAACTACAACATAGTTAAACTGTTCTGTGTAAGTACGGTCTTGTTGGTAATCATGTACAGTTACAGAAAATAGTTTACTTGCATCATCAAAGCTCACATAACGTGCTGCAGTATTGAAACGGACATATTGGCGAACATTGGCTTTTTCCACACGTCCTTTGATGTAATCCCACAAGACTTCACGTGGCGGATATGAACCTATGGATCTACCAAAATGTTCATCAAAAGTATAATCGGCAAATTCCAGACATTCTTTGGGACCATTAGACCAGAGATAACGATACATACTGCTATGCACCGGTTCGCCATGTTCATCCATACCCGTATGCCAGGTGTAATTCCACTGCCCGCCCCAGTCTGACTGTTTTTCAAAACATACTATTTCTGGAATCTCAGCCCCTTTGGCTTGTGCAGACTGGAAGGCTCTGAGCTGTGCCATCCCGCTTGGTCCTGCCCCTATAATTGCAACACGTGTCATGGTCTTATCTCCATGTAAAATGAATAACAAGCAACGCTTTGCAATTAACTTAGCCTGAGTTTTCTGTTCCGATAATTCCTCAGAATGGGTACACCATTTTGTATAAATTTTACGCTAAATCAACATAATTCTGCCTGTGTCTGAAACACGATGCCATCGATGCCCAGAACCATGCCACTTTCAGAGTAAGCTCCCTGACCAATTTCCTGTACCCAATGGGTCTGGTTTTCTGCCACATTCAGACGATAACGAATATGGAAACAGCCGTGCCGCTGTAATGCCTCCTGAATATTGCTCCAGACATATTCCCGATCATGCGGATGAATGAGTTGCCCATACAGAGGACTATTGATCAGTTCAGTTTCAGTATGCCCTGTAATCTGTTGACAGCCTTCACTCACATATTCCATGGTCCAGTCACGATTATTACGTGAACGGTATAGCATAATCGGCATACGTGTCAGGATGCCCTTTAATACCCGCTGCCGGGCTTCTTTTAGATAACGTGCCTTGACCAGATCAGTCTGCTCACAGGCTATCATAGACCAGAAATAATGTTCCTCATCACAATCTATCACCTCGATTTTCTGCATCTTAACCTCAAACCATGCCAGATGCTCTGAGTCCTGAATCAGCCGGATATGGATGGGACGGGAGAATCCAGATTGCATTGACTGGATAAATAAGTACAGGTCTTCCGGATAGATATAGCGATTGAGCACCATATCAGTGTTGTGACTAAAATTTTGCCAAGCTGCATTAGAGCGTAAAATATTCAGCTGATCATCAAAGAAAATTACTGCTTCATTCAACTGGTCAAAAACAGGTGTCCAATAGGCACTTGGCTGAACGATTTTTTGAGTTTGCTGTTTTTGTAGCATCATTCCTTACATCACTATTAAATATTAAATTCTGAGCTGTTCAGATTCTGATGCACCCAGACCGACAGCTCCAACCGTGAATGTACATTAAGTTTGCGCAACAGATTTTTGACATAGACTTTCACCGTGCCGTCACTAATTCCAAGTTCTCTGGCAATCAGTTTGTTATTCAGCCCCTTGGCAATCAGTCTTAAGGTTTCCTGTTCACGCTGAGTCATTTCATTCAGCAGATAGGAACGGGTCTGCTGCACCCGTGTCTTGGTTATCACTGTATCCGTTGGCATATGCCGGAACTGCTGTGCCAGAATATGCACACTACGCTCCTGTAACACTGTCTTACCGGCATAGACTTGTTGCAGCTTTTCCAGAATAACCTCAGGCAAAGTGTCCTTAGCTAAAAAGCCCTGTGCTCCATAACGGATGGCATCGAGTACCACCTGATCCTCTTCACATGCGGTCAACATGACGACCTTTAACCGCGGAGGATGCACCATCAGTTTTTTCAGTACGTCTATCCCAGACATATCAGGCATCTGGACATCCAGTAATAAAATATCAGGAAGATCCTGTTCCCAGTGATCTAGAAAGCTCTGACCCGAGGAGTATTCCTGCAACAATTCAAACTGACTAGAATGACGGATGATGTCTGCGACACCTCGCCTGAACAGAGCATGATCATCGACGATGCTTACCCGAATCCTGTTCATTAATTATTCTCCTCCTGTTAAATTCAGTGTCAGCTCAACACAGGTGCCCTGTGGCTGTTCCGGATAAATCTTTAAAACTGCGCCAATACGCTCTGCTCGTTCCTGCATAATGTCCAGACCAAAACTGTCTTTGCGCTTTTTTTGCGGATCAATACCCTGTCCATTATCAGAAATACGGATCTGTAAACACTGTTCCTGAATATGAATATAAATACGTGCATAGGAGGCATGCGAGTGGCGTACAATATTACTTAAACTTTCCCGAATGATGTACAGCACCTGTACCGAATGTCTGGGCTGAATATTGACATGATGGGTTCGATGATCCAGCTCAAATACAATACTCGATTGCTGCTCAAACTCCTGAATCACTTTTTTTAAAGCCTTGATAAAATCCAGTTCCTGATAAGCCAGTCTTGATGCCGTGATCAGCTCGCGTACCTGCTGATAAGCGTAGTGGGTATAGTTGGAAATCTCCTCTGCCTGTTCCATCAGCTCCAGGTAAGCCGGCTGCTTGCACTGCTGGTAAAGTTGTGCAGTCTTTAGCCTTAAATATCCCAAAATTTGCGCAATACTGTCATGCAGATCTGCTGAAAATGCCTTGCGTTCCTGCTGCAATATGTCCTGTATGTATCGCTGCTGCTGATCCCTTTCCTGAAAGCCTTCACGAATACATGTATCCAGCAATGTAAAGAGGGGATGCTGGATTCGCTCCGGGTCTTGCACATTGAGATAGACTCGCCATACTAGAAAATCCTGTCCGGTAAACAGCATATTCGCCATATGCTGACTAATTTTCAGGTTCTGCATATCCTGTTCATTATTTGTTTGCGATGACAAAGGCAACAACATTTGCTGGATATTATGAATGGTTTGAACGTCCAGCCTAGTTTCAACAGCATGATAAATAAAGCATTCCTGTGAAAATGGATAACAGATTACAATGGCGCATTCTGGTGCATTTTCCAAAGGTTGCTGCCCTTGCAGATAAGCTAGACATTGCGGCAATTCACTGCTCAAATCGCGAATTCTGCTCAGTTGATTTTTAAAATGTAAGCAATGAGCTTCAAATTTCTGTATTGCAAGTTCCTGCTGCAGCTTCGTAACCTGCGATGATGCACTGGGTTGCTCCTGTTCTGATAATGCATTCATCTCATTCGCTGCCATTGCTGCACTCATAAATATCCATCCACTAATGCCTTGCAATTATTCTTCATAGTGAATTTTTTTGAGCATGAATCATGCCAAATGTCACTTATCTCTGGAGAGGTATTCCCTCCGAGAAATAGCCGCAGCCTAAAAAAAAGGAAAAGATAGCAGCAGAAAACATTATCTGGTCAGGTGAGATCATGGGCCTTTTATCGGTACTCCCTGCTGAGCCATTCAGCGATGAATTTATTCATTTACAGCCCCCTATTCATACCTTACATCTGCACGTTGATGCCCAGTGCCTGAAGCGTTTTCAGCTGGAGCAGGCAGATGAAATGGTGCTGGAAACAGCGAATGGACAGCTTGAGCTGCTGGTTCTGGATCAGGAGGGACATCCAGCTTTTGAGTATATTGATATTCTTACACCGGCAGCCTGTTTGATAACTGGAGCTCACCACACACTGGCACAGCTTCAGCAGGAAAGTAGCACGGCAGATACTCTGCAAAAGCAGCTTGATCAGTACCAGCTCACTACACAGCATTTACAGCAGATCTATTTCATTGAAAATTTTGAAATGCTCAAAATAAAGACAAAGGCTGCCGTTCAGGTCTTTGTGTTGAATACAGGTCCAGATCTGGATGTCACTACCCCAACTTGCCTGGATGAAATAAAAGTCACCATTCATAAAACACAGCCAGTTTATGAATATTTACCAGAACCTTTGGCAAAACCTGTACAGGAAATCCATATACCTTGTGCATCGGCACGAACGTATACCGTCAAAAAAGGTCAATGGATCCAGATTATTGATATCTCAGGAAAACAATGTTCAGACTTTCTGGCGTTTGATCAGCAGGCCCTAGAGCAAGGCGTGGAAATTGGTCTGGATGCTGTCTCCACCCGGACCATTCTGGGACAAAGCACACCAAGACCAGGCTTACATTCGCGCTTTTATGCCAGTGACATGCAAAGTATGGTGGAAGTAGTCCAGGATACCGTGGGCCGGCATGACATGTTCCTGACTGCGTGCAGTCCCAAATTCTATAATGATGCCGGTTATTTTGGCCATATTTCCTGCACTGACAATTTTAATCAGGTACTAAAACCTTATGGCATTGCAGCACGTGATGCCTGGCCGGCAATTAACTTCTTCTATAACACTTTCGTTCAGGATTGCGGCAGCATCGGGCTGGATGAACCCTGGTCCAAGCCGGGTGATTATGTCTTGTTACGGGCAAATCGTGACCTGGTCTGTGCCAGTTCCGCCTGCCCGGATGAAATTGATCCATCCAATGGCTGGATGCCAACAGATATCCATGTCCGTATCTATGCAGAAACCGAGGAATTTAAACGTTCACAACATTATCGGATTCATCCTGAGGAGCAGCCAAGAATGACCATGACATCCGGATTTTATTCACGTATTTCCGCCCTCACCTCCAAAATCAGTGAATACAAAGGCTATTGGATTGCCAATGAATATGATGGCTGGGGAAGCGTTGCAGAATATCTGGCCTGCCGTGAGCGAGTCGCCATGCTGGACCTCAGCCCACTTCGCAAATTTGATATTTCAGGTCCAGATGCAGAAGCCTTTTTACAATATGCCTTGACCCGCAATGTACGCAAACTCGCCATTGGAGAAATCGTCTACTCCGCTTCCTGTCTGGAAACGGGTGGCATGGTAGATGATGGGACCCTATTCAAGATGGGAGCGCAGAATTTCCGCTGGATCTGTGGTGACGAATATTCAGGTACCTGGCTGAAACAGAAAGCCATAGAACAGAGGTTCCGGGTCAGTATCCGTAATGCCTCCACCCAGATTCATAACCTCGCTGTACAAGGCCCCAAAAGTCGGGAATTATTGGCGAAAATCATTTGGACGCCAGAACATCAGCCGACAATTGAAAAGCTGGCATGGTTTCACTTTACTTTGGGCAAGCTCAGCGGTCCAATGGGTATCCCACTGATGGTTTCACGTACCGGTTATACCGGGGAACTGGGCTTTGAAGTCTGGTGTCATCCCAACCATGCTGAACAGCTCTGGGATGCCATCTGGCAGGAAGGTCAGCAATACCAAATCGCACCGATGGGCTTCGATGCCTTAGACATGTTAAGGATTGAAGCAGGCCTGATCTTTGCTGAACACGAATTTAATGCACAGACCAATCCATTTGAAGCAGGCATTGGTTTTACCACCCCTTTAAAAACCAAAGAAGAAGATTTTATTGGTAAACAGGCCATACAGAACCAGAACCCGGCCAGCCGCCAAAAACTGATGGGATTAGTGCTGGAAGGCAATGAACCGGTCCATCATGGTGATCCTGTCTATGCAGGCAGGTATCCTGTGGGAATTGTGACCAGCAGTAGCAACTCTCCCCTACTGAAAAAACAAATCGCCATGTGCCGACTGGCTCCAGAATATGCCCAGGTAGATACTGAAGTTCAGGTTGGCCAGCTGGATGGCCACAAAAAACGTCTGAATGCCAAAGTGGTTACATTACCATTTTACGATCCCGAACGTACTCGTGTACGCGCCTAATCAAAGATCCCTTAACCAAAAAACGAAGATAACCTGGTCTAGGCCGGGTTCTCTTCACTCTATTTGACAAAGTCAAGATATATCAACAATACTCTAATGGCGCATATCTGAGATCAAAATTATTAAATTCCGACTTCTTCGAATTGTTTTCAAATCAATTAAACATTTAGAAAGGTAAATTGCAACAAGTCTCACCCGTTCAGGATTTCTGATGATCGGTTTCAAGTCTTGTTAAGTTTCCGATACGAGCTAAGCATTCAACTTTACATTGGATGGAATACGTCGAAATAACTTTTTATATTCCCGACCAAAATGGCTGCTATGGGAAAAACCATATTGATGTGCTAAATCTGTAAGTTTAGGCATATCTTTATGTTTATGGATGATCCTATCCGCGGCGTTTAGACGAATAGCCCGAATATACTTGTTTGGAGACATTCCTGTCGTTTTCTCAAAAGCATAATGTAAAGAACGGTGTGGCATCTGCAATTCTCTACAAAGTTCTAAAACAGTCAAATGCCCATCACTTTCCAATGCGCGCTGATAAACATATTGCATAATATGGTGATGATTGCTGCCTAAATCCCGTGTCAGCTCTTCCTCTTGGACATCAAAATAATGCAAGACCATATCGGTAATTTCATCACATAACTGCTGCTGCATTGCAATAGCTGGTAGCATACCAAGTTGGGTATATTGATCCAGAATATTGGTACATTGCTGGATGAGCTGTGCTGAGATCTGGTTATTGAGAAGAATTCCACAGCCAAAGCGTTTTTTAAAATCTTTTGCAGATCCTGCTGAATCAACCTTTTCTCTAGTAAATCCTGATGCAATGAGATGACGATATAATCGGTATCAGGTGGTGTACAAAAGAAAAATTCATATTCAGATGGCAATAAAGTTGCACCATGTGTGTACAAGCTATGGGTAGGCAGATGATCCTTTTCTGGGACAAGATGGATCGGTATCAGAATATTGACGGTGTCTGGTGGTGTTTTCGTACATTGCGCCACACGGCAATTCATTTTTTCACGGAAAATACGCAATCCATTAAAACTTAAATCCTGTAATCTGCTTTGAAATTCTACTTCTGATAACTGGTTATATTCCTGCTCCCAAAAATCCAGTGCTTTAGCATGATAAATAAATATCATTAAATGGTTGATCTTTAACATGCACAGTTTTATTCCGCTCCGCAGCATAATGAATGCATAGGGAGCAAATTTCATACCAGACCTGCACACAAAAAGATCAAATTCATTAGAATCCAAGAATTTAAAACTAAAGTCTATAGCCAATACGTGCTTTATCCCAAAACTGAATCCAGCATTTCAACACGGCAATTCCCCCTCCTATACTTGGTCTGTTCTAGGACGAAATCAATTGCCTGATTCAACAATTGATTCCCAGCAGTGTACTGTTTGGCAGGCACATTTAAGGTTTCAGCCACTTCTGCCACATA
This sequence comes from Acinetobacter sp. HR7, assembly GCF_000773685.1. GTDB lineage: Bacteria > Pseudomonadota > Gammaproteobacteria > Pseudomonadales > Moraxellaceae > Acinetobacter > Acinetobacter thermotolerans. The sequence goes on along the minus strand of NZ_JPQO01000160.1, from coordinate 1,278 downwards.
GGGTCCCTGATATTTTTTTAGATCCTCATCCAGCGTTGCAAAATACATCTGCAAATTTTTTGGTGTGACTTCCGGATGAAACTGGAAGCCAATGACATGGTCCCGATACTGAAACATCTGATTCTGGCACACATCATTATATGCAAGATGAATGGCTTGATCCGGCAGCTCAAAAGTTTCAGCATGCCATTCCAATACAGTGAACACTTCGGGAACTGGGAAGCTATCCGGTAGTGTCTGTGGGACAGCATATACCTGACGCCAGCCTCTTTCCTTTTCCGGATTTGCTTGAACCGTTTTTCCCAAGGATTTGGCGATGAGCTGTGCCCCCAGACATAAGCCAATCACCGCACCACCGGCCTCAATATATTCACGGATCCATGAGGTTTCTGCACTCAGCCATGCATAGTGCTGCTCATCATTGGCACTCATAGTACCGCCCATCACAATCAGTAGATCAACATCCTGAATACTCGGCAATGCTTCTCTGGCAAGTACAGCTCGGGGAGGCAATGCATAAAAAGCGGTTGTCGTAATCTGGGCATCATATTGATCGTTCAGATAAATTTCACAACTCCCTAAGCTCTCACCTTCAATATGTTGAAAATAGTGAACTTTTAAAGTTTTCATATCTTCTCCCTCCCCGAAATTTGCTGTTATAGAGAATTTAAATATTCGGTGATCACAGCACTATCATAAAATGGCAAGTATTGAAGTAAAAAAGCCACTGTGATCAGCAGTCTCTGCTGCATAAGCTTCTGTGGTAAGAAATAAGCCCGCTACTGACAGCAGTATTAAGCCATATTAAATGAATCGGCTTATATCATCTCTTTTTGTATAGGCAATGGTGTTGATAAAAAAAAGTTATCACGTCTACGTTTAAGATCCATGGACCAAAATAAGACTGTCGCCATCAGCAGCAAGAGACCACCCAAAAGCTGATCCGTCTGTTCAGATAACTGAGGTAAATAATGAGCTATCGTTACAGTCTGATTTAGATGTGCCATCATGCCTTCAGGCATTGGATATAATGGAGGAAGCACCATTAATGCAACACCAATTAATGCTTGGGGCATCAACATCAGTGCACTGAACTGACTATAATTTAAACCAGCAATCCGTGAATAAGAATCAAATGACAGCATGGATTTGCACAGTAGAATACCGGTAATGGCCATCGTCCATTTCATGCTGCTATACAGCAGTGCATCGTGCATTAACTGCATATGCAATGATGGAAGGACCCATATTAAACTCATAGGACTTACGCATTGACGG
>NZ_JPQO01000159.1 GCF_000773685.1 Acinetobacter sp. HR7 | reverse complement strand
AGGCTATGTTGAGCGAATTAAGTTTATTTTGAATTGCCGAACTTTAAATATGAGTTTGAATGAAATTCGTCAATTACTCACCTATAAAGATAATCCCAAGAAAAATTGTTCAGATGTGAATGAATTAATTGACTTACATGTCAGTGCTATCAGAGAAAATATAATCAAGCAACAAAAGCTTATTGAACAATTATCTGATTTAAGAGGTACTTGTGATGGTTTATGTACAATTGACCAATGTGGAGTTTTAAAAAATCTAGCTTGATTATCTAGACCTATGCTTTTTTCAAAAATTCTGTATATCTTTACTTTAGGCTGCAAAAAGTTTAAGGTTACTCAAATTCTGTGATCAGATCTTTGATAGATCTGGACAGCTTCTTATTGGTGTTTTAAATACAGATTTGTGTATGAAGAGAAAAACATTTCTAATTCAGATATTGGTGCTCTTATTCACATTCCAGAATATTTGGAGTGTGGCAGAGGCTGCCTGTCTGCATGAAATGACAAACATACCCAATTCAATACTCTCTAATCCAATCGATTTAGACGAAAAGAGTGATAGTCCTCGTCAAGCACTTTATTCCTTAGAAAACTATAAAGAAATTTATGACTATTGTCAGAAGCTTTGTTTTAACGAAAAGTGCAGTCATTTCTCAAATACAATCGTGATTCAGATTGACCCACCCGATGATTTGAAGCTTAAAACTCATTTTGAGACCGGCATTACCCCAACTTTTTTGGGAATAACTTTTTATAAACCCCCTTATCTGAATCAATTAACCCCGCCTCCCGATTTGCCCCTACTATTGGTGGGGTAGTCTTATAAAAGCCCACCACTCCTAATTTCATTATGCGTGGGGCATTTTCATGTCAAAAAACAAATTACATCAGGATACCTCCATCCTGAATTTATCCTGGTCAGCCTTAGGTAGCGGTATCTTGCTATCTGCAATGATCAGCTTCAGTACTTCCGTAGTCGCCAGTACTCAAGATTTAACGCTGCAGCAAGCTATTGAGCAGGTTAACCAATATCAAGCGTCCCAAAATTTCTGGGAAACGCAAAATAGTATTAATGCCACGAATCTTCAGCAAAGTAAGCTGTTTAAAAATCCTGAATTGTCAGTTGAACAAACGGGCTTTGGTTCAAATAATGAAAAAGAGCTTGCCATCGGTATATCACAACCTTTGGATATTTTTGGTGAGCGAGGAGCAAACCAAAAATTAGCCAGTCTCTCTACAGATAAAACAGCACTGAAGCAGAAGATTTATCAAGCGCAAATTGAGCTTGCAGTGAAATATGTATGGTCACAACTGGCCATTGCCGAACTTGAAAGAAACATTGTCAATGAACAACTTCGGGTGAGCGAAGAAAACCTTAAAGCGATCGAGAAGCGCTTTACTGCGGGCGGTATCGCGCAAGTAGATGTGAATCGCGCACGTTTAAGTCATGCTGAAAATATCCGTCTTTTTAGACAGGCCGACTTACAAGTCCAAGTGGCCACCCAACAATTATCAAATTTATGGGGAACCTCTGATAAGTCATTGAAGGTAAACCTCTCTTCGCAAAAGCTTTGGCCAAAATCGACTCATGGGCAGGTTCAAGAATATTTAGCGGATAACTACATTGAGAAATATCGGATTTTACAGGTGTTAGAGTCTCAAGCAACGGTTGATCAGCTGAAAGCAAAGTCACGTCCCAATCCTACTTTAAACCTGGGCGTTAACCGCACCCAATCCTTGGATAACTCAACACAAAATCAACTGGTGGTTGGAGTCAGTGTACCGCTCAATATTTTCGATCGTCAGCAAAATGGCATAAAAATCGCGCAAGAAAAAATGAACTTATTAGAGCGTCAGAAAGACTTTTATCTAAAGCAAAATGCGCTGCAAATAGGCACGATCTTAACCGAGTTGCAGGGTTTAGAGCTTCAATTCAAAGTCGTTGACGAGACTCAAATTCCTTTGGCGACTCAAGTTCAAAGTAAAACTTTACAAGGTTTTCTGGCAGGAAAGTTTGCTTTAACCGATGTTCAGCAAGCCACGCTTCAATTACAAGACATCCGTCTACGTAAAGTCCAGTTGTTACGGGAGGGCTGGCAAAAGGCCATCGAAGCAGAAAGTTTAAGCTTAGGCATTAGCCCAAGTGAAGTCATGTCGAAAGATGCTATTGCACAAATCAATCAAAATTTATGGCAAGACATACAGGCCATGCCTGTCATTGGTGGGGGAAATTAACATGTTCGATCTTAAAAACAGCTTAAAAAAACAGAGCGGAAAAATCTCTCAACCCCTACTGATTAGTTTGGTCATCGGCGCTACCGTACTCCTCAGTATTTTCTTGATCTTAACGGGTAAGAATAAATCTGAAACATCAGATGAACATGCCGAGGAAGAAGGGGGAGAAGAACATGGTGGTGAAACCGAAGAGCATGCAGAAGGTGTGAGCCTGACTGCCAAGCAACTGGTGGAACAGGGCATACAATTATCAGCGGTCGATCAAGGCCCGGTGGTTAAATTAAGTTCTTATCCTGCCAAACTGAATGTGAATACTGACCAGCAAGCGCACGTCTCACCGAGTTTTAGTGGTCATGTAGAAAATGTCTATGTAGAACTCGGTCAAAAAGTTCAGAAAGGACAGCCTTTGGCTGCGTTGCTTGTTCCTGATCTAGTTGATCAGCAGGCCAATCTTAAAATTGAACAAACCAACCTTGAACTGGCGAAACAAGACTATGATCGTGAGCGTCAGCTTTGGTCACAGGGCATTTCAGCAAAACAGGACTATCAACGTGCTTATAACAGCTATAAACGGGCACAAATTCAGGTTCAAGCGGCCCAATCACGTTTAAGTGCATTTGGTGCAGTGAATGCCAGTAACGGACGCTATATTTTGAAAGCTCCCATTTCTGGCGTGATCAGTAAAAAGGATTTGGTTCTCGGGGAAAATGTTCAGTTAGCCGATCAACTCTTTACGATAGACCGGTTAGATCAACTCTGGCTTGAGTTTATTGTTCCAAATTCTGAAATTATGGGCTTAGCCCCGAATCAAAAGATCGAATTTAAATCCTTGCAAACGGAAAAGGTCTACAGGGCAGTTATTCAGACTTTAAATACTGAAGCGGATATTCAAACAGGCCGTCTTCAGGTGCGAGCAAAAGTTGAATCGAATGCAACCGAATTACGTCCAAACTTGATGGTAAACGTACAGTTGCAACAACGCAGTGAAAGTACCGCATTACGGGTACTTAAGTCCGCAGTTCAGAATGTCGATGGAAAAGATGTGGTTTTTGTCGCCACTCAGCATGGACAGAAAGTTGAATTCAGTCCGCAACCGGTGAAATTAGGGCAATCGTCTGGGGATAGCCAGTGGATTGAAGTGGTAAATGGGCTTAATCAGGGACAAAAATATGCAGCTCAAGGCAGTTTCTTACTGAAATCTGAGATGGAAAAAGGAGAGGCTTCACATGAGCACTAAAAGCCCTCACATTCCAGACCACGAATCGGTAAAACCTGAAGGGCTGTTTGATCGGCTGATCCAGTTTTCTATCCATAACGCCATTTGGATTATGCTGTTTATTGCAGCCTGGATTGCTATTGGTATTTATAGTTATCAAAAGTTACCGATTGATGCTGTACCGGATATTACCAATACTCAGGTGCAGATTAACACTTCAGCCAATGGCTTTACGGCTTTGGAAATGGAACAGCGGATTACCTATCCCATTGAGAATGCCATGTCAGGCATGCCGAAAATGGAACAAACCCGTTCGATTTCACGCTACGGCTTATCGCAAGTGACCATCATTTTTGAAGATGGCACGGATATTTACTGGGCCAGACAGCTTATCAACCAGCGCTTGCAAGAAGCAATGGGAGAAATGCCTGAAGATGTGCAACCTAACATGTCGCCTATTTCGACAGGTTTAGGTGAAATCTATCAATGGGTGATTAAAGCCGAACCAAATGCTAAAAAGCCGGATGGAACCCCTTATTCGGCGATGGATTTACGTGAAATTCAGGATTGGATTGTAAGACCGCAATTACAGCGCGTAAAAGGCGTTGCTGAGATCAACAGTATCGGTGGCTTTAATAAAACCTATGTGGTTGCCCCTGATCTGAACCGATTGCAACAATTGCAAATTCCTTTGTCTGATTTACAAACTGCCTTAACAGAGAATAATGAAAACCGTGGTGCTGGCTATATTGAGAAAAATGGACAACAGCTAACGGTTCGTGTTCCCGGCACTTTAAACACGATTGAAGATATCCAGAACATCAGTATTGCCAATAAAAACGGCTATCCGATTCGGGTGGCAGATGTCGCCAATGTCTCAATTGGTCATGACTTAAGAACAGGGGCTGCAACCTATAATGGTGAAGAAACTGTATTGGGTATTGCCATGATGATGATGGGAGAAAATAGCCGTACCGTTGCTCAAGCCATTGATGAAAAGGTGCAATCGATCCAGCAATCGCTACCTAAAGGTGTGGTGATTGAGACTGTGTATGACCGTACGCATTTGGTTGATCGGGCGATCAAAACCGTTCAGAAAAATTTGATTGAGGGTGCAATCCTCGTCATTGTTATTTTATTTCTCTTTCTAGGTAATTTCCGTGCTGCGCTGATCACGGCTTGCGTTATTCCACTGTCAATGCTGTTTACCTTGACGGGAATGGCAGAGCAGAAGATTAGTGCAAATCTGATGAGTTTAGGGGCACTGGACTTCGGTATTATTATTGATGGTGCAGTGGTTATTGTAGAAAACTGTATCCGTCGGCTAGCAGAAGCTCAGAAGCTGAAAGGTGGTTTACTTAGCCGTTCTGAAAGATTTAAAGAAGTCTTCTTGGCTGCAAAACAGGCGCGTCGTCCTCTGATTTTTGGACAGTTAATTATTTTGGTGGTTTATCTACCTATCTTTACCCTGACGGGTGTAGAAGCCAAACTTTTCCATCCTATGGCAATGACTGTTGTACTAGCTTTAATTGGGGCCATGATTTTATCTGTCACTTTTGTGCCAGCCGCAGTTGCCCTATTTGTCACTGGAGAAGTCAAGGAAACCGAAAGTCGCTGGATGCATTGGCTTAAAACTAAATATGAATTGCTTTTAGATAGAGCCTATGAGCTTCGTTTATTTGTGACTATTGTGGCTGCCTGTATTTTAGTGCTTACGGGTGTGCTAGCTACTCAAACAGGTAGCGAGTTTGCACCTCAACTGGGTGAAGGTGATTTTGCTGTTCAGCAAATGCGTTCCCCAAGTACAGGGTTAGAACAGTCACTGAGAATGCAGGAAAATACTGAAAAGTTACTGTTGAAAGAATTTCCTGAAATTAAAGCAATCTTTGCCCGTACCGGTACAGCAGAAGTGGCCACAGATGTCATGCCACCCAACATTTCAGATGGCGTGGTACTGTTAAAACCTCATGATGAATGGCCTGATCCAAAACAAACGATTGATGAGCTTCGCCAAAGAATGATTACTTTCTTAGCGACATTGCCGGGAAATAACAGTGAGTTCTCGCAACCCATTGAACTGCGTTTTAACGAGTTAATTTCAGGGGTGCGAAGTGATGTGGGTGTCAAGTTATTTGGCGATGATATGGAAATTCTGAATCGTGAAGCGAATAAGATTTCTCAGAAAATTAAATCAATTTCAGGCGCGACAGCCGTTAATGTAGAGCAAACCAGCGGCTTACCCTTGTTGAATGTAGAAGTTGATAAGTCCAGAGCAGCACAATACGGCTTGTCGGTAAGAGCAATTCAGGATCTGGTGGCGACAAGTGTCGGTGGTCAAAATGTTGGAACCATTCTACAGGGGGACAAGCGTTTTGATTTTGTTATCCGTCTAGATGAATCCCAGCGTAGTCCCGAGCAGTTAGCGCTACTTCCTGTTCAATTGCCAAATGGTGGTTTAGTCCAACTGCAAGATGTTGCACGCGTTGAAAATATCCTGGGTATTAATCAGGTCAGCCGTGAAAATGGTAAACGTCGGGTGGTTATTACTGCAAATGTAGAAGGACGCGATTTAGGCTCATTCGTAACAGAACTTCAGAGCACGTTATCCAAACAGGAATTACCAAGCGGTTATTGGATAGATTATGGCGGTCAATTTCAAAATCTGATGTCTGCAAAAGCGCGTATGCAATTGGTGGTTCCGCTCGCATTGTTGACGATCTTTATTTTATTGATGGCTGTATTCCATAATATCAAAGAAAGCTTACTGGTCTTTAGTGGTGTCCCGTTTGCCTTATGTGGAGGCTTAATCGCGTTGTGGTTGCGTGACATTCCATTATCCATGTCAGCAGGGGTTGGCTTCATTGCACTATCGGGGGTGGCTGTACTGAATGGCTTAGTCATGCTCACCTTTATCAAAGAGTTGCGACAGCAATATGACCTTTATTATGCAACGTGGCAGGGTGCAATTTTGCGTCTTAGACCTGTGCTGATGACCGCTTGTGTTGCTTCGCTTGGGTTTGTTCCGATGGCTTTGGCAACCGGGACTGGGGCAGAAGTACAGAGACCTTTAGCGACTGTAGTCATTGGAGGAATTATCTCCTCTACCCTGCTTACATTGGTTTTACTGCCTGTACTGTACCGGTGGATGAATGAAAAGAAAGCTTCTTAATCCATTAGATTAAGCAATTTTTAGCAGAGATATTGGGTCTGTCTCAAATATCTCTGCTAATCATGGATTAAATAAGGAAAATTTTATGTCAGAACATCATGATCATAGCCATGCGGTTGTTACTGAAGGAAATAGTAAGAAATTAATGTTTGCTTTGGGTTTAACGACTACTTTTTTAATAGTAGAAGTTGTCGCTGCTTTTATTACCCAAAGTTTAGCATTACTGTCTGATGCCGCTCACATGTTTACTGATGTAGCCGCATTAGCTATTGCTCTTGCTGCTATCAAAATTGGTAAAAAAGCCGCAGATGATAAAAGAACTTTTGGCTATCAGCGATTCGAAATTTTAGCGGCTCTGTTTAATGCAGTGATGCTTTTTGTGGTGGCGATATATATTGTCTATGAAGCTTACCAACGCTTTACGCATCCTGCTGAAATTCAAAGTGTTGGAATGATGATTGTCGCAGTCATTGGTTTGGTCATAAATTTGATTTCAATGAAAATCCTTTCTGCGAGTGCTCAAGAAAGTCTAAATGTGAAAGGCGCATATTTAGAAGTCCTTAGTGATGCACTGGGATCGATAGGCGTGATTATCGGAGGAGTGGTCATTTATTTTACCCAGTGGATGTGGGTAGATACCGTAATCGCTGTGTTAATTGGCTTCTGGGTTTTACCTCGAACTTGGGTTTTATTAAAACAAAGTATCCATATTTTGCTTGAAGGGGTTCCTGATGAGATTGATATTGAGTCGTTAAGAAATGATTTATTGATGCTAGAGGGTGTTGAAGGGATTCATCAGTTGAAAGTCTGGGCTATATCTTCAAAAAACATTCATTTAACTGCTCATTTGGTTGCTCCTAATAGCGATCCAGATCAGCTCTATCAAAAGGCCTTAGACGTTCTAAAACATAATCATAGTATTACTGAAATTACGTTACAAATAGAAAGTAAGGAATGTAATACATTGGAACAGCATAAACATTAAAGTGCTGCTCTTTCTACATAATGGACAGATGACTAGGCTGATAAACCTTACCATTTTCCTGTATTACACTTCTATTTATCACACGCACTTTAAACACCATCCTGAGACATTTTAAAATTACAAGAATGTAATTTATGAGTCCTCTGGGTGTTAATTCTTTAAAGTTAGAATATCTAACAAGTATTAAATGAGAGTAAATAAACATGCTATTCAAAAATAAATTTTGTACTAAATTACTGTTAATTAGTGCATTCTTTAGTATCGCAAGTTTTAGTTATGCAGATGGCGGCTTGTTATTTCTTGAAAAGAATTTAAAAGCTTCTAAAGTTGAAAATTCTAAACAAAAACAAGTTAAAAATAATGAATCAAATGAATCAAATGAATAGTTGGGTTGCATAAATAAATCAATTAGACTTATTCATTCAGCAATATAATTCCTGAATGAATAAGTTTATAACTAAAACCGGCTTTGTTGCATAAACATTCAAAAGCTGAGTTTTCCCCAATCCATTCAAATTTAAGTGACAACTTGGGTGTGAGGTCTACCTAATTCCGTAAATCTATTCAGAACTGCCACACGCGCATGAACTTCATTGACCTGACTTTGAAAATGTCTTGCCGTCAGCTTATCGCCTAATAATTTGATGCAATGCATCTTGGTTTCCACCAAACTGCGGCGATGATAGCCTGACCATTTTTTCCATAATGTCCTGCCTAAATGCTTAACCGTTTGAAGTAACTCATTTCGTTCTATTGAACTGATTTTAGAATCTTTCCAGGGCTTGGCATTCTTCCTGGGTGGAATTACGGCACTGTTGCAAATAACCACGAATGGTAAGTTGAAGACTGTTTTAGCTAAAGGTGCAGCATATGAATCCTTTCCATGGTCGGCATTTTCAGGGCGAAATCATTCTTTGGGCTGTGCGCTGGTATT
>NZ_JPQO01000158.1 GCF_000773685.1 Acinetobacter sp. HR7 | reverse complement strand
GCCAAAATCATCATCGTTTGATGACGTGTCAAACGAACAAATAGAGCAGATAGAATTTGCACTCAACCATCGTCCTAGAAAAACGCTAGGTTGGTATACACCGAGTGAAGTTATGGCTGGTTTTTATACTGTTGCACTTGCCGCTTGAATCCGCCTTTTATGTAACTGAAAGAGAAAATTATTTTATCTTTCTGCCGATCTTCGCTATAACAAAGCTAAGTGCTTTATAAAAAGGAAGATAAATTGAGAAAAGGATGGATGATTGCTAGCTGTGTTACGTTGTTGGTGTTTAACCTGTCAAGTCGAGCAGAAGAAGTACAGCAGCCAGAAGCACAGCAGAAAGCTATAAAACCGATGACTCAGGAAGAAATCCAGCAGGGATTAGCTGAAATGCAGCAACGCCTGAATGACCGGATTGAGGCATGGGGCAAAACTCTGACTAAAAATGATTTTGAACTGAGCTGGCGTGGCCGGATTCTGAAGCAGCCCAAACGTCAGGAAGTCTGCAATATTTTCCAGGGTGTAGTGAATGAAACCTACCGTATGGCGGTACAGAACAAGGCCCGCTTAAGTCCGGAAGCACAGGAAGTGCTCAAAGACCGTAATGTCTTTATTGAAAAACTCGGATATCACAACAATATCGTAGATACCCGGATGGGCTTTAATTGTCGTCTCCGTTAAAGGGGGTATTGGACAAAATTCCCAAAGAAAAAGGCGCACGAGGCGCCTTTTTGAAGTCTGAATAATTTAGGAAATTATTCAAACTCGTTATGTTGTGGAGCAGGGTGCTTAAAGCCCTTGGTTTTGTAACCCAGGTACAGGATACCAAACATTGCCCACCACAAGCCGTATTTCAGTGCAGTTTCTTCAATTTCCAGCCACATCGCAAAGATACTGATGAAGCCCAAAAGTGGAATCACCACAAAGCTGAAAATTTCTTTGGCAGTCTTGGTACGGCCATCACGTAATGCATAACGTGAAATCACCGACAGGTTTACGAAAGTAAACGCAGTCAAAGCACCGAAGCTGATCATTGAAATCACGATGTCCAGATCCATGAAGCCCGCAGTTAACGCCACTGCACCCACGATCAGGATGTTGTAGTTCGGCGTGAAGTTTTTCGGACTGATATGGCCAAAGATTTTCTTATTGATTACGCCATCACGACCCATTACATACATCAGACGAGATACACCTGCGTGTGCAGAGATACCTGATGCCATTACGGTAATGATTGCGAAAGTCAGCACATAGGACTGGAACAGTGAGCCACCGACCAGTAACAGGATTTCTGGTTGCGTTTCAGCAATATTTTTGAAATATGTGCCAGGCGCAGATGGGAAATACAACTGCATGAAGTAGGTACTGATAATGAAGATCACACCAGCGATTAAAGCAGTCAAGAAAATGGCTTTAGGCAGAGTGTTTTCAGTGTCTTTGGTTTCTTCAGCCAGAGAACTCAGTGAGTCAAAACCAGTGAATGAGAAGCACAGTAAGGTTGCACCGGTAATCAGGGCACCCACTGAAGTCAGTTCATTCCAGAAAGGCTCTAAACTCCATAACTGATAACGCTGTTCTGGTGTAATCGGACCATCGGCATTAAAACCAGCTTGAAGCTTGGTATACACCATCCATGTGAAGATCGCGATCACCAGTAACTGTACGAATACGATCGTACTGTTAAAGTTCGCTACGAAGCGTGCACCACGCAGGTTTACTCCGGTCATGAAGGCGGTCAGCACGACAACCCATACCCAGTGATTGACATCCGGGAACAGTGCTTCCAGATAGATCACCGCCAGAATGATGTTAACCATTGGCGATAATAGATAATCTAGCCAAGATGACCAGCCCACCATGAAACCGATATTCGGGTGAATCGATTTTTGGGCATAGGTATATGCTGAACCCGAAGAAGGGTAGCGACGAATCATGTGACCATAACTGATCGAAGTAAACAAAATTGCAATTAGCGCAATGATGTAAGACGTAGGAACATGAAAATGACTTTCTTCTGATACTAGACCGAAAGTATCAAATAATGTCATTGGTTGAATATAAGCTAAACCAATAATAATGATGTGCCAGAGTCCTAGCGTTTTTTGCAGTTTAGCTGCCGATTGAGTCCCAGATAAATTTGTCAACGGCGTTATCCTCTTAATCGTTGATCAAGGATCAGTCATATTTAATAAGGATCGTTTGAGACGAACGATCCCCCCTACAAATTAAGCAAAAGCGCGCCAATCTACTCCAGAATGAAAACTTTTGCTAGCAATTTTTTTGAGATATTTACAGCATGAAATGTGCCAAAGTGATCATAATTTATCGGCATCCTTTCACGCATGATAAAAGCCTGATGTTCAAAAAAACATCAGGCCTGAATTTGCGGTTATATTCGCTTATTTTTCAAGAATTACCAAGCTTTTTTTAAGATCGATTTCAAATCTTCTAGAGTGGCTTCTTTCGGGTTGTAAATGATGGAACCATCATTCAATGCTTTCTCGGCAACTTCGTCTAATTGTGCTTTAGAAACCTTACCTGTTTCACTTAATGTACGAGGCAATTTCGTCAAGGCATAAATGCGGTCACGCATCGCCAGAATGCTGGCAATAGCTTTATCGGCACGTAAGTGACCTGGTGTTTGGGCATAGATGTCTGGACCTGCGAGTGGCAGCAGCAGATCGGCAATCTTCTCGCCATTCACTTCCTTGTTATATTCCAGGACATAAGGGAGGAACAGGTTCATACACAGACCATGTGGCAGGTGAGCGACTGCACCTAGCGCATGACCCAGGGAATGAACTAGACCGACCATTGAATTAGAGAAGGCAATGCCGGCCATAGTCGAAGCTTGAGCCAGTTCCAGACGACCTTGCGCATCGGTTGGGTTGTCCAGCACCTTAAATAGGTTCTCGCTGACTTTTTTTACTGCAGCTGTTGCATAAGCATCAGAAATCGGATTAGCGGCCATACAGGTATAGGCTTCTACCGCATGGGTCATCGCATCCATCGCCGTCATTGCAGTCAGGTGCGGTGGTAGGGTCTGGGTCATACGTGGATCCAGAATTGCGGCATGCGGCATCAGATAGTAGGATGCGAATGGCATTTTCACGTTCTTTTCTGTATCCGATACCACCGCAACCATGGTCACTTCAGAGCCTGTACCCGAAGTCGTTGGAATCACGAAAAACGGTTTCAGTGGCTTAGGCAGGTTGTGTGCACCTGAGTATTGCAGCAGGTCATCACCACCTTCGGAAACCAGAATATTGGTCGCTTTAGAGGTATCAATCACTGAACCACCGCCCACGGCAATAATCGCGTCACAATTGTTTTGGCGGTACAGTTGGGCGGCTTTACGTACCGTTTCCAGACTTGAGTCCGGTGGGACATCATCAAAAATCGCCGCAATTTCAGCTTCAGTCGATTCAAAAGCCGCTTCAATGGGTACCAGTAATTTGTTGGCACGTACGCCTTTGTCAGTAATGATCAGTGGACGTTTGGCACCTAAAGTCGCCAGTTCAAAAGGAATGTGTTCTAACGCGGCATGACCAGCAATGATTTTGACTGGACAGAAAAATTCATAATAAGGTTTTGCCATGTTATACACTCCGTTTCAGATAAGATTGAGCGACTTTTAAATAAATTGAGCCTGCTTCGGTTATTTTTTCTTTCAGGCTGAGATTGCTTGGATATTCTTTTACCGCCAGTTGTGCCAGCAGTTTTGGCAAAATCAGAGCTTCCATTTTGTTCAGGCAACGCACTAGGCGAATTGCATAGGAAATATCGCCATCGGCAATCATGCGGTCATTAGCAAACGCCTGTGAGGTACTTTCCTGGAAAGAAAATACCAAAAATGCATGATGCAGATGTTTAAAGGTGATGGTGAGGTCCGGTTTTCCATCCAAGGACTTCACCAATTCAAGCTGCTTGTCTTCAGTGACCCGGGCAATAAAGGCTGGGCCGTTCGGGAAGACTTTCATGGAAAGTGTGAAATTCGCCGGAAACTGGGCAACTTCCTGTTTGATTTCCTCATCGACCTGACTTGCCATGACCAAGCCACGGCCAATCACATCCATCATGAGTTTGACATAGGCTTGTTGCAAAGCAGGTTTAACGGATTTAGTTGCAATCACGTGATGATCCCTACCTGGAATTATTTATTTAGAGTAATTACTCTAATTTATTTATTATTGAAATGCAAAGGATTATCTTTGCTCGACAGTCACGTCCTTAAAGTAACCGCTGCTGGTTAAAGTTTCAATAATTTCAACACACAAGTCATCAAAATTCGGCGGGTTATCAATCAGGTCATGAATCCGCACCATTTCTAAACCTGCATAACCACAAGGGTTGATGGTATGGAAACCGGTTAGGTCACAGTTGATGTTCAGCGCCAAACCATGATAGCTGCGACCTTTACGGATTTTAAAGCCCAGTGAACCGATCTTGCGTTCACCGACATACACGCCCGGTGCATCCGGTTTGGCATAGGCTTCAATGCCATGATTTTTTAGGAGCTGGATCATCAGGTTTTCGGCATAAGAGACCAAGGTGCGGACATTCCAGCCTAAGCGGTTTAGGTCAAACATAAAGTAAGCCACCAGCTGGCCTGGGCCATGCCAAGTGACTTGACCACCACGATCGGTCTGAATCACCGGAATATTGGTTGGAATCAGGATATGTTCCGGTTTACCTGCTTGGCCTTGGGTCAGGACATCATGGTGCTGCAAAATCCACAATTCATCCGGGGTGTTTTCATCACGGTTTTCCGTGAAGCTTTTCATTTCCAGAAAACGGTCTTCGTAGGGAGTCAGGTCTTTATATTGACGGATCATTAGGGAAGGTTTTTGAACCGCAGCTGTCACAGTATGCGTCCTTAGAAAATTGAATAATACTGTAAAGAATTATAATGATTTCAGGCACAGATAGGGGAGTGATCTTGAGTAAATGTCATGATGGACAATTCAGGCATAAAAAAACACGCCCGAAAGCGTGTTTTTTAATTTGCCAAGGTTGGAGCAGAATAATCTTAAAGTGCAGTCTTGATTAGTGGGCAAGCTGCCAAGTCTGCATATACTGCATGCACTTGTTCCAGTTCCAGGAAGCGCAGTTGTGCAGTGATGGAGTGATATTTACCCGTACGTGATGGGGTAATAGTGACACTGTTGCCATCAAATTCAGGGAAGTGTTTGGTAAAAATATCCACCACAGCAGTCAGCAGTTCTTCACCTGCCAAGCCAATGAGTTTGATCGGGTAGTCCATTGGGAAAACCCAAAGATCTTCGCGGAGTTCACGAGAAGGTGTACGGTCTAACATGTAGTCCCCTTATTCGAAACGCCTGCATGGTGCAGGCGTTTGGGTGTATTGCAATACAAAATGGAGACAGTTGAAGAAATTTCAAGTCTCCAAGTTTGTATCAAAACTTAGTCATTTTCCAGGAATGAACGCAAGTGTTCAGAACGGGAAGGATGACGCAGCTTGCGCAGTGCTTTGGCTTCGATCTGACGGATACGTTCACGGGTTACATCGAACTGTTTGCCCACTTCTTCCAAAGTATGATCCGTTGGCATGTCGATACCGAAACGCATTTTCAGAACTTTCGCTTCACGTTCAGTCAGGTTTTCCAGTACTTCGCGAGTCGCTTCTTTTAAACCTTCTGAAGTTGCAGCATCCACTGGTGAAGTGATGTTGCTGTCTTCAATGAAGTCACCCAAATGCGAATCTTCATCATCACCGATTGGAGTTTCCATCGAAATCGGTTCTTTCGCGATTTTCAGTACTTTACGAACCTTCACTTCATCCATTTCCAGACGTTCGCCCAGTTCTTCCGGTGTTGGTTCACGACCCATTTCTTGAAGCAATTGACGAGATACACGGTTGATCTTGTTAATGGTTTCAATCATGTGTACTGGAATACGAATGGTACGTGCCTGGTCGGCAATCGAACGGGTAATCGCCTGACGAATCCACCATGTTGCATAGGTCGAGAATTTATAACCACGACGGTATTCAAACTTATCCACGGCTTTCATCAAACCGATGTTACCTTCTTGAATCAAGTCAAGGAATTGCAAACCACGGTTGGTGTATTTCTTCGCAATCGAAATTACCAGACGTAAGTTTGCTTCAACCATTTCTTTCTTGGCACGACGTGCTTTCGCTTCACCCACCGCCATGCGTTTCGCGATATCTTTGATGTCACGAACTTTCAGGCCAAGATCATTTTCAATGTCAGCAATTTTTTGCTGGAAGGCCAGTACGTCTGGACGTACTTTTTCCAGATAAGCTTTCTGATCCGCAGGTGCTTTCGCAATCTGCTCATCCAGCCAGCCTGGATTAGATTCCTGACCTGGGAAAGAAGTACGGAACTGGGTACGGTCCATACGGCCACGACGCACGGCATAACGCATGATTTCACGTTCAGCGCCACGGATCTGGTCGTGTGTACCACGGATCATTTCGGAAATGATGTCAAACAGACGTGGCGTAAACTTGAACATCATGAACACAGCAGCAAGCGCTTGAAGGGCTTCTTCACCTTCCTTGCTGTTACGACCGTGTTTTTCCAGAACTGATTTAGTATTTTTCCAGGCATCGCTGAGTTCAGCAAAACGAACTTTGGCAATTTCTGGATCTGGACCTGAATCACCTTCAGAATCATCATTACCATCAGACTCTTCGTCTTCTTCATCGTCATCCAGTTTTACATCTTTGGTTGACTTGGTGCTTGAATCTTCATCATCTTCCAGTTCAGTTTCTTCTTCCAAAACTTCCGGAATATCATCATCAGTTTCAGGGTCTAAATAACCTGACAGAATGTCAGCAAGGCGGCGTTCACCTGCTTCATAATCTTTGTATTCTTGTAGTACAACTTCTACGGCATTTGGCCAGTAAGCAATTGAGTGCAGAACGTCACGAATACCTTCTTCAATGCGTTTCGCAATGCTAATTTCGCCTTCACGCGTTAAAAGTTCAACGGTCCCCATTTCACGCATGTACATGCGTACAGGGTCTGTTGTACGACCTGGCTCATTCTCTACAGATGCAAGTACTGCTGCAGCTTCTTCTTCTGCAACTTCATCGGCAGCCTCTGCAGTATCCTCGAACATCGCATCATCAGATTCAGGCGCGCGATCATGCACCGGGATACCAACATCATTCAACATCTGGATGATGTCTTCAATCTGTTCGCTTTCTGTGATTGAGTCCGGGAGATGATCGTTAACCTCAGCGAAGGTTAAATAACCTTGTTCTTTGCCTCGGCTAATCAGAGCCGCTACTTGCGAAGTAGGGGAAGTCATATCGCTCATCTTTGCTTACTCTTCGTTGAATCTGTGGCAGTGAAAAACCGTGCATGATAGCACAATTCACCTAAAATAGTTTTGGAATTGATCAGTCAAGCATGATTTTAATAAATATGTTTGAACAACAATTGAATACCTATATTGGGGCTAAGCTTATATTTTCAAGTATATTTCCTGCTCTTGTTTCAGAATCGTTCAGGTTTAAGGCTGAATAAAAAATATTCAAAAAATACCCTGTTCATAAATACACAATATTACAGGGTTAGTACAAGTCCATAAACGTATAAAACTACAAAATAAAAAATAAAACTTGACAAGAAATTTTAGGCAAGATAAATAGCGCTCAGGACCCTTTACATTTTTCACAATGAGGTAGTTTTAGTGTCTTCTACAGATTTTGAACTAGATGATAACTACGGTGATGATGATGTTAACTTCGATGAAGCATCGAGCAAGATCAGTGCAAAAGAGTCGTTAGAAAAACGTCGCTTGATTGACGACCTGTTATCACAACGCCGTCTTGAGCGCGAACTCAAGGATTTTGACTATGACTTCGACGACGATGACTTCGACGACGACGAAGACTGAATTCGGATTTAGCCTGGCATAAATAAATGCTATGCTAGTCCTTTCAAAATTTTTAAGTTTGGATATTAGATGAGTGCTTTAGATTTAGACCTGTTGAGTGACTATCTGGATGGCGACCAAAATGAGTATGGTCTGGATTTCGCGGCAACTCATGGTTTCCTGTGTGCGATTGCCGTTGGTCCACAATTTGACAGATGGTTAGATGAACTTTTTGAAGGCAATCAGAAAAAAGTGCCTGCAGAAATCATCAATCAGGTTAAAGCATGGTTAGAATCGATCCGTCAAAGCTTGGCCAATGAAGAAGGCATCACCTTTCCGTTCGAAATTGAAGAAGCGGATACCGAATCTAGTCTAGGTGACTGGAGTGTCGGTTTTGTAGATGCAATGTTCCTGAACGAAGAAGCATGGTTCACAGAAGAGTTTGAAGAACAACTGGTAGATTTAACCCTGCCAATCATGGTCTTCAGTGGTATCGATGAAGAAGATCCACAAATGGAATCTTTCCGTCGCAACGGTCAGTTAATGGACGAGCTTGCGGAAGAAATTCCAGAAAATCTGAATGAATTGTACCTGATGTACCATACTCCAGGTTAATTCAATCGAAAGCAAAAAAAGCACCTTCGGGTGCTTTTTTTATATCTGCTATTTTGAAAGAAGTGATTATTTGGCCTGTTTTCTGGTTTCTAGACCTTTCAGTGCTGTTTTACTCATCCAGCCAAAACATAAGGCCAGAACGATATATTGAATTGCCAGGCCGAGCATTAATACCAGGATCCAGATCCCGAAAGGTAATGATTCCAGCAAACCCAGGATGATTTCCCGTTCGGTAGAAATCGCCAACATCGACAAGGACAGAATAAGGTTAATCAGTATGCTAATGCCCAAGCAGCCCCAGACCAGCTGCTTTTTCTCCTGTACATTGGGCTGGCGTTGCTGATCCTGAACAAATTTGATTGCTGCGGCTGTCCCTGCACCGAACAGGGCGGGAATAGCAGTGCTGCTGCCCGGAATATCAATCCACATGTCTAATCCGGCTACGATCAAAATTGCGATCAGATATACCATAGTGAAATAACCCAAATATTTTTTCATCATCATTTTTATCTCAAGGATGTATTTTTATTGTTGTTGCTTATCGGCTCAAAAAAGAAAGCTATATCATCAGCAAGTGTCTTAATTGTAATAAATTGGTGAAATATTCAGCAAGTTAAAGTATGAAAAATATGACTAATGTCACGTGATACTTGAAAGTATCACGTGACTGGAAGAAAAGATTTTGTGATTAGGCATGCTTCTTAGGTATTTTAGTCAGGCTGTAACGCGCATAGCCCTGATAGGCAATATGGAACAATCCGGCATGTAACGCGATCAGGGCGGCGACAATAAAGGAATTCGGACCCCGACCTAAGTAACCGATTCGTGTGAAAATTTCATCGGTATAAGGGTGCAGCCAAATCATTGCAAAGATAAAAATAAAGCCAAGAGTCATCCCTACAATAGTAGAACCCCAGACCAGTGTCTTTTTCTCTTCTGGAGTGGGGAGGCGTAATTCCCGATGTGCAAAATGCCGGGCAGACAGAAAAGCCGAGGCAATTAACGCAGGAATGAAAATAACGGCACCGAGATTCAGCCAGTACACAATCATGCCGACGACAATTAGCAAGATTGAATAAATCAGGGCAAAGTATTTCAGATAATGAGACATTGCGGTGGCCTCCTTATCAAGGTTTTCCTTCAGGATGGACGCTTTTTACGCTGCTGTCTACGATATAAAACCCAAGCGATAAGAATCATTACAATTGCCACAATCACATGACTGACCTTGCTAAAAATCTGCTGCATCAGTTCTTGGTTTTCACCAAAGTAAAAACCGACACAAGCCAAAAAGGTGGTCCAGATAATGGTACCCAAGCTGCTGTAAAACATGAATTTCCAGAAAGGCATGCGGCTCATACCGGCAGGAATGCTGATCAGGGAACGTACCGCAGGTACCATTCTTCCGGCAAAGACAATTCGATGCCCATACTGTTCGAACCATGTCAGTGACTTTTTCACATCTTCAGATTTGATAAACAGATACTTGCCATAACGATCGACGAATCTAAAAATCGCTTCATGGCTAAACTTGTAACCGATCCAGTAGAGCACAGCTGCTGCGAGTAATGAACCGATACAGCCAGAAATGATGACACCGACCAAGAGTAATTCACCCTGGGAAGCGGAATAGCCAGCGGATGGCATGATGATTTCGGAAGGAATGGGCGGAAAGACATTATCCAGGAACATCAACAGGGCAATCCCCCAATAGCCCAGCTGTTCCATCACAGAGATAATCCATTCGGTCAGATTCATAAGCAGCAATTATTTGAAAATATTGCTTTTATCCTACGGACTATCAGTAGATGGGTAAAGTATGAAAATTGTACATAAGCTTTTTAACTGTGTGTCAGGGTATAGATATACACGCGGCGCAAAAAATAGGCACTAAATACAGGCAATATACTCAGCAGTAAAAACTGCACAATACCGGTATTGAGGTGATAGCCAATAAACAGGGCAAGAATGGCTCCGATCACTGTCCCGAGAACTACGATAAATAAATGAGATTCCTGTTCCAGCTGTTCCATTTCATTGACGGTATCTACATCTGCCGCAGGTACAATTTGGGGCTGCATTTTATGCAATTCCTTGCGGCGAAACTGCACAATATTGTCTTGATTGTTTTGAAATTTTACATAGGAATTGGCCATATTGTGTTCCTTTTTATATAAAAAATATATTCTTAATTAAACACTTAGCGCAAAAATGCTGACTACAAATAGATTAGCAGGAGTTTTTTGAATTAAACTGGACTCTTGGTTAAGGCCTGTATGTTTTTTTATGCGGACTGTGAATCTTGTGTAAAAAAAAGCCCTCAAATGAGAGCTTTTTTATCTATCTTTACAATCCAGCGCTTAGAGACGTTTACGCTTTGCTGCCAGAATTTGTGACTGACGCATACGGAAGCCTTCTTTCTGCTTTTCTGTAGTCTTGTCAATACAGTACACACAAGAAACGCCGTGTTCATAGCTTGGCAGCGCTACTTCTTCTGGAGTCAATGGCCAGCCACATGCATGGCATTTCACGTTTTGACCTTCTTCGACACCATGAGTCACTGCAGTACGGCCGTCAAATACGAAACATTCACCTTCCCACAGGCTTTCTTCTGCAGGGGTTTCTTCCAAGTATTTCAGAATACCACCTTTCAGGTGATACACCTCTTTAAAGCCTTCTTGCAGCAGTAAAGACGTTGATTTTTCACAGCGAATACCACCGGTACAGAACATGGCAATTTTCTTGTCCTTGTGCTGTTCCAGGTTTTTCTTCACGTATTCAGGGAATTCGCGGAAAGTTTCAGTTTTCGGGTCGATGGCACCCTTGAAGGTACCTGCTTTATATTCGTAGTCATTACGTGTATCGATCAGGATTACGTCGTCACGGGCAATCAGTTCGTTCCATTCTTTAGGATCAAGGTAGTGGCCGACTAAATCGCGTGGCTTCACCGGCACACCTAAAGTCACGATTTCTTTTTTCAGCTTGATTTTCATTTTACGGAATGGCTTGTCAGAGCTATGAGACTCTTTATATTCCATATCATGAAAACCTTCGTTCAGAAGGAACTGATGAATCTTGTCGATCGCTTCACGGTCACCGGCAACAGTACCGTTGATGCCTTCACCTGCCACAATCAGAGTACCGCAAAGGTTGATGGTTTTTACCAGATCTAAAAGGCGTTGTTGAAGATCGGCAGGATCTTGAACTTCCTTAAATTGATAAAGTGCGGCAACAACCCAACCAGTCGTCGCTTGCTGTTCTACAGGTGCAAGCTGTTCTACAGTAGCGTTCATGGAATACTCCAACGTAGCATGATATTTGAAAGGCGCACATTTTAGCGTGATTTGCATGATTATGCGAGTAAAACACTGGGATTTAAATAGGCTTCAATTCGCGGGGGAGAGCGTGTATAGTCATGCCGGCTTAAGTATTTCGCAGAACTAAAATAGCGCTGAATGATTCAGCGTAGATGGAGTGGATTTTGAGTTCAGATCGTCATATTGCATCTTTAACTCCTTGTGCAGGGCGTTGCTCGACCGTATTTGGTGATGCGGTATGTCGCGGTTGTCGCCGTTTTAATCATGAAGTGATTCAATGGAATACTTATACAACGGAGCAGCATACCGCTGTTTGGTGCCGTCTGGATGCACAGCTTGACCAGATCTTGGTCCCGATGCTGCCGATGGCGAATCTGGCCAAAGTGGAAACTTTTGTCTTGTCGAAACGGGTGCGTCTGCGTGAGGATGCCAGCAAGGGACGCAAGCTGTACCACGCTCTAAAACTTTGTGAAAAAAACAGGCATTTTACCGATGAAAGTGGTTTGGGGATTCATTATAAACAGGTACGTCCGCTCTGGGATGAATTTGAACGTCGAGTACTGGCACTGGCCAAAGCCAGTTATGATTTGGCTTTCCTGCGTGCTGATGGTATTAGTCAGCACTTGATTCAGATGGGAGAAGAGGACGAATAAGTCCTCTTTTTTATAGGCGAAATTTAGCTAAGATAAACGAAGATGAACATCACTGAATATCTACTGTACTGTCTAGCTGTGGTGATCATGATTGCTACGCCAGGGCCAGTGATGTTGCTCGTCGCCAGCGCGGGATTGAAAGGTGGTTATAAGCATGCTTTACAGACCATTTTCGGGACAAATTTTGCTTCACTGGTACTGATCAGCTTATCTATCCTTAGTTTAAAAGGCTTATTGGTCGTCAATGAAAACTGGCTGAATGGCATCAAGCTACTTGGTTGTCTTTATATAGCTTGGTTGGGAATTCAGATATTTCGGGAAATCTGGCAAGGGCAGGGTTCAACCAGTCCACAACGCTTGCAGCCAGTACAGGGCGGATTCCGAACCGGGTTTCTGGTCGGTATTTCCAATCCCAAAGATATTATTTTCTTTGCTGCATTTTTCCCGCAGTTTATAAGCATTACACCAAACCTGAATTTAAGTTTGGTGATTCTAACCATCAGCTGGATTGTGCTGGATTTTTTGACCTTATCGCTGGTCTATCTGGGCTTCCAACGATTTGCCAAATCCAAGCTGTATACTTATTTGCTGGGATTATGCGGGTTGATTCTATTGGCTGTTGCACTGTATGGGATATTTTCTGTTCTGATATGAAAGCATATTTATTAAACAAAAAATCCCGGCTTAAGCCGGGATTTTTATCTTTAAATCTTAAACATTATGTTGCTGACGATACTGCACCAGCTCATCAATGGTAATCACGGTCAGTTGATGGGTCTGTGCATAAGAGAGTACCTGAATGCCAGAAGCCATCGTGCCATCCGGATTGGTGAGTTCACACAATACACCAGCAGGTTTCAGTCCAGCCAGACGTGCCAGATCAATGGTACCTTCAGTATGACCACGACGGGTCAGTACACCGCCTTCACGGGCACGTAACGGGAATACGTGGCCCGGACGGTTCAGGTCACTGGCAACAGCGCCATCTTTAATTGCTGCTTTAATTGTAGTCGTGCGGTCTTTGGCAGAAACACCAGTGGTTACACCTTCAGCTGCTTCGATGGTTACGGTAAATGCAGTTTTAAAGTGACTGGAGTTGTCTGCCACCATTGGTGGTAGTTCTAAGTGATCCGCCAGCTCATTGGTCAGGCATAAGCATACGATACCTGAACCATCGCGAATCATGCGGGCCATGGTTTCGACAGTCAGGGTCTCTGCTGCGATAATCAGATCGGCTTCATTTTCGCGATCAAAATCATCCATGACCAACACAGGTTTGCCCTGACGGATGTCGTTAAGAGCCTGAAGGATACGCTGTTCAGCAGGTGCGAGTGCAGAAAAGAAAATTTCGGGTTGAATCAAACTGGACATTGAAACGCTCACGTAAAGTAAAAGTACGATTGAACATTTCAGGACATAGTGAAAATAGGCTTATGGCAAAACAGTTTTATGTTTCACATAAAACATGCTGTACTGCTTTCGTCTTCTTTCATCCGGACTATACCGTCGGCTCTGGAGTCGCACCAGATCTGCAGATCAATCGAAATTGACCGCTCGTGGGCTGATTCAGTCATTGAACTCCGCAATGCTGAAATTACCACCGGTGGGGAATCTCACCCCGCCCTGAAGCGATGTAAGGTCATTATAGTCCTGATTTTTAAAAGATGGGATAGTTTGATAAGTCACGTATTTGCAGAATTTCAGATAAGTAAAACAGATAATCTGAATTGTCTTGGCGTTTTAGCAAAAAGCTGGAAACATGCTATTTAGCGAACAAGAATAGAAATTGATCAATCATGCGAACTATGAAGAAAACTGAGCGGATCCAGAATTATCAATTTTCACCCTTAATGTTTTGTCATGCAGAGGTGCTACATTATCTGAAAATTTTAGGACTGCTACTGATTGCAGTCAGTTTTGTGTATTTGCTTGCGGCGAATTGGTGGATGCTGCCGGATCAGGTTCAGCTGGCGATACCGATGCTGATTTTACTTTGCAGTACGGTAGCAAGTGTAGGGTTTAGTAAGCGAAACTGGCTTAGACAAAGTCTGGATGCTGTATCTGGGCTGATGTTGGGATTAACTCTGGCTGTAATTGGACAGATTTATCAAACGGGCGCAGACAGTTATCAGTTGTTTCTACTCTGGTCGGTGTTGCTGTTGCCATGGTTGTATCGTTCCAATATCGGCATTTTTGTCATGCTCTGTGTCGTCAGCCAATTAGCCCTTTATTTCTATTTTAAACAAAGTTTCTGGATGGCAAGGGCAGTAGGGTTGTATTTACTAGGATTAAACCTGCTCACGGCAGTTAGCTTTGCTTTTACCATACGTTATTACCCGCTACTTCGTTACCTGTTTATTGCATTCATTATCGCTATTTCGATCAGTAGCATGATGCAGTTTACCCATCATTTTGAATTAAGGTATTTGGTTTCCTCACTGATTCTGCCAATTGCTGCAGCTGTTTATTTTTATTGCAAACATCAGGTACTGGAAACAATTCTGTTCATCGCTGGTCTGGCTGCCAGCTTAAGTTTATGGCTATTTGAGTTGGTGGATGATCAGTTGACCAATTCAGCTGCTGGCTTATTTGTATTGGCTATGCTGATTTTTGGCTGGTTTGCGCTGATTAGTTTTGCACTCAAGAAAATCTTTCCTCAAACGAAATTTTCCGTCATTCCTTTGGCACTGGGTGCCTGGATTGCTGGAATTATTCTGGCAGTACTATTGCTCACCTATTGGAAAGCAGTATCGATTGTCTTGGGTCTGGTATTTATCGGCATCGCCTGGAAATTACTGAATCAACAGACATCAATTTTCCTGCGGCAGTTCGCCTATTGCTTGTGGGTCTGTGGACAAGCGGCTGCCCTAATGCATACTGAATTATTAACTGATAGTTTCTTGCTGGTCTGGCTGCTGCAACTGGGAATGTTGGGTTTTACCCTACTGAACCGTATGCACTGGTTTATTTTGACCTTGCAGCTATTGATCGCACATGTACTGGGAATTGCAGTTTTGGCTTTGGAAACTTCCTTTCAGCATGATGATGTGATGATTACGCTTGCCTTAAGCCTGAACTATTTGATTTTTATCCTACTATTTCTGACTGCACCTTATTGGCAGGTCTCAAGTTATTGTAAAAGTGTTTATCTCTGGATGATTGCCATGTTGGCCGGTTCAGCGCTGGTTCAATCTGTAACAGGATTAAATTATTGGCAGGACATTGGGCAGTTTAGCTGGGATCGGATTTTATTGTTTTATCTTCTTCCAGGCCTGTTATTGCTCAGCTTTATCTGGCAAAACTTGCCACAATTTTCAGAAAAATGGCTGTGGCTAATTCCTGCTTTTGGTGTCTTGCTTATCCTGCTGGGCTATTTTGAGATTTTTATTATTTTGGTTCTCATGTCGTGGGCTGTGTCTAGTCAACAAACACTAATCCAAGGGTTGTTGATTCTCTTGCTGATCTTCTGGCTGTGGATGTTGTATTACAACTTGGGACTCAGCTTCCTTGTCAAAAGCCTGACTATTTTTATTTCTGGTCTTATGGTTTGGCTGCTGGTTTATGGATTAAAACAAGTCAAGATTAATCTTGTACCGGAGGAAACTATATGAAAAAGCAGTTTCCTATTATTTTGGCATTTATCAGTATTCTGGTCTTTGCCGGGCTGATTCTAAAACATGAATCCCATTTGCAAAACAGCCAGTCGATTTATGTCGAGCTGGCACCCGTTGATCCGAGATCCATGTTGCAAGGCGATTATATGACACTCAATTATGAATTGTATTTTGATGGTGTCAGGGAGGGCAATCCAGGGGAAGAGAGTCACGAAAACAATAAACTGCGAGAAGCTTTGCAACAACAGATACAGAATCAGTCCAAAATATTGAGCTATGTACAACTAGATGCCCAGCGTCGGGTAATTCAGACCAGTTTTAATCAGAATCATTTGAAGGCTAATCCAGAGAACACAGCTCGATTAGTGCTTAAGAATCCAACCAATCATTTACAGAATCTCTATCCTGCAGCGAATAGTTTTCTGTTTGCCGAAGGTCTGGAGCCTTGCTATCGCAATGCCAAATATGCTGAGTTACGGATCAAGCCAGACGGACAAGCTTTACTGGCTGGATTAGTCGATAAGAATTTAAACAGTCTGAATTGTGAAAGCCAGAAGAACTGGGCAGAGAAAAGTTAGAAGTATTTTTAGGAGATTTTCCAGACAATAAAAAGCCTGCAGCTGCAGGCTTTTTTGAATCCAACGCTTAAGCCACCTGAACTGGAATGCAGTTTGCAGTGTGGTTTACGGTATTGTCCGGGTTTGCATAAACAAGACGAGGTTTATGCGCATCTGCTTCAGCTTCAGTGAAGTCGCCGAAAGTCGCGATGATCATGATGTCACCCACGTCTGCTTGCAGGGCTGCACCACCATTAACAGAAATGATACCTGAACCTTCTTCACCACGGATGGCGTAAGTGGTAAAACGCTTACCATTCGTTACGTTCCACATATGAATTTCTTCATATTCGCGGATACCTGCCAAATCCAGGAGAATGCCATCGATCGCACAAGAACCTTCATAATGTAATTCTGCTTGTGTCACGACACAGCGGTGGATTTTAGCTTTTAATAAACGAGATAGCATGGCTAGCGTCTCCTTGGTGGACCTAAGATTTTAATCTTATGGTTAAATCAGTCTTGCTTGCTAAATGATGAACAATCGAGCAATCGCATTTTGCTCTGAAATGAACAAGATGGCAAGAAAGATTGTTGAACAATTTATAGAATGATCAGTTTGGTTTGTAGGCGTTAATCTGGTTCATGGCCTGCTGTACGTCACCATTGACCAGTAATTTCATGCGAGATAAAGCATGTGTGATCGCATCATCCATCAAGGTCTGTTCGCTACTTGGGGCTTTACCCAATACATGACCTGTCACGCGTTCTTTAGAACCTGGGTGACCAATGCCAATGCGCAGGCGATGGAAGTTTGGACCGATATGCGGCACGATATCGCGTAAACCATTATGACCACCATGGCCGCCGCCAGTTTTCAGGCGAATGACACCAGGGTTCATATCCAGTTCATCATGAGCAATCAGGATTGACTCAGGGGCGATATTATAAAATTTGGCAAAAGGCACAACACTTTGACCGGAACGGTTCATGAATGTTGTGGGCAGAAGCAGACGAACGTCTTGGCCTTCGATATTGCCTCGACCGCTAAATCCATTGAATTTTGGGTCTTTTTTGAGGGAAATGCCATATTGGTCTGCAAGGCGTTCAATGAACCAGAAGCCTGCATTATGGCGGGTCTGGGCATACTCAGAACCTGGGTTGCCCAAACCAACAATCAGTGAAATATTTGACACTAATTTACACCATTAATACTTATGCGCGTTTGAAGTCAGCGTGCATTGGAGTATTTTTAGCTGGGTGACGTTGCAGCGCTTGGATTTTCACGCTTTCAGTTTTACCGTCAACGTTGATTTCAATAACTTCTTCAAAGAAAGCGTTGCTTTCTAAAGCTTTAACAAGCTGACGAAGTTCAAGAGTTACAGCTACAGGAGCAGCTTCACCGCCATAGATGATAGCAGGTACTTTGTTTTGAAGACGAAGGCGGCGGCTCGCACCTTTCCCTTGTTGTGCTTCATCACGTGCTGCTGCGTTTAATACGAAGTTTGCCATGATAGACATCCTATTTAAGTTTAAGTTGACCAGACTTGCGACCAGTCTGGTGATAGAAAGCCCCGCCAAAAGGCAGGGCTTTGGAAATTCAGCGCACTATTATAGATAAGAATCGAACATTGCGCTAATAGATTCTTCGTTGTTAATACGACGAATTGTTTCTGCAACCATGCTTGCTACAGAAACCTGGCGAATCTTACCAAGAGCTTGAGCTTCTTCTGAAAGAGGAATGGTGTCAGTCACAACCAGTTCATCGATCACAGAATTTTTCAGGTTTTCCAGTGCTTTACCAGACAATACTGGGTGAGTTGCATAAGCAACCACACGACGTGCACCGAACTGTTTCAATGCATCAGCCGCTTTACACAAGGTACCTGCAGTATCCACCATGTCATCGACGATGACACAGTCACGATCTTTTACATCACCAATCAAATGCATCACTTGTGATTCATTCGCTTTTTGACGACGTTTATCGATGATGGCCAAGTCGATATCACCCATCTGTTTTGCAACAGCACGAGCACGAACCACACCACCAACGTCTGGAGAAACAACCATCAGGTTGTCATGAGACTGTTGACGCAAGTCAGCAAGCAGGGCTGGAGTACCGTAGATGTTGTCGACAGGAATATCGAAGAAACCTTGGATCTGGTCAGCGTGAAGGTCGATCATCACTACGCGGTCGATACCTACAGTAGTCAGCATGTCTGCCACTACTTTTGCGGTAATCGGTACACGAGTAGAGCGAGGACGACGGTCTTGACGGGCATAACCGAAGTAAGGGATTACGGCAGTAATACGACCAGCACTTGCACGACGCAATGCATCAGCCATAACCAGAATTTCCATCAGGTTATTGTTGGTTGGGGCACAAGTAGGCTGTACGATAAATACGTCTTTACCACGTACATTCTCAGTAATTTCTACAGCGATTTCACCATCAGAAAAGGTTGAAACAGAAGCAGCACCTAGAGGAATGTGTAAATGGCTTACGACTTTTTGGGCGAATTGTGGATGCGCGGTTCCACTAAAAACGACAAGATTGGGCATGAAGCACCCTTGGCGGTTAGAATATATGGGAATAGATGGCAGGGGTAGCTGGATTCGAACCAACGGATGGCGGGATCAAAACCCGCTGCCTTACCACTTGGCGATACCCCTAATGCGGCAGAACTTTAATATTTTTGCGGTATTGTGTCAAGGTAAATTAACACTCTTACTGCAAAAGCATATTCTGTCTTTTTCGAGAAAATGGCAGGGGTAGCTGGATTCGAACCAACGGATGGCGGGATCAAAACCCGCTGCCTTACCACTTGGCGATACCCCTGGAATTCGATGCAACTGTAAGATGGCAGGGGTAGCTGGATTCGAACCAACGGATGGCGGGATCAAAACCCGCTGCCTTACCACTTGGCGATACCCCTAATACAGTACATCTACAGGTGAAAAATGGCAGGGGTAGCTGGATTCGAACCAACGGATGGCGGGATCAAAACCCGCTGCCTTACCACTTGGCGATACCCCTAAGAAACCTTGAAATGACGTAATGGCGATTCTTGCAGACTGTTGACCAGGTAAGCTTTACATGGTGCATGTTGCAGAATGTCGTTTACATTCATATCACTAGTCACTTCGATAAACACGCAGGCACCTGTACCTGTAAGCTTTGCAATACCGAACTGGTCGAGATACTGCATTGCTTCATCGACTTCAGGATATAAGCTTCTTGCCAGTGGCTCAAAGTTATTTCCGAAATCAGATGGTGATATCTGATAGGCGCAAAATTTAGAGGGCTTCGTGTCTCTTGTCAACGATTTTTGTGAAAAAAGCAGTTGAGTGCTGATAAAACAGTCAGGTTTCAGTACGATGAACTGTTTTTGATCTAAGTCAATGAATGTTAAGTGTTCACCGACACCTTCGGCCCAGGCATTGCGGCCATGCACGAAAATCGGCACGTCTGCACCGAGCTTCACGCCCAGCTCAGCCAGTTGTTCAGTGTCTAGCCCGCAGTCCCAGAGCTGATTCACCACAATCAAGGTCGTTGCTGCATTGGAAGAACCGCCACCGAGTCCGGCACCCATCGGAATATGCTTTTCCAGACGGATTTTTAACCCGGTAACTGTCTTTGCATAAGGCTTGAGCATTTGTGCAGCGCGATAAATCAGATTCTGTTCCAGATCCACCGATGCCAGACCTTCGATCTGAATCTGTTCATCATTAGTTTGCTCAAACTCCAGCCAGTCACACAGGTCAATCAGCTGGAAAATACTTTGCAGCTCATGATAGCCATTGGGTCGGCGACCAGTAATGTGGAGGAACAAATTCAGTTTGGAAGGCGAGGGAACATGAATCATGGATGAACTTCAGTCAAATGCATTAACGATTTTGAATGACCATTGTAATACGGTTTTCACCGCCGCTCTCAAGTGGCTGCTTTAAAATCAAACGGTTTGGCAGACGGGACTGCTCGGCATAGCTTAGATCCACTGTCCAACCATCCTCAATAATCTGACTGATGCGTTGCGAGGCATCTTTTTGCAACTGGGCTTTCATGGTCGCCGGACGGCCTTGTACCCAGTCTACCAGGTGAGTAATAGGCGCCTGCCAGCCGGTGGCTCGTTGCAGTAATTCCTCTGGAGTTGCAGCTTTAATTAGACCTGTTTTGGCACTGTTTAGCGTCACTTGCCCAGGTTGTCCTGAAATCTGGGTTTTACCAACCCCAAGAATACCGGTCAGTTCGATATCAAACTGTTCCTGTTGCTGTGCCCAGGTAAAGAACGCGCTGCCACTTTGCTGTGGAGTACGCACTCCAATCTTGCCCTGTAGCTGGAATTCATTTTCAGCTGTTGGCACTCCAGACGTTGCAGGTGGTTGTGGCTTGGTAATTTGCTGACAGCCGGTCAGAATCAGGGTGCCTGTTGCAAAGGCGCAGCAAGCCAGCTGGCGAAGCTTAAGCATCATTGTAAATTAACTCGTTTTCATCGGTGGGGATAACAATAACGAATGAAGCTGTTTTAATTCAGGATCATTCGGGTATTTTTGTTGTAATTCATTAAAGATCTGTTGGAATTGTTCAGTATCACCGTTCATGTACAGCGAACGTGCCAGACGAGCACCCAGCTTGGCACTTGGGTTCAGAGTGTAGGCCTTGGCCCAGGCCGTGACTGCAGTGGCAAAGTCATTTTGCTGGTAACAGATATAACCGAAAGTATCCAGAATTGAAGCTTGTTCAGGCGCATTCTCTAGGGCCAGTTCGACATAGCGACGCGCTTCTTCCAGACGACGGTTCTGCATCGCCAGGGTATAGGCATAAGCATTCAGATAGGCCGGGTTATTCGGTTCAATGTCCAGTAAACGCCTCAGCAGTTTATCCAGCAGTTCACGATCCTGATGCGGATCCAGCAGCAATACCTGGGCATAGACCAGTTCAGGATCATCCGGCAGGTTGCTACTGGCTTCTTCCAGCAAACGTAGCGCCGCTTTTTTGTTGTTCATCTTCTTCAAGATATCGGCCTGGGCCAGATACAGGAAGCTGGCATGCTGGGGGTAGTTGACCCGTTCCTGGGTCAGGAAGCGCAGGGCATCTGGCAGCTTATCCTGCTTGGCAAAAATGCTGATCATGTTGCGGCGTGAAACGGTATACAGGCTGCCATCTACCAGACGGTAATAGGCCTTGGCAGTTTCATAATGCTGCTTACGTTCGGCGTTAATCGCCAGATAGTAATAGGCCTCATTCTGGTATTGATCGGAATAACGCAGCTCGACCAAATGTTTTTCCGCTTTTTCGTATTGTTCCAGGTCGATACTGGTCAGGCCGGCAATAAACAGCGCTTCTTCATGTGTCGGCCACTTCTTTAAAATGGCTTCCAGCTTCTTTAGTGCCTGTTGTGCCTCGTTCAACTTGATCAGGTATTTGACTTCTGCCAGACGCACTTCGATGTTATTACGGTTCTTGCGGCTGGCTTTTTCATACCATTTCAGGGTTTGTTCTTCATCGTTTAGTGCCTGCAATAGATTCGCTTTAAGCAGGATATAACCGGTCGATTTCGGGCGCTTCTTAAGTGCACGGTTGATGGTTCCTAATGCCTGTTCAAACTGACCATTCTGCGCTTCCAGACCGGCGACCAACACCAAAATGGACGGGTTATCTTTGGCCTTGCTGGTGCTGAGTGCCTGAATCAGATAGTTACGGTCTTCAGGATCTTCTGGCGCGATCCCAGCCAGGATTTCTTCCAGATCTGCGGTATCATCAATTCTGAGAATCTTATCTAAAGTCTCTGCAGCTAACTCATATTCATGGGCTTTCAGGGCAATATGCGCCAGATAAAACATGGCTGGCACATCTTCCGGTTCCTGTACTACCCAATGTGTGGAAATATCCAGTGCCGCGCGCAGATCATTATGCTCGAGTGCCACGTTCAGGGCACGCTGTTTCACGGTGGTGGAATTGCTCTTGATCGCCAGCACGGTATAGTTATGCAGCGCAGTCGGGATGTCATTGGAAGCTAAAGCAAATTCGGCAATCATGCTCTGTTTAATTGCTTCATAATTCGGGTTGGCATGGTAAACTGTTCCTGCTGCCTGAAGCTGGGCAGTGGAAGCCATGCTACCCACAAGTAAGAATGTGGTAGAATATTGCTTAATTGTATGGCCGTGACTACGGCTATTGATATATCGCAATTTTTTCTTGATCCAAGTAATGCTTTTTATGACACCGATGTTGCACAATAGCATAAATTTAGTGAAATGATGACCTGATATGTCTTTCTTTGCATTGGGTGTCAACCATCAAACTGCCTCTGTAGAGCTACGCGAAAAAGTTGCCTTTAACCCTGAAAAGTTAAGCGCTTTATTGGCCGAGCAAAGCCAGCACCCCGAACTGAATGACATGGTGGTGGTGTCTACATGTAACCGTACTGAAATCTACGCGATCTCTGACAATGTAGACCTCGTGCTGAACTGGCTTGCCCAGAAAAATGGCATTGATGTGAGGCAGTTGCAAAATCATGTCTATCGCTATGAGAACGCGCAGGCAGTGACGCACTTGATGCGTGTCGCAAGTGGCCTGGATTCACTCATGCTCGGTGAACCGCAGATTTTAGGTCAGGTCAAAACAGCGCTTTCCCTAGCCAAAGAAGCTCATACTGTTTCACCGAATTTAAACCGTATTTTTGAATATGCGTTTTATGCCGCTAAACGTGTGCGTTCGGAAACTGCAGTGGGTAGTCATGCGGTATCGATGGGTTATGCCGTTGCTCAACTGGCTTTACAGGTTTTCTCCAAGCCGGAAAAACTGACGGTGATGGTGGTGGCAGCCGGAGAAATGAATAGTCTGGTCGCCAAACATCTGGCAGAAATGGGTGTGGGCAAGATTCTGATCTGTAACCGTACCCGTGCCCGTGCCGAAACGCTGGCGCAGGAAATTGCGCATCGTGTTGAAGTAGAAATTATTGACTTCAACCAGTTGGCAGACAATTTATACCGTGCCGATGTGATTTCTAGCTGTACTGGTAGTTTGCATCAAGTCATTAGTTTTGCAGATGTCAAAACGGCTTTAAAGAAACGCCGTTATCAACAAATGTTGCTGGTTGATCTGGCCGTCCCACGCGATATCGACCCTAAAGTTGAAAAACTGGATGGTGTCTATCTGTATGGTGTAGATGACTTGCAAAGTGTGATTGATGAAAACTTGGCGCAGCGTCGTCAGGCCGCAGTTGAAGCCGAGCTGATGGTCAATCAGTTGGCTACTGAACTGATCACTCAGCAAAAAGTGAATATGGCCGGTGAAACCATTTATGCTTACCGTGATTTTGGCGAGCAGCTGCGTGAAGAAGAATTAGCATTGGCGATGCAGCGTATAGCCAAAGGTGAACAAGCGGAAACAGTGATGGCTGAATTTGCCTATCGTTTAACTCAAAAACTGTTGCATCCAACGTCGATGCTGCTACGTGAGGCTGCTAAATCAGAAGATCCATCGCATTTTGAGCTGATCGAACAAACCTTACATGATGTGATGGCACACCGCCGTAAGCCGAAACATTAAAATTAACCTGAGTTCGATATAAA